>NZCH01000056.1 GCA_002688155.1 Phycisphaerae bacterium
AATCAAGAACTGAATCGTGCAGTCCGGGGCCATGCTCCAGTCGTCGCTTGGAAACGGAATCTGAAAGTTCTGGAACTGGCATCGGGTGCGGAGTAGGATTGGAGCCTTCTGGTTCGTCTGCAGGAAACATCGAGTCCGGGTTGATAACCATTACTGATCCGCCACCTGGGGTCGGCGTTGGAACCAAATCGGGCCCTTGATTCATAGCATGACTAACGGTATCAGCGTTTGGTGCCGTCCACGCCTCGCCCTTAATGTCTCCCAACTTAATGAAGCCTTCTGATTCGTCAGAAGGCCGCATCGAGTCCGGGTTGATGCCCATTACTGCGTAGGTTTCTACGTCAGAATCTTCTACTGGGGTCAGCTGGGAAACTTCAATGGCTGCGGCGGCGTCATTGACGGGTTCCGGTACATCGGACACCAGTGCAGCGGCGGAAAACAGCACACGACTTTCAAGTGCCATCAAACCGTGGTGCTGTACATTGGCTTGCGAACCACCGTTGTTTGTCTTGCCTTTTTTATTCTTGCCAGCTGCCATGTCCATGCCCCTTTTGAAAAGCATCATTTGGTTTGCCTTGACACGGGCGACGAAATTGCCCCAGTGTTCGATGACTGCTGACCGTCGTGCGTATCAGCAGTCAGCAGGTAATTGCAAACCTGATGCCACAAATGCAACCGTGAACATAATCTTCTTACAGCAAATGCTTTAAGAAAAATATTTCTTCTTGCCCCTTCCAGTAATTGGGGGATATCCCCCAGGTATACCTCCCCGGTTTGGGCAATACATCCACCACGACCCCACCTGCCCGACCCTCAACGCTCACCGCGTGACCGACGGCCTGGGCCGCGAACTGTGGACCGTGTGGTGCGACCACTGCGACCACTGGCACTGGCACGGGCCGCTGGAGGGGCACCGAATCGCACACTGCCATGACCCGGCGTCGCCGTACAAGGCGCGTGGGTACAACATTTAGTTGGTGGCCCCGGCGGTGGTTGCGCCGGCGCGCGTGACGTCAAGTCAGCGCAACAAACAACCCCGGCGTGAACCGGGGCGGGTCCGTGTTCAGTATGTTGCGCTGCTCACGCCGCGCCGGCACATCAGTCCGCCTGCGCCCGGCAGGACCAGCGCCGCGGTGGCGGGCTCGGGGATGGGGGCCGGCATCGAGGTCCATCAGGAGGCGGGTACCCGCCGGCTGGCGTAATATCGTTTGCGGCGCCTGTGTCTGCACGCATCACCGACGCGGCGAACACCGTGATGGTGCATGCGGCCGTGAGCGACGGATACCTGATCGTGTCAGTGCGCATGGTCGTGATCCCGGTGCAATCCCCGAAAACCCTTCACTTGCGCTCAATACTCAAAGCGCGTAAGCAGTCCCGGCTGCTGGCGCAGAACCACGAACTGAAGAGTCGTGTGCGTCTCGACGTGCCCGTCGCCGTGCAGGCGTGATGTGTCCTCATGAAAGTCATTGTTCTGCGAATGGTAAGAATACGTGATCCCGAATTGCCCGTAATCGGCGTTGCTGTCCGCCACGATCACATCGCGCGACGACATCGGCCGCAGCGGCGGACCGTCCGGATCGACGTTCCCCGATTCGTGCCACTGCCAGTAGTTGGGATCGGACGGATGCGAGAGACTGAAGAACAGGTTGTACGTCTGTCCACCCGGCCGGCTGAACAGTGGGGGGAACCTCGTCTCCTCGGGCTGGAGCGGGTCGAACGGACAGAAGAATGACCGCACGTCGCCGTCAAACGCGTCCAGCAGCGCAATCTCGGTCACGGGACCGAACGCATCGTGGACAAAGAGCGGATTCTCACGCGGGTTGGGCGGAAAGAGCCCGTGATGATCAACCGAGTACGCGCCCAGCCCTACGCCGATCTGCCTGAGGTTCTGTGCGCAGACAGAGATCTTCCCGCGCCGTCGCGCGCCCCGCAGCGCGGGAAGAATCATCGCAATCAACACCGACAGCAGTACGATCACAACGAGTAATTCAATGAGTGTGAATCCCAATGATGGCGAGCACGGACCAACGCGCCGCCCGCGATCGCCGAAACCGCGTCGCACGATATGAGACAACCTGTCGCAGGCGTGATGTTTGAAAACCACCATCGCGAAGATTCCCGCACACCCGTCTGCCAACGCTGTATGCTGACGACTATTACAATCCTTATTCTATCGGTCGCCATGTGAAGATCAACGAATACCGTTTGAGAGGTCAATATGCCTGATGATTTAACGCATTCTTTGACGATGGCACAGGGCCAGTGGCATTTTGTCAATGGTGACTGGCTCGATTTCGATGACAGTGCTTTGGGCGTCGCAACCGACGACGTCCGCCGGCACGGCGACAGCTTGCAGGGACATCATTACGCGTTCGCCCGGCATCTGTGTTTCGATGATGTACGCATGCGATTCGACTTCCGCGCCGGTGGGCACACGGACACAGGTATTGTGCTGCGGGCGACAGGTGAGCGTGATTTCTTTCTGCTGCACTTTCCCGGCTGCGGGCAGTCGACCCGCGGCCAGCACTTTTTCGCCGCGCTGTCGCGGATGGACGACAGCGGGTACCTGCGGTGCATCAAGCTGGAAATGGTGCGCCGCGTGCAAAGTCATCCGATTGACTGGCAGCCGGCGGAGTTAACACTAAGCGGCGGACGGCTGTCCGTGCAGATCGGTGATCACGGGTTTTTCGAGGCCGAGCACGCGGACCTGGCCGGGGCCGGGTGCGTTGGACTGCACCTGTTCTCGACCAACCCCGAAAGCTACGCGCCGCTGCGCAACGTTGTGGTTGAAGGCGAGCCGGCCGAGCCGGTGTGGAACGACGATCAGCGGCAGCCGACCAACTGGTTCCATCCGGCGCCGCGCGACGACCAGCTCTGGCAGCAGCCATGGAGCCTGATCGACCTGCCCGGTGGTGAACTGCTGCTGGCATACAACGTGCAGAGCAGCCCCGACGCGTCGGGCAACGCGAAGTCGACGCAGTTTCTGATGCGTTCGTCGGACCGCGGCCGGTCATGGTCGGACCCGGTCGAACTGACACTGACCGACAAACAGCAAGCGTGGTCGCCGCCGCGCCTGCACTTGACGCCCGCGGGCCGGCTGATCGCGTTGATAAGTCGCGACGAGCAGTTCTACATCGCGGAATCCGCCGATGCGGCGCAATCATGGTCGGATCCCGCGCCCGTCAACGTGCCGGGCCGGGTCAAGGACGGCAAGGTGCGGTTCAACATCGGCCCACAGGCGTTTGTCAACTGCGCTGACGGCGCGATGATCGTCCTGGGATATGGCAAGGTGTGCGGCGAAGACTCGGAAACAATCTACACCTGGAGCGGCCAGCATTTCCAGGCCTTTTCCGTTCGCTCAACCGACGATGGACGAACGTGGTCGGCCCCGATCAACGTCGACAACCGTGGCCTGGACCAGAACGGCAATCAAATCGACGGCAACATGGACCTTACGGAAGTGTGCGCCGCGGAAATGAGTAACGGCCACATCATGGCGCTGATCCGCCCGGTGTACTCGTCGTGGATGTGGGAGACATGGTCGAAAGACGGCGGCGTGACGTGGGGCCCGTGCGTGCGCGGCCCATTCCCCGGCTACGCGACGACGAACCTGCTGCGCACCCGATCGGGCGCCGTGCTCATCGCGCATCGTCAACCGTCCATGATGGTCAACTGCAGCCGTGACGAAGGGCACACCTGGGACGCAGGTACGATCATCGACAGCGCGCTGTGGTGCATGGGCGCCATGTGCGAGGTCGAGCCCGACGTCGTGCTGCACGTGTACTGGGACTCATACGAGTCGCACATGCGCATGCAGTTCATCCGCGTCTTGAGCGATCGGATCGAGCCGGTGCGGGTGTGAGTTGGCCGCGAAAGGCGGGGGAAGTTCGATCATGGAGCGCGGGACGTGGGACGAGGCGTTTTGCCAGGCCGACCACGAGCGATTTCTGGCCGGCTGCGTGGATGCGGCGCAGCGCGCGGTGGTTGGGCTGCAACCGGTGCGACTGGCCGCGAGAGTGGCGCACCAACTGGCGGATGACCTGACAACGATGTCCAGCGCGCGCGTGCCGGTGCGTTGGGAGACGGACCACTGCCCGGGTTTCCGCATTTACGTGGGCCACACGCGCGCCGCGCCGGTGGTCCCGGCGGTGGTTGCACCGGCACGCGTGACGTGAAGTCAAAGCAAAAAACAGCCCCGGCGTGAACCGGGGCTAGTGGTGTTCACTTTTCTAGTGGTTCACCCGCCGGGCGCGCATTTCACCGATGAGCTGGAGCGTGGTGTTGCCCGACATGCGGATCACGGCGACGCGAATGGGCTGGCCGGGCTTGACTTTCTCGAGCAATTCGCCCAGCTCATCGAGCCGGGCAGCGCCATGTCGGCCCAGGCGCACGAGCAGGTCGCCGCGGCGCACGCCCGCGTCATGTGCCGGACTGTCAGACTCGACCGCGGTGACCAGCAGGCCGCTATCCGTGCGCACGCGCAGCGCACGCGCCGCGTCGTGGGTCAGCGGCATCGTCACGATCCCGAACTTGTCGCGCAACAGCACCGTGGCGTCGGGCCGCGGGCGCTGAGCGATCCGAAGCTCAACGATGGTCGGCGGGCTCTTGCCAAAACGAACACCAAGTGTCAACGCGTCGCCGGGCCGTTTGCCGATCATCGCGATGTGGTAATCGATCGCCGTGCGCACCGGACGACCGTCCACCTGGTCAATGAATACCAATTGATCGCGCAAGGCCGACTTGTGCGCCGGTGAGTCGGGGTCGATCGATTTGATCTTCAGTCGCTGACCGTCGGGCGTCTCAAAGGCGACCACGTGAATCCCGACGTTGATGCCGTACCGCCGCTCCACGTCGAGCATCTCGGGCAGCACCTTGTACAACTGATCGACGGGAATGGCGAAGCCGATGTTCTGCGCGTCGCCACGCATGGCGGTGTTGACGCCGATCAGGTCGCCCAGAATGTTCAACAGCGGCCCGCCCGAGTTGCCCGGGTTGATGCTCGCGTCGGTTTGAATCAGACCTTTAAATGATTTCCCATCACCAAATTCCAGTTCGCGATCGACCGCGCTGATCACACCAGCGGTTACGGTGTCCGACAACCCTAACGGGCTGCCGATCGCGATCACTGTCTCACCGACCATGAGGTCGTGGCTGGTTCCCAGTGGCAGCGTGGCGAGTGGTCCGTCGGCGTCGATCTTGAGCACCGCCAGGTCGTGCTCGTGATCCAGGGCGACGACTTGCGCATCAAACGCGCGCTCGTCGGCAAAGAGGACTTTGCGTTCGGCGGTGCGCGCGACGACGTGCGCGTTAGTGACAATGTAGCCCGCCTCGTGCAGCACGAAGCCGGAGCCGACGCTTTGCCTGCGAAACGTGCGCCGGCGCGGCATATGAAAAAACTGTTCAAACAGGTCAAATCCAAGCGGGTCTCGCAACTGCACTATCTGTGTGGTCGAAATGTTCACAACCGCGTTACGGCTTTGCTCGAACACGCGGACGACCGGCGTGCGCCGATCGACCGCCAGGTCGGCTGGACGCGACTCGGCTTCGTGCCCGTCACCGTGCGACGTGACGATCAGCGTGAGCAGCAATGCGCACGCGCCCGGCACCGCCGCCCGCACGTGCCCCCAGCGTCGTGCTGCCGTCATCGTCACAATGCCATTATGCTGAAGAACCATTGCCTGCGAAGCGGAGTTGGAGTTGCCGCGGTAAGAAACTGTGGCTGATTCATCATCATTGCTCTTGCGTAAATGGTTGGTTTCAATCCGGCGAATCATCAAGGGCTCCATTTCTTCCTGTGAGAAACCAACTCTACCTGATTCAAAAGCGTTGGAAACTACCGCACCCCCGCAACGGACAGGAAATTTGATTCCAGGTGGGGCGGGGCTGCTTGGGAATTCCAGCGATTCGCTCGTGCTCGCCCGGTATATGCAGATCCCCTGGGAGGACCTTCTGACCGGGTATGGAAAGGACCTGATCAACATTCACCCCAGCTTCCTGGCGTCGTTCATGGGGGCGAAACCTTGTCGTCAGGCCTGCGATCGCGGCGTGAAAAACATCGGCGCGACCGCACACGTTGCTGCCGGCAAGCCCGATGAAGGCCCTGTCATCGATCAGGCGGTGGCCGCGTCACGTACAAGGATAAAGTCGATTCGCTGAAAGGCAAAGGCCGCGATCTGAAAAAAGCAGACCCCTGCGAGCGTCATTCGAATGTATCTTGAGCACCGTGTGATACGTTATGAGAACACAACCATCATTTTGGATTGATTGGCTGTGAATCGCCACGGTGCTGTATTGCTGATCATGACCGGCATTTGCACGGCGTTTCTATCGGCCGGGGCGGCCGATTCCATGTCGGGCGCTCAAGCGACGTCTACATGGGTCGCGGGGGACCTGAGAGAGGCGCGCGCATGACGGACAAGCAAGGCTACTGCTTTCACCGGAAACTTGGGTTGCCCCTGGGTGTGGTGCTGTTCGTTGCAGCGCTTCTTTTGCCGACACCGGAAGGGATGACGACCGAAGGCCATCGCGCAGGGGCCATCGCGATTCTCATGGCGACGTGGTGGATGCTTGAGGCGGCGCCGCTGGCTGCAACGGCCCTTCTCCCGGTTGTACTGTTTCCATTGATGGGCGTCTTAGACGCCGGCGAGGTCACCGGGGCTTACGGCAACCCGAACATCTTCCTGTTTATGGGCGGCTTCTTTCTCGCGATGGCGATGCAGAAGTGGAACCTGCACGAACGCATTGCGCTCAATATCATCGTGCGTACCGGCACGAATCCCAGCCGGCTGGTTTTGGGCTTTATGCTCGGGACCGCGTTTTTGTCGATGTGGATTTCAAACACCGCGACAACACTGATGATGCTGCCGATCGCCCTGGCCGTTATCGGTCAGATAAAGCAACGAGCGGACGGCCAGGGCATCGAGAATTTCCCCGTCGCCCTGATGCTGGGGATCGCGTATGCGGCGAGCGTCGGCGGGATCGCAACGCTTGTCGGCACGCCGCCCAACGGCGTCCTGATCACGCAGTACCAGGGCCTTTCCCCCGACGCGCCCGAGATCGGCTTCTTCCAGTGGATGCTCATCGGGGTACCTACGGCGGCGGTTCTGCTCCCGGTCACGTGGATCTTACTGACGCGCGTCCTGTTCAATTTTCGAGACCTTACTTTTACCGGCGCGCGTGCGGAGATCAAGGGTCGCATCCAGTCGCTTGGAGCCATGAACCGCGGCGAGCGGATCGTGCTTGTGGTGTGGGTATGCACCGCTCTTGCGTGGATATTCCGCGCGGACATCGGTCTGGGCGTGCTCACGATTCCCGGATGGCGCAACATATTTCCGAACCCGGCCTATGTGCACAACGGGACAGTTGCCATCGCGGCCGCGATGGCCTTGTTCGCGATCCCGGTGGACCTGAGACGGGGTGAGTTCGCGCTGGACTGGAACTGGGCGAAGCGCATTCCATGGGGAATACTCATTTTGTTCGGGGGCGGGCTGGCCCTTGCACGGGCCTTCACGTCTACGGGCCTGGTCGAATGGCTGGGCGGCAAGCTCGTGTTGCTGGACGGGATACCCCCGCTGTTCGTCGTGCTGGCGATTGCGCTGATGCTCACCTTCCTGACGGAGGTGACGTCCAACACCGGGACGACCGCCATCATGTTGCCGATCCTGGGTGGCGCCGCGCTTGCGCTTGGGGTCCATCCGCTTCTTCTGATGATTCCCGCAACGATCAGCGCGTCGTGCGCGTTCATGCTCCCCGTGGCGACGCCTCCAAACGCAATCGTTTTCGACGGCGGACACGTTACTGTTCCGCAGATGGCGCGGGCGGGCATTTTGCTAAATCTTATCGGCGTCGTCCTTGTGACACTTGTCACCTACTTCATTGCGGTGCCGGTCTTGGGTATCGAGTTGGGGCAAATGCCCGCCTGGGCCACGCAGCCGTAGCCACCGCCCCTGGGAAACCGGCCCCGGGCCCC
>NZCH01000057.1 GCA_002688155.1 Phycisphaerae bacterium
CGCCGAGCAGCACGTTTTTCACTCCATTCGCAACGCACGATGACAACGTCGTGTCAATTCGCTGGGCCGGCAAAGACGTGACCGCGCGCGCAGACCAGTGGCTCATTCATTTCGATGAAGACCTGGTGAGCGACCAGGCGCTGATCGCTTCGCTGTTGGGCGCGGGCATCGGCAACGTGAAACTTACATATACCAACACGGCGGGATACACCATACTCGATGCGCCGCTGGAGGACGTGTCGCTGCTGGGCAAGTGGTGGGCGAACATGTCCGCATCCCGTGGGGTTTCTTCTGCGGGTGCAATGGCGGGTGTGATCGAAGTGCAGCCCAACTTCGTTTACCAGGCGGCGGACCTGTTTCCCGACGACACGAGTTTCGATCAACTGTTCGGCCTGCACAATACCGGCCAGTCCAGTGGCATGCTCGACGCCGACATCGACGCGCCCGACGCGTGGGAACTGACCACCGGATCATCGGACATCGTTGTCGCGGTTATCGACACGGGTATCGACCACACCCATCCGGACCTCATCGGCAATATGTGGAACAACCCCGGCGAAATCCCGGACAACGGGATCGACGACGACGGCAACGGTTTTGTCGATGATTTTTTCGGGTTCGACTTCGCGAATGATGACCCGGATCCGCTGGACGGCAACGGCCACGGCACGCACGTCGCCGGCACCATCGGCGCACAGGGCGACAACGCCAAGGGCGTTGTCGGCGTGAACTGGGACGTGCAGTTGATGGCGCTCAAATTCCTCGGTGACAACGGATATGGCACGACGGCCAACGCGATCGACGCGATCGAGTACGCCACGATGATGAAGACGCAGTTCGGGATCAACATCGTTGCGAGCAACAATAGCTGGGGTGGCGGCGGGGCGGACTCGGCGCTGCGGCGCGCGATCGAAGACGCGGGCGACGCCAGTATCCTGTTCGTCGCGGCCGCGGGCAACGGCGGAAACGACGGCCGCGGCGATGATACCGACGCGCAGGGACACTTCCCTTCCGCATTTGACCTGGACAACATCATCGCTGTCGCCGCGACGGACCGTAGCGACCAACGCGCCACGTTTTCCAATTTCGGTGCGACAACGGTTGATCTGGCGGCGCCGGGCGTTTCCATACTGTCAACGTTGCCGGGCAACAACTTCGGACAGTTAAGCGGCACGTCGATGGCCACCCCGCACGTCGCGGGCGCGGCCGCGCTCGTCAAAGCGCTGCGTCCCGAAGCCAGCGCGATGGAAATCAAGTCGGCGATTCTCTCCAGCGCCGAGCGAATTCCCGCGATGGCGGGAGTCAGTGTGTCCGGTGGCCGACTCAATATGTTTGGTGCATTGCAGGCGATCTCCATCAAAGGGCCTCGCGTGCTCGACATCGATCCCTCCAGCGCTGTGCCGCCGGTTGATCAGATCACCATCACGTTCACCATAGACATCGCCGCCGAATCAGTGGTGCCGGGCAATTTCCAACTCACCGGCAACGGTCCTGACGACCAGTTCGACACACCTGATGACAAGGTGTTCATTCTTGAGCCCGACAACTTTTCACAACCCCGGGGCAATCAGGTGGTGATGCAACTCAACCAGCTGCTCGAAGCCGAGGCGTACCGGTTGATCGTGCGCGGTACCGGCACGAATCCAATTCGTAACGATGCGCATGAGACGCTCAATGACGGCGTCGACCATGTGCAGGAGTTCGTGATTCTCGCGCCGGAGGGGCCGTTCGAACTCAACGACTCAATCGCCGACGCGATGGAAACGAACATCGTAGGCACTGGGCAGACAACGTTATCGGCGCGTATGGGCGACGGTTTCTTCGGTAACCGTGATGTCGACCTGTTCCGCGTGCAGGTGATCACGGGCGCGACGATCAACGCCGACATCGACGCCGAGCAACTGGGCACAGGGCTCGATCCTATCCTGCGATTGTTCGCGGTAAACGGTCAGCAACTGGCTTTCAACGATGACACCAACGGGCTCGACAGTTCCATTGAAGTCAGGAACCTGCCGCCGGGCACGTACTTCATCGGCGTGTCGGGGTTCTCCAACGTCTCCTACGATGCGACGCTGAGCAACAGTGGCACGCCAGGCAGCATCGGTGACTACGACCTGACCATTCAGGTTGTTGATCCCAACAGCAACCCGAATCCGATCGAAAGCATCGAAGTCGTGCTGACGGGTGCGGAGATGATGCTCGGCGTTAATAAGGATGGTTCGCTCGTCGCCAGCGAGACGACCGACATCGGCGCACGGTTCAAGGGACAGGACTTTCTCACGCCTGGCGTGCCGCAGGCATCGATTACGCTTGCGGCCGGCGGGTTTCTTTTTCAGAACAACAGTCCTGCGAACGATGCGCCGGCCATTCCCATGTCCGTCTCCGAGACCACCGTCGGGGCACGTTTGTCCGCGCAAGGCGTCGCCAGCGCTGGTGGCGTCAAGATCACACGCGACATCGCGTTCGATGAGGACGGCCGCGTCGTAACCATCGACGTGACACTGTCAAATGAAACGAACACACCGGTACCGCGCGTCGCATGGCTGGAAAACCTCGATCCGGATCAGGGGTTCGACCTGCTCGACGGCACGTTCGACACCAACAACGACGTGTTATTCGAAGGCCGCTACGCCGAAGCCACGGTGTTCGCCGATGCGTTTCCTGACGGGCTGACGATCGCGATCGCATCGGACGATCCGCGCGCCGTTGCGTCAACGCAAGGCTTCAATGTGGACGACCCGTTCGATGTGATCGACTTCCCGCAGGACAACCAGGGCGTGTTTTTTGACACCGCAATCAATCTTGCGTTCGACGTGGGCACACTCAATCCCGGTGCGGAAACGACGTTGACCTACCTTTTGATATTCGACAGCAGCCAAGATGCGGCGCGCGCATTTTTTGAAGAGCGCATCCAGCCCGGAAGCGACGAACGCGAGCCCAACGACACGCTCATGACGGCGTCGGTGGTCGACTTGACCGTTGATGCACTGTCCGCACAGGCAACGGCGATGGTGTCGGCCGTCATAGGCGATGGTGATCAGGTCGAACTCGACGTCGACCTGTACGCGCTGAGCGCGGAGCAAGGCCAGGTGCTGACGATCGACGTTGACGCGGCGCAGATCGGTTCGTCGCTCGACGCCGGGCTTCGACTCTTCGACGAGAACGGAATCGAGCTTGCGATCAACGATGACTTCGACGGACGCGACGCGAAAATTCAGCATGTGATTGACGCTACGGGCACATTCGTCGTCGGTGTTTCGGGGTTCGACAATTTTGACTACGACCCCGACAACGCCGGCAGCGGCGTGGCGGCATCCACCGGTGAATACCACCTCGCCATCACACGCGTCACGCCAGAGCAGCCGACCGGTGCAATCGCGGGCGTTGTATTTCACGACGCCGACAAGAACCAACAGCGCGGCGATGACGAGCTGGGGCTGCCCGGCGTCACCGTGTTCCTCGACCTCAATGGCAACGGGGCGCTCGATGACATGGCGACCGTTTCGATCGATTCGGCCGATGTCCCCCGCGCGATCGGTGACCTGGCGACGTTTACCTCGGAACTTGAGATAGGCGGTGAGACGGGCTACCTGATCGACCTGGACGTGACGCTTGACATCAGTCACACCTTCGTCGGTGACCTGGACGTAGCGCTGATCAGCCCGACCGGCACGCGCGTCTCACTGGTCGCCAACGTCGGCGACTCGGGTGACGACTTTACGAACACAACGTATGACGACGAAGCGGCCACCTCGATTGTCGATGCAGCGCCGCCGTTCGACGGCGTGTTTCAGCCGGTGGGCGCGCTTTCCGACTTCGATGGGCGTACACCCAACGGCGTCTGGACGTTGCAGGTCACAGATGAGGCCTTCGGCGATCAGGGTGTGCTCAACAGTTGGTCGGTCACGATGACCGTCGAGGAGCCAAGTGCGGTCACGGCCGCGGATGATCCAACCACCGAACCGGACGAAGCGGGAACGTACTGGTTCACCCGGCTTGCGACCCGGCAATTCATCGTTCGTGAACAGACGCGCGACGGGTTTATTCTCACCGATCCGATCGACAATGCCCGGGTCATCGACATTGTCGACGATGATATCGTTGAGAACGTGAACTTCGGCAATGCTGGACCGGTTCTGACGATTGATGACGCCACCGTTGACGAAGGTGATCAGGGCGTTGTGCAGGCGGTGTTCATCGTGACGCTCGCACAGGCGGTCGATGAACCGGTGACGGTCGAGTTTACAACGACATTGGGTACTGCCGATGACGGTGATTTTCAATCGGATGTTGGCACGCTGACATTCAATCCGCAGCAACTGACCGAAACGATCATTATCGATGCATTCGGCGACGCTGACGTGGAGGACGACGAATCGTTTGCCGTTGAACTGTCGAACGCGAGCGGCGCGATCATCGGTGACGGCGTCGGTAAAGGCACGATTGTGAACGATGACGTGTTACCGCGCCAGATCGTCACGGTGACACAGACGCACGTCACCGCCGATCCGGGCCAGCCGTTCAGCGTCGACGCGCGATACTCCACGAGTGACGAGAACGCGAGCCTGCCCGGGCTGGGTCTGCGCATGCACTTCGACTCGTCGGTGATGACTTTTGACGGGCTTTCGATGGTGTTGCCCACCGGTTATTCGCAACTGCAGTTGATCGATGACACACCCGATTTCGATGTCAACCCGAACACAGACATGTTTCTTCTTGTGCTGTGGGTGGATCTTGCGAATAACTGGCCGGGCACGGCGCTGCCGGTCGACCTCTTCACGGCGGACTTCACGTTTGACGTCGATACGTCCCAAGGCGCGGTCAGTCCCATCAACTTTACGACGGCATCGACCGCGCCGACGCACGTGTTTGATGGTGATCCGATCAACGCCTTCGTCGGCCTGGGGCCGAACCTCGACGTCGATGGCAACGGTCAGGCGCGGTTCCTGTCGGACGGCCTGACCATTCTGCGCTTCCTCGCCGGCTTTCGCAGTCAGGCGCTGATCAACGCGACCGTCGATCCCAATGGACTACGCGCTGACGCGGATGACATCGAAGCTGCGCTTGGCGCAGCGCGTGATCTGTTTCTTGATGTCGACGGCAACGGAGTCGCGCAAGCGCTCACCGACGGCCTCATGATCCTCCGCTTCCTCGCCGGGTTCCAGGGCGATGCGATCACGGCGGGCACGGTCGATTTGACGGGCACGCGCAACACGCCGGAGTTGATCACCGAATTCTTGAGCGGGTTTCTGCCCGGTGCTGCGCCTGCGATGACCGCGGCGGCGTCAGTCGCGCCAACAGGCGGTATCAACTATGCCGCCGTGTGGGACAGGCTGTCGCGCAGCCGCACGACCGACGACGGCCGCAACGTCGGCTCCGCGTTCGACCAACTCATGCTGTGCGCGTCATCGTAACGCACGCTCGCGGTCAGTTGTGACAAGCCCGATCGCTGGGGTTACAACCCGCGCAGTATTTCAATCAGTGGCATCACCAGCGTGTCATCGTCGTCCGTACGAACGGTTGACGCCCTCCACTGTGCTAAGTGCGCTCTGTTCAGCTGGCTTTGCGTTGCACTCGCGGCGGGCGCCGGTGGGAGAAAATCCGCGAGGAACAACTCGATCGCCACAGTGTCCGTGCGCAGCGCCTGGGGCGCAATCGCATCGGCGACCAATGCCTGCCCGCGAAATCCAGCGAGAAATCGAATGATCATCAGGCCGTCCGTCAGCGCGGCCGCCCCCGTCGGATCGTCGTCGACGTTGAGCATGGTGTCGAGCGCCAGCTCGAGGAAGTCAACGATTTCCTGCGGGTCAGTGCGCTGCGCGCTGGCCGTGTCGATGGCGCCCTGCACCAGCGCCTGGCCTGTAAAACCCGCGAGGAACCGAATGATCAGCAGGCCGTCGGTGAGTGCCTGCGACTCACCACTGTCGTCGACGTCCAGGTCGACAGGGGGGCGCGCCTGCACGGTCAGAGGCTGGCCGACGAACCCAATGCCCGGCGGAGTTGAAGCGACGGTGAAATTCACCTGCGTTGATTCTCCGGGTGTCAGTCCGGCAATACTGGTGCCCGCGGCGCCGATGATGGAAAACGGCACGTGCGCGAGCGAGACAGGAAGCGACTGGCCCTCCCCGGGCCAGTCATCTCCCGGCCGGTTCCAGTGCAGTTGAATGAACTTGTCCGTAGATGCGTCGCCATCAAAGCCGCCATCAGCAGTGTCGTCGTTCTCGACGCTTTCGTTGACCAACCCAAAAAGAAGCACGTCTTCAAGCCCCGGAAACTCAAGTTCAAGTGCACTCGAATCGAAATGTACGCGCAGGTCCAGCCCGTCGACCGTGGTGTCGCCGTTGGAGATGTCGTACAGCAGGTCAAACCCAAAGCGTTCACCGGGCAACGTGCGCAGCACATCGTCACTGGCACTCACAATTTGAAACGGCCCGTCGTCAAACTCGATCGTGCCGACACCGCGACTGTCATCGATCGCCGCGTTGTCCGGCCCAGACAGGTCGATGAAAAACTGCTCGTCAAATTCAAATTTCACGTCACCATTGACCGCCACGGTGATCACGGTTTGCGTTGCGAGTGGGGCAATGGTCGCAGTACCGCTTAGCGCGACGAAGTCGTTGTCGTCACCTGCCGTCTGGCCGCTCTGTGCGCTGCCGTCCGACGTGGCGAATTGGACGGTTACTTGCTCAACTGTCGGGTTCGACAGTGTGACTGTAAAGTCAAAATCGGTCGTGACCGTGTCGCCCTCGGGCATCGAGACGTCGGCAATGGCGATTGTCGGAATGGAGTCATCGTTCAGGATCGTGCCCACGGCGCGAGCATCATCGATCACCGCGTTACCCGCGCTGACGATGTCGACGAAGAAGATCTCATCGGGCTCGCGCTTCTCGTCGCCGACAATCGTCACGGCGGCGGTCTGCATCGTCTGGCCGGGGCCGAACGTCACGAAGTCGTTCACAAACGAAAAGTCGTCGTCACCCGCTGCGTCCTCGGCGCTGTCGGCAACCGTGATGTACTCGATCACCACCTGCTCGGATGTCGGGGCCGACAGCGATACAGCGAACAGTGCGTCGGTTGTCCCCGCATCGCCCTCGGTGATCGTCAGGTCCGCGATCGAGACCATGACCTGCGGGTCATCGTTGGTGATGGTGCCGATCGCCTGATTGTCAGCACCCGCGCCAATCAAAACCGCATTTGTTGCATTGGTCAGCGCAACGAAGAAAAGCTCGTCCGGCTCAAACGCCGTATCACCGTTGATGGGTACAACCGCGGCTTGCGTGACCTGCCCAGGGTCGAAAGTGATGAATTCCGTGACGGCGGCGTAATCGTTGTCGCCGGTTTCATCCTGCGCATTGCCTTCGATTGTCGTGTATCGCACCGTAACGACCTGCGCGGTCGGCGCGGCAAGGTGAACGCCAAAGGTCAGCGAAGTGACGCCGCTGTCTCCTTCATCGATACTCGCGTCGTCGATCGTAATGGCGGGGTTGTCCGTCGACGGGGCGTTGCCGAAGTCGACCTCGCGCACGGTCTGGTTGGGCAACACGGAGACGAAGTGCGCGTTGTTGTCTCCTGCAGGGAATGTCTGCACCTGTCCGTCGGGGACGACCTCCCGGACGGCGTAGGTGCCGGCGAGCACATCCTGAAAATCGAATTCCCCGCGTTGTCCGCCGCTGCGGGTCTGTGTGATCGGCTCGCCGTCGCCTTCGCCGGCGGTGATGTCGAGTGACCAGTTCTGGAGCGTTCCCGTTTCGCTGAAGATCAGATCGCGCACGCGCAACGTCCACACGCCGTTGGCGTCACGTGTGTCGAAGTCGGACAGGCTGCCTTCAGGACGAAACGCGCCCGTGAACGGCGGATCCGCATCGACGATTTCGACACCCGCTTCGTCGCTTAAGGTCGTGTCGGTGAACCCGTCACCATCGTCACCTTCCTCGGATACGAGCAGCACCGTCGTGCCGTTGGGTGCAATCAGTGACAACTCCAGGTCATCGACAAAAGTGTGGTCGATATTGACGGTTACATTTACGTCGGTGATCGTGCTGGTGAAACCTGAGACGTTTTGGGAGTCGTTGAGAGTGCCGCCGTCAGGTATGTTGCGCGACACGTCGCCGGAGTTGAAGGTGTTTGACTCTTCAGGCCCGTCGGGCACGCCGTTGTCGTTGATGTCGAGAAAGATCGTGACACCCGACACGCCGGGTTCGCCGTTGTCATGGTCGCCGCTTAGGTTCTGATCCTCAAACTTAAAGCCTTCGATGTCACCAAATCCGCTCACGGCACCGATCTGACGAATTGCAATGCCTGCGAGCACGACCTCGTCGGAATCGCCGTTTGGCGACACGGTGATCGTGATTTGTCCGCTTGCGGACGACGTGATCAGTTCGGCGAATGTGCCCAACTCGCGCGCGCTGCTGCCTTGCTCACGGTTAACGTGCAGAATGTCCGCCGGTACATTCTGTTGAAAAGCCGTCGCGTTTCCGTCGCCTGCCAGTTCAACATTTTGCGTTGAGCCGAACCGATCCAGCGCGAACACGTACACTTCAAACAGCCCCAGCGGCGACAGCTCGTCAAACGTGATGGTCACCGGACTGTCGTTAAACAGCGTGCCGCCGATATTTGTCAGCGATTGTGTGTGAATCGGCACGGAGCCGGCATCAGCTGACACATCATCTGTGCCGAATGTGCTGAGCGTGATGTCAACGTCGGTCGGGCCGCCCGACTCGTCGATCAGATTCTCGATGAATTGCCCGCTGCCGCCCGAGGTAACGGGCGTCCAGTTGTCGGGCGAGGCGTTGCCGGGCTGGTCAAAGTCAATGCCGATCAACTGGCCGTTCGCATCGAACATGATGCGCTGTTCCAGCGCCTGGCACGTCACGATGGTGTGCATGTCGGGGCTGGCCATCGTGCGGACTCGGCGTGCGGCGATGAGCAGCCATTGCTGTGCGCGCCGGAACCAGTCCAAGCCGTCTGTCATGTGTCATCCGCTCACTTGGCCGCGCTGACCGGACTGGGCCGACGAGGCAGGTGGCGGGCGTCGGCGCCGGTGTCTTTGTCCCAACCCGCGGCGCTGGTGGGGCAGGACATGGCATAATAGGTCGAACCGTGATGAAACGCCATCGTGATTTCTGGAATGGCAATGTCATTGCACGACGGCATCATCGCGTGGCAACCTTAATGGCGGCACTTTATCGCTACACGTGTTGCGACAGTCTCTTTCGCGCCGACAGGCTCAAGTGTCAGCACCGCTGTGCGGCCTCATGGCCTTGCAACCACCTGCGACGACAGCGCTGGCCAGCAATAACACGCAACCCGCGCGTACTCCGGTCATGATTCACCCGGGTTCATGCAGGTCAGGTCGAATGAGAAGCCCCGAATTTCCCGGGAATGTATCCCCGGGGACGGGGCTCAGGCAGATCGCCGGTGTTGGTGTCAACGATTCTGCAGACGTTTAGTGGCTTCCGAACACGAAGTGGAACCCGCCGCGGTGGCGCGTGTTGTGGGCGGTGCGGTAATGGCCTGGTACCCAGCGGCGGATTGATCGCACCTCGTAACGTGCGGGCACGTGCACGGACTTGTAGTAGCCGTTACTCACTGTCACTTTGTACGATTGGCCGCACCTACCATAGCGCGTTTCAAATACCGGCCCGTACCAGAGCTTGTCATAGTGCGCCGGCTCGATCAGCACGCGCTGCGTTTCATACACGAAGTGACCGGGCACGTACCCGCCGCCGTGTCGCTGACGACCTTGATGGCGACCGTAGTGGCCGTGATGGCCGGCAATGTGAAAGTATACGTTGACTTTGCGGTCATGACCACGGTGGTGGTTTC
>NZCH01000058.1 GCA_002688155.1 Phycisphaerae bacterium
GATCGTACTGGCGGGGTTTGTGCAACTGCTGTGGCAACTGATCGCTATCCAGCGGAGCGAACGGCTTGGTTTTGATTATTCAGGGATCGGGCCGGCGGCGCGGCGCGTGGCGACGGTCATGTTGCCAATGCTCTTTGGCCTGGCGGTGTTTCAGATCAATACGGCGCTGGACACGCTGATCGCATTTGTGCTGTGCGCGAAAGAGGGCGGCGCGGAGACGGCGACGTGGTTCGGCGTGACGTTCGATTTGCCGATCAAAGCCGGCGCGGTGGGAGCACTGAACTTCGCGCAGCGCATGTACCAGTTCCCGCTGGGCGTGTTCGGGATCGCGGTGGCGACGGCGATCTTTCCGGCGCTGTCGCGCGCGGCGGATGGGGACGACGGCGCCTTCGCTGACACGCTGCGCCGCGGGGTGCGGCTGACGATGTTCATCGGCCTGCCGGCCAGCGCCGGGCTGGTCGTCGTCGCGCTGCCACTGGTGCGGGTGATCCTCGAACGATACGCATTCACGGCGAACGACGCGGCGTTCGTTGCCGGCATACTTACCGGGTATGCCGTGGCCGTGTGGGCGTACTCGATGACGCACGTGCTTACCCGTGCGTTCTACGCCAAACAGGATCCGCGCACGCCGCTGCGCATCAGTATGGCCATGGTCGTGTTGAACCTGCTGCTAAATGTCACGCTGATTTGGCCGTTGGGTGCGGCGGGGCTGGCGTGGTCTACGGCCGGGTGCGCGATATTGCAGGTAATCGTGCTGCTGCTTGCTGTGCGGCGATACGTGACGCGGCCCGTTGATCACGGCGTGTGGCGCAGTTGGCTGCGCACGTTCGTCGGGACGGCGGTGATGGTCGGTGCGCTCGTCGCAATCGCGGTCAACGTCGACGCGGGACAGATGTCGCGTGTGACTGTCATGGGCGTGTTGGCGCTGGAGGTGATTGTCGGCGCGGTCGTGTTCGGGGCGTTCGCGCTGATCGCACGGATGGATGAGGTTGGATGGGTATTGCGGCGTCGGGGCTAAGCCGCAAGCGGGTGTTTGCGAAGCTGCGCGCAACGATCACTGTCACGTGCGGGCGAGCCACTTCTTCAGCGCTGAGGCGGTCATGCAGTTGACGACGTCTTTTTTAGTCGCTCCTGCGCGACGGGCGGTGAGGATGCCGTAGATCAGTTCGTCGAGGTTGCTTTGTGCGTGTGCGTCGGTGTTGATGGCGAGTTTGACGCCGGCCTCGATCGCCATTCGGGCGTGTATGTCGCGCAGGTCCAACCGCAGGTGATGGGCATTGATCTCCAGCGTTTTACCATGCGCTTTGGCGGCATCGATGATGGCGGGCATGTCGGGCGAGAGGCCTTCGCGACGGTTGATTATCCGGCCGGTCGGGTGACCGATGATGTTGGTGTACGGGTTTTCGATTGCTTTGATAAGCCGGGCGGTCGCTTTGGCGGGCGGTTGGGACAAACCGGCGTGCGGTGACGCGACGACGATGTCGAGTTCGGCCAGCAAATCATCATCGTAATCGAGTGACCCGTCGGCGAGAATGTCAACCTCCGAGCCGGCGAGGATCGTGATCGTGTCTTTCATTTCGTCGCGGACTTTGTGAATGTCTTTGATGTGCGCCCTGAGCCGCTTCGCGTCCAGGCCGTTGGCCTGCGCCTGGCTTTTGGAGTGGTCGGTGACGGCGACGGTGTGAAATCCACGCTCGGCGGCAGCATGTGCGAGTTCGCGGATCGACCAGTGGCCGTCGCTGGCGGCCGTGTGCGCGTGCAACTCGGCCTTGATTTCCGCCAGCTCGATCAGTTTCGGCAGCTTGTCCTGCCCGGCGAGATTCAGTTCGTCGCGGTCTTCACGCAGTTCAGGCGGTATCCACGCCAGCTCGAGTGCTTTGTAGACATCCGCTTCCGTCTTGCCTGCGACAAGCTTGTTGTCGCTTTGCTTTGTCAGCCCGTACTCGTTCAGGTGCAGGCCGCGATCGATCGCGCACTGGCGCAGGCGGATGTTGTGCTCCTTGGAACCGGTGAAGTACAAGAGCGCTGCGCCGTAGTTCTTCGGGTCGATGACGCGCAGGTCGACCTGCATACCGCCGGCATCGCCGCCGGTGCGCACGGACGACTTGGTCGGCCCGTGTACGAGCACCTCGGTGACCGGTTCGAGTTTGACGAACGCATCACTGACGGCGGCGGCGTCTTTTTCTGTCGCGGCGACGATGATGTCGATGTCACCGATCGTTTCCCTGCCGCGGCGCAGGCTGCCGGCGCAGTCGATCTGCCTGGCCTGTTTCATCGCACCCAGCGTATCGACGAACCACGCGGCGACCGGAAGCGCCTGGCCCAGCCGGACGCGCCCGCCTGAAGACTCGGCGAACGCGATGCTCTTGCGCAGGTTGTCGAGCTTCTTTTTCCCCACGCCCGGCAGATCCACCAGCGCATCGCCCTCGAGTGCGGCCTTCAGTTTGTCGAGGCTGTAGATGTCCGCCTTTTGCCAGAACAGCGCGATGGTCTTTGGCCCAAGGCCGGGGATATCCAGAAGATCGACGACGCCCGCGGGCACCTTCGCCATCAGGTCGGCGTACTCTTGCAGTTCGCCCGTCGTGACCAGTTCGACGATTTTCTCAGCCAGCCCTTTACCGATGCCTTCGATGGCCGTGAGGTTGGACAGGTCAACCGGTTTACCGGGGTCACCGGGGTTACCGGGGTCGACCAGGTCGTGGGCCTGGTCGGTCATGCCGTCGAGCGTACGCGCAGCGCGCTGAAAGGCGGCGACCTTGAACCGGTTCTCGCCCAGAACCTCAAGCAGTTGCGCCATACGCTCGAACAGCGCGGCCAGTTTGGCGTTGGTGATCATGGGCGCAGCGTACTGCGCATGGGGTGTGTGGCAAGTGTTCGGTGATATGTAAAGGGTGACGCTGTGCGTCCTGCCGTGTGCAACGGACATGCGACACCGTGTCGAGTAGTACAATTGGTTCATGCCGCCGCAAGACCAGCCTGCTGCGACGATCACGTCGATAACGCCGATGGTGCGTGATCCGTCGCGCGCGGTGATCAAGGTGGGCAAGCGCGCCGTGGGGACGCTGTCACTGGACATGATTAAAGAGCTTGGCCTTGTGGTTGATCAGGTATTTGACGAGCAGGCCGAATCGCAACTGGCGCAGGCAATGGACTTTGACCGCGCACTGATACAGGCCGTGCGACGCATCAAGAAACGTCCGATGAGCAAGGCGCAGGTCCATCTGCGCCTGCGTGATTTGGGCTACGACGAGGTCACCGCGCAGTGTGTGATGGACCGGCTGATCGAGACAGGCCTGATCGACGATGACACACTTGGCCAGTCGATTCTTCACCAAACCACGCGGTCCAGACCCGCAGGCCCGAACCTGATCCGGCAAAAACTCGAGCATCAGAGCCTGGCGCCCGACACGGTCGATCAAATTGTGGAGCAGTCACAATTAGAATCGGACCCGGTCGAAGATGCGCGTCAACTGGCGCAGCAGCGCGCCGACACAATGGGCCAGGTCAAACCCGTCACAAAGATGCGCCGACTGTGGGGCTATCTGACGCGACGCGGGTACGATCAGGAAACGATTCAGACAGCGCTGAGCGATGTGCCTGACATACAGGAACAAGAAGAGTCGAGTTGATCCGGCCTATCGCCGTTCCGAAGAATAACCTCCCGGTGTGCGGCGTTGTTCAGCGCACGGCGGCTTCCAGATCACGAATCGCGCGCTTGTTTGCCAGGCGATCCGCTTTGGTCATGCGGTCGATGATGAGTGTGCCGTCAAGATGATCGCATTCGTGTTGCCAAATCCGCGCCGACAGTTCGTCGCTGACTTGTTCGATGGGATTGCCTTGAAGGTCCAGTGCACTGACGGTCACACCCAAAGGTCTGCGGATTTCGGCGATGACGCCGGGAATCGAGAGACAGCCTTCATCCCGGTCACCGGTCTGTTGGCTGTGGTTGGACAGGACCGGGTTGATGAATACCCAATCGTCATCGGGCTGCTGCGAGGGGTTGGCGACGAACATGCGCCAGGGCAAACCGACCTGTGGGCATGCCAGACCCACGCCCGGGGCTTCGTGCATCAGCTTGAGCATTCTGGCTGCGACCTGGCGGACCAGATCGGTGGTTTCTTCGATCGGCCGGGCCCGGATCCGCAGTTTCGAGTGCGGATATTGCAAAATCGTCAGTTTCGAGGGAACAAGAGCCATTTTGGCCGATGATAAGGCAATCCCATGGGTGGCTCAACAGGCCTTGCGGGGTCCGAATTGGGTGATTTGGGTTTGGTCGTGGAACAGTCCGAGGCAGGATGTTGCTGGAGGTACGAACGTAAGCCTTGACGCCACACGCGATTGCTGGCATACTGTAGCGGTCGTCGTTTTCTTATCGCCTCTTGGAAGTGGGGTCCAGTGGCGGTTTCTCAAGGCCTCTGAGCGTCGGGACGGCCAGCGACAATCAGCGTGCCACCTGCCCCATAACCGATGCGGGAATGCCCACGTTATCTGGTAAACGCATAAGGAACAGTCCGTTATGGCCACGATTACCAAAAAGGAACTCGTTGACCGCATCGCGGTTTCGACCAATCAAAAACGTCTGGTCGTCAAAGACGTCGTCCAGCAGTTTTTGGATCAGGTCATCATCGAGTTGGGTAAGGGCAACCGCTTGGAGTTTCGAGACTTCGGTGTTTTTGAAGTTAAGCATCGCCGCGCGCGCAAAGCGCAGAACCCCAAGACCCTCGCACCGGTACAGGTGCCCGCCAAGCGCACTGTCAAGTTCAAGGTCGGCCGAACGATGAAACAGGCGCTGGCCGACGAAGATGCGAACGAGAATACAGGCGGTTGACGCAAGTGCATCGCTTCAGCGCGTTCATTTCTGTTTGCGCAAGTTTTGAATTCACAGACCGTGCGTGATTGTGCACAATACGTGTATGTCACGGCTTCTGCATGCCCTGGACTCGGCATTGCGAGATCTTGAACAGCGCTCACTGCGGCGGCGGTTGCGAATCGCTAAACGCGCGGGCAGACACGTCCACGTGCGCGACGAGGATGGCACCGTGTCATCACCGCTCGTGGACCTGTCCAGCAACGACTACCTTGCGCTGTCAGATCATGCGCACCTCAAGCGGACGGCGATAGACGCGATTAACGAGCACGGCGTGGGCGGTCGCGCATCACGTTTGGCAGGCGGACACGCGCCTTTTCACGAAGCGCTCGAGCATCGGTTCGCGCGGTTCAAGCATGCCGAGGCGGCGGTTTTGTTTCCGACGGGTTTCATGGCAAACCTCGCCACGCTGGGTGCGCTGGCGGGGCCCGGCGACCTGATCTGCATGGACAAACTCAATCACGCGAGTCTGATCGACGCCGCGCGTGCAAGTGGTGCCACGGTGCGCACATTCGCTCATTTGAACTACGACCAGCTCGAACGCATTCTGCATCGCGCTTACTGCAGCAAGCCGGGCCGTCCCGGCCTCGGCGCTCATAGCGCTGCCGGTGCCGGAAAAACCTTCATTGTCACCGACGCCGTCTTCTCCATGGACGGCACAGCCGCTGGCCTGCCGCGCCTGATCGACATAGCAGTGCGGTTCGACGCGATGCTGATCGTCGACGAAGCGCACGCGACCGGCGTGCTCGGCCCCACCGGCGCGGGTCTGGCCGAACATCAGGGCGTAGCCGACCGCGTGGACGTTGTGATCAGCACCGCCAGCAAGGCGTTGGGCGGTCTAGGTGGCATTGTTTCGGCGCGACAGGTGGTTATTGACACGATCGTGAATTGTGCCCGGGCGTTTATTTATACGACCGCCGTTCCGCCGGCGCAGGTCGCCGCGATCGATGCGGCGCTCGACGTCGTGCGCGACGAACCGGCAAGGCGGCGGCGTCTGCAACATCTGGCGGCGCTGGTGCGCGAGCAATTGACGAAACAGGGATGGGCTGTGCCGCCCGTCAGCACCACCGGCGAACTGATCACGACGCCGATGATTCCGCTGATCGTGGGTGATGCGGATGCCGCGCTGGCGCTCAGCGCGCACTTGCAAGACCACGGCTACCTCGCGACGGCGATCCGGCCGCCCACGGTGCCTCCCGGCACGTCACGTGTACGCCTGAGTGTACGTACTGATCTCGAAGACGATGAAGTAACGCGACTGGTCAACGTGCTCGCAGACGCTCGCACGCCGATGCCGAGTCGCTAAGCGGCATCCCCCATCGATGCCTTGCGAGGCGTGCTTTATGTGAAGCTGATCGTGGGCTGCATCGTCTGTTCGCTCATCGCGCGAACGCTGACCTGGCCGGCGACGGACTTCACCATTTGATTCAGCTCGTCCGCGAGTGCCGGGTCGTCGAAGTTCGCCGACGGCTTGCCCGCGTCGCTGTTGGCACGAATGGCGATGTTGATGGGGATCGTACCGAGCAGAGGCAGGGACATGTCGTCGGCCATGACCTTGGCGCCGCCTCTGCCGAAGATGTCATACTCCTTGCCGTCGTCACCGATGAAGTAGCTCATGTTCTCGACGACGCCCAGCACGGGGATATTCAACTGCTCAAACATACGCACGGCCCGTCGCGCATCGTCCTGCGCAACGCGTTGCGGTGTGCACACGACCACGGCGCCGGTCAGCGGCAGAAGCTGCGACATGGTCAGCGGCACGTCGCCCGTGCCTGGCGGCAGGTCGATGACCAGGTAGTCAAGTGCGCCCCAGTCGGTCTGCACCGCCAGTTGCTTGAACGCGCCGTGCGCCATCGGTCCGCGCCAGACCAGCGCCTTCTCGCGCTCGACGAGCTGGCCGATGGTGATCGACTTGATGCCGTGTGCTTCGAACGGGACGAACAGGTTGTCCTGCGTGGCCATGGGTGGCTGGTCGAGTCCAAGCATGGTCGGTAAGCTCGGGCCGTAAATGTCACCGTCGAGCAGCCCGACCGCCGCACCGCTGCGCGCCAGGCCCACCGCGAGGTTCACCGCGATCGTGCTCTTGCCCACGCCACCCTTACCGGCGCCGACGGCGACGATCTGCTTAACATTCGGCAGCGGGTTGTTCTCAGACGCCTGTTGCTGCGGTGAAGGACGCACTTGCGCAGAAAACTCGACTTGAACGTCGGTCACCTCATCGCCCAACTCGCGCACGGCCGTACTTACGTCATTTTGGATCTGGTCCTTGAGCGGGCAGGCAGGCGTGGTCAGCTCCACATGCACCTGCACCGTGCCGCCATCGACCCGCACGTCCTTGATCATGTTCAACGTCACCAGATCGCGGTGTAACTCCGGGTCGTTCACCTTGCGTAACTGGCCGTAGACCTGTTCTGTCGTCACTGGCATGGGATGGGAATGGTAGCGGAAATCGTGGTTCGGGAGCAGATTCGGGTTCGCGTGGTGCACCGCTGATTCAGCCGTGGCGCTGGCACCGCGCTCCTGACGCAGGCGGCGGGGTTAAATACCCACCCCAGGCGTGTCTAAAGTTGTGCACAACCACGCAATAACCCTCGTCCGTTGAGCGTTGAATACCATGGTAAGGCAATCACGAACCACCAAGGAGACCCTCAAATGACTGGAACGGGCAAATTCACAGGAACCTGGCTGGCGGTGCTGATTCTCGCGTGGCAGTCAACGCCGCTACTCGCTGAGGACGCGAAGGAGTCGGAGTCGGACAAACCGGCTCAGACTGCACAGACGGACCGGGCCGACGCGCAGGAGTCGGAACAGGTACTTGCCGGCCCGGAGGTGAAGGACAAACCCGAGAAGGCGGGTGGCCGTGGGTTTGGCGGCAAGCGCCATCATGGCAGGCGTGCCGGGGCGTTCAAGAAAGCGCTTACAGGTCTTGAGGTGACAGACGAGCAGCAGTCACAACTGCGTGCCGCGGGCGCCGAGTTTCGCGAAAAGTTCAAGGTATGGCGCAATGCGCATCAGGAAGAATTCAAGGCGCTGCGCAAACAGTTCAAGGCCGCACACGAATCGCGTGATCGCGACAAGATCAAGGAACTCAGGAATCAGCGACAGGCGCTGATGGCCGATGCGCCTTCACGCAAGGACATGATGGACCAGATCAAGACCATTTTGTCCGACGAGCAGGTCGTGAAGTTGCAGGAGAACATGAAGAAAATGAAAAAAGCTTATCGCGGCGCGCGAAAGCGCAAGCGGTGCAAACGCCGGGGCGATACGGAGGAACATGACAAACGCGAGAAGCCCAAAGGTACGGATGGGGAGCAGCTGGAGTTGTGAAACGCCGCGTGCCTGACGCTTGCGGCTTAGCGCGAAGACACATGCGGCGGATGCGCCGCCACGAGCGGCTGGTCGCCCGCTGCATTCAGTTGAACGCGCAGCGGTGTCCACATGCCCGGCTTGTACACGCCACGCAGGCCCACATCGCCCGGGAAGACCACGAGTTCAACGCCGTTCTCATTCGCGTGTGCCACGTACTGCGGGCCAGAATCCTGCGCCGGCTCGAATATCTCCAGATGCTGTTGGACAACGGGGTCAGTGGGTGAGAGCCTGAGAGTCGTAAAAGCCGGGCATTAGGCAACCGAAGTCCCAGATATGGCTTTCGCCGGTTGATTTTCCGCCCATGACTTTTGAGCCCTGGCTCTGGCCCCCAGCCCTTAGCCCCTTTAAACTATTGCCATGTCGCGTCTGTCCATCACGGGCGGCCGGGTGATCGACCCTGCCAACGAATTCGATGACCGAGCGGACGTGGTGCTCGAAGGCGGCAAGGTGGTTGAGGTCACCGCGCCGGGCGCGGCGCCGACGGCGGGCGGACAAGTCGTCGATGCCTCCGGGTGCATCGTCTGCCCGGGGCTGATTGATCCGCACGTGCATCTGCGCGAGCCGGGCGAAGAGGAGAAGGAAACGATCGCGTCGGGCGCGGCGGCAGCGGTCGCCGGCGGGTTCACGTCTGTTTGTTGCATGCCCAACACGAAACCGGCGATTGACGATGATGGGCGCGTTGATTTCGTGCTTCACCAGGCGGCGCGCGCGAACTTGGCGAATGTCTTTCCCGTCGGCGCAATCACGAAGGGGCGCCAGGGCGCAGAACTTGCGGAAATCGGCCTGATGGCGGATGCGGGCGCGGTCGCATTTTCCGACGACGGAGTCGTCGTCGCCTCCGCGGGCGTGATGAACAAAGCGCTGACCTACGTCGCCATGACCGGCAAGGCGATCATGCAACACTGTGAAGACTCGCAACTCGGCGGCGGCGTGATGAATGCCGGGCCGCTTGCGACACGACTGGGACTGCCGGGCTGGCCTCGCGTCGCCGAGGAAATCATCATTCAGCGCGACATTTTGCTGAACCTGTCGCAGAACATCGGATGCCGGTACCACGTGCAGCACCTGTCCAGCGGCGGCAGCGTTGAACTGGTCCGCCGGGCGCGGCACGACCTGTTTGGCCAACTGCACGTCACGGCCGAGGTCAGCCCGCATCACCTGCTGTTGACCGAGGACA
>NZCH01000059.1 GCA_002688155.1 Phycisphaerae bacterium
AAGACGCCTAAGATTGGGTAGTGGGTGGTAGATGGCGGGGTGCGGGTGTTGCGTCAATTTGGAAAGTCAGAAGGTTGGAAAGTCGAAAGTCACAGACGCCAAGCCCGCGGCTGTTCGTCCGTGGACTGTCGCGCGGGTATCCGGGCACAAGTCGGGTATCGGGTGTGGGATTTCCGATTTGCACCGAACTGAGTGTCGCGTAGAAAACGAAAATAAGAAATCGGAATTCGAACATGCATGTTCGTTGGGTATTTCTCCCCCGCCGCCTCCCCGCACTCTATCTGTGCGCCGCCGTGCTCCTTTGCCTCCCAGCGTGCAAGGTCGCGCGCATCGGCGGACAGGATTCGACCGACGAGGTAATTTCCAGTATTCGCCGCGAAAGAAACGAGCTCAAGAAACAGATCGAATCGCTTCAGGAAGAACTCAAGCATTTACATGGCCAGGTCGACGTGTTGCAGCAGCAGGTGCAAGGGACACCGCCGCAGGTCCCGGGCATCGATCCCAAGCACCTGCCACGCGTGGTGCGCATTGAGTTGCACCGGTTCAGCGGCGTGGTGGACACCAACAGGGACGACCGGAAGGACACGCTGCGACTTTATGTGCGCACGCTGGACCAGCACGGCCGGTTTTATCCCGGCGTGGGCGAAGCGAACGTGCAGGCAGTGCTCATCGAGGACGGCGCTGAACCGAAGAAGATCATCGATCAGGCCTACACCGCGATGCAGTTTTTGGACGCCTACCGCAGCGGCTTCTCCGGCACGCATTACACGCTCAGACTACCCCTGCCCGCCGACCTGCCCGCAAGCGTGATCCAACTGACGGTCAAGGTCAGCTTCACCGATGCGGCCACCGGCGCGCACATGTCCACGCAGAAAATGTTCGAAGTTTCGCTCAAACGAACATCCATCTAATCCGGTACCGTCATCGTGATCCCGGCGAAAACTTTGCGCGCAAGGACCATGATCCGAAACTCAGCGCGGATCGCTGTCCGCGCACGTTACCGGGTCACATGTCTGACCTTCACTCATCGATCCCAAGATCACTTTTGGTAAACAGCGCATCGAATCGATATCCCGCCTGTTCAATGTTTTCGCGGGCGCCTTCCTGCCGGTCGATGACGACGATGATGGCTTCGACGCTGGCACCGGCGGCTTTGAGCGCGTTGGCGGCTTCGATCGATTGACCGCCGCTGGTCGCGATGTCTTCGATGATGACAACGCGGTCGCCCAGCTCGAGCACGCCTTCGATCTGTTTGGAGGTGCCGTACTCTTTCCTGGCATTGCGTACGAATACGCATGGCAGGTTGGTGGCCATGCTCGCGGCGGTGACCAGGGGCACGCCGCCCAGTTCCGGACCTGCGAGGCGGTCGATCCCGCCGTTTATTTGCGCCACACGCACGGCAAAACGTTCGCCCAGCGCCGCGATGATGTCCGGTTGCGTCTCGAACAAGTACTTGTCCACGTAGTAGTGGCTCGTCCGCCCGCTGCGCAGTGTAAACGTGCCGTGTTTGATCGCCGTGTCGGCGATGCGCGTAATAAGTTGCTCGTCGGTCATCGGCACCAGAATATCACAATTGATCGCAGCATTGTGTCGACACGGCGCTCTGCTTACGCGGCCAGTACACTGTGTGAATGTCTCGTGATCTGACGGATCGAGCGATCGCTATCACCGGGGCCAGTTCGGGTATTGGCGCCGCGACGGCGGTGGCGTGCGCCAATGCCGGCATGCACGTGGCACTCATGGCGCGGCGCGAGGACCGGCTTCGCGACGTCGCGCAGCGCGTTGAGCAGGCCAGTCGTCGAGTGGTCATCGTCGTTGGTGACGTCGACTCGGACGATGATCAGGCACGTCTCATCGACGAAGCCGAGCGCGCGCTTGGCAAACTCAGCGCCGTGTACGCCAACGCGGGGTATGGCCTGTACGCGAGCGTGCTCGAAACGTCCGACCGGCAGATGCGCGACATCTTCGAAACCAACTACTTTGGCACACTACGCACTGTGCATGCCGCGATGCCGGCGCTGCGCCGTACGGTCGAGGCCGGTGACTGGGCGCACGTGCTGATCTGCTCGAGCGTGCTCAGCGCCATGGGTATCCCGATGTACGGCGCCTACGCGGCGACCAAAGCCGCACAGGACTCGATCGCCGGCGCCCTGCGCGCGGAACTGTCCGTGGAAGGCATCGCCGTCACCAGCGTGCACCCTGCTCGGACGAAGACCGAGTTTAGCCAGAGCGTGCGCGAGGTCTCGCAGGGCCGGTACTATGGCCACAACACCCCGATGCACTCGCCTGATAAAGTCGCGCGTGGGATCGTGCGGGCGCTGCGAAAACCCCGTGCCGAAGTTTGGCCAAGCGGGGCCGTCAAGTGGGGCCTGGCCATCGGCGCCACACTGCCCGACCTGACCGCGTGGTTCATGCGCAAGATGATGCGATCGATTCGGCGGACGGAAGATGGGGGTGGCGCGGACGGCGTAAGTACCCAAGTATCCAAATCCCCCGGGACCCGATGAAAAACGAATCCCGATTGCCGATGTTTGATTTTCCTTGAAATGCACCTCATGCAAAATCGGAAATCGATAACCGGGAATCACTCACGTGAAACGTATCAACACGACATGAAACGAACTGAATCGACCACCTCCTTCGAACCGCCCGAGCCACAGCAGGTTCGTGAGTATTTGGACGCGCACCCGCCGCGATCGCCGTCGCGCTGGGCCGCGTGGGCGCCGCTGATGGCGGTGGGGTTCGTTGTGTCGATCGCCTGGCAGATCGACGCGGGCTGGGCCAACGTGTTGCCCTGGCTGGTGGTACTGGGTGTGATCGTTGTGTCGGAGATGCGTGTTCGGCGGGTGGCGCGGCTGACGGACGAATTGGCGCATGCGCAGGAACTGGCGCTCCAGCACCAGTGGCTGCCGACGCTGCAACTGGCGTGGCGGCTGGTGCCGGCGCTGTCGGGCATGCCGCAGTTGCACGGCCGCAGCGTCGCGCTGATCGCCCACGTGTTTGACCGACTTCGTTGTTACGAGTCGGCGCTGGCGGCGTACGACTTTCTGCTGCAGCGTATGCCCGCCGAGCATCCCGCGGCCGTGCACCTGCGTGTGCAGCGTGCGATCACGCTTATGATCAATGACCAACTCGTCGACGCGGATGACGCTCTGCGCCGACTGCGGGGCGACATTGAACTGCTCGGCGACGCAGGCGCGAGCGCCGCATACCGGCTGGCGCAACTTGTTCAAGAGGTGCTCACGTTTCATTACGACCATGCCGTCGCCTGCGCGGACGAGTTGCTCGACGCCCTGCGACCGCTGGGTATTGAGGCCGGTTACGGCCACGCACTGGTTGCGCTATCGTGGTTAAACGTGGCGCGATCACAGCATGGCGCGGACAGGGATGCAACGAATGATCAGAGCACCAGTGGCCTAAGCAGCACCGCCGAGCACGCATACGCACAGGCCGCGAAATGGTGGTCAACCGCAACGCTGTTGATGCCGGTGTCGCAGTTGATCGACCGATTTGCGCCCCTGCGCGCGCTGATCGATGACGCCCACGTCGGCCCGCCAACGATGACGCCGGTGCAGGCGCAGGTGGCTGGCGCGCGCAATCATGCCTTACCCGCGTAGGCAGAGGGATTCCAAAAACGCATTGGCCCACCATGCCCGACGAGCAACCACGACAACAACCTCCATCCGACGCAGGCGCGACCGACAATGGGGGCGTCGGGCGTGAAGAGCAGGCGCCCCCGGTGACCTGTCCACCGTTTGATCCGGCGCGGTTCCATCAGCGGATGACAATGGACACGTGGCTGATCGCTGCGCCTTTGCTTGCCGCATTTTTTGTTTTGATTGTGATGGAGTTGTGGCGCGATATGGGGCAGGCAGTCGGTGCCGGCGGCTGGCTGGTGGTGTTGTGTTTGATCGGGCTGTGGCTTTGGACGGTGGTGCGCAGCCGGCAGGTGATGCTGCGCGTGCCGCAGATCACCATGCTGATCGACACCGCCCCGTCATCGGCCGAAGATATGCTCGCCGCGGTGCTGTCGCGTCGCGTGATGGAACGCCCGCTGCGGTGGTCGCTCTATCATCGGCTGGCGATGCTGCGGCACCGGCAGGGGAGCATGCACGAAGTGGTCGCGATCGGCAACGCGCTTCTGAGGCATCGTATCGGTGGCAAGAGTGCGCGTATCCTCGCGGACCAGCACTGGCGCATCCGCATCACACGCGGCGCGGCGGGCGGGTCCGTGCGAAACCACCTGCTGCTGATCATGACCGAAGCGCACCTGATGGTCCGCGACCTGCACGGCATGCACCAGACATTGTGCGAATTGCATCGCAGCAAGCTGTCACTGGTCGAACGGCTGCAGTTGCTTGCCCTGCAGACGCGTTACGAGCTTGCGGCCGGCTACGTCAGCAACGTACTGGTGGGAAGCGACGAAAAGGTACATCTGGCGGAAATGATGCCCGCCTCCCAGTCTGGCGCCATGCACATGATGCTCGCGCTCGCGGCACAGCGCGCCGGGCAGACCGAGTTCGCGAACTGGCTGCGCCAACGCGCGCGACTGCTGATCACCGACCAGCAACTCAAAGCGCTAGTACCCGAAGCAGCGCAGACGTCGTAGGGTGACGTGACAAGTTCGCTTTACGCTGCTCGTGTCCTCTACGCGTAATTTTTTTACCATGAAGCACATGATGGCCATGAAGGGTTGATTGACAAAGCAGTTCAACTCGCTGAACTCTGTTCTTCATGTACTTCCTGGTGAGTTTTTTCGATGCTTACGCCACCGGGTACCCCGGTGACAACGATTGAATCGAATCACGCAATGAACCAAATCATCAATCTCAACCCGTTCGGCGATTTGCAACAACTGCCGCTGATTTTGCTCTCGGCCGGCGCGATGTGGGTTCTGCTGCGCGGCGCCGACCTGCTGGTCGAGGGCGCGGCCAGCTTCGCATATCGCATGGGTATGTCCAAGGTGATCGTGGGCGCGACGATTGTGTCGCTGGGTACGACCAGTCCGGAGGCGGCGGTGTCAGTGATGGCGGCGTGGGCCGGGGACGCCGGGCTGGCGCTGGGCAACGCCGTGGGGTCGATCATCGCCGACACCGGGCTCATCTTCGGGCTCGGGTGCGCGATCGTGATCCTTCCTGCCGACCGGTTCGTGCTCACCCGGCAGGGCTGGGTCAAAGTCAGTACCGACGTGCTTTTGGCTGCGAGCTGCTATGGCGTGTGGCTGATGATGGGTGACGACGCGGCGCTGGGCCGGTGGGTCGGCGTTCTGATGGTCGCGCTGCTTGTGGCGTATATGGCGATTTCGGTTAAGTGGAGCAAACTGCATCCGGCAGCCCCCGCGCCGATCGTGACCGGCGAACCGGGCGTGCCCGCGCAAGACGAATCCGCGGTGGAAGAGGCGCTCGGTGAGGACGTCGAAATCCGGGCCAACGCGCCGATCTGGCTCACGCTGACCATGATCATCGTCGGCCTGCTTCTTGTCGTCGGGTCCAGCCATTTTTTGATCGCCACGGTCAAAGTGCTGGCGGAAAAACACTGGGGAGTGCCCGACGTGGTGATCGCCGGCACGCTCATCGCCTTTGGCACGTCGTTGCCGGAACTGGCCGTGGGTATGACCAGCATCGCCAAAGGCCACACGGCACTGCTCGTGGGCAACGTGATCGGTGCGGACATCCTGAACGTGTTGTTCGTGATCGGCGCCTCGGCCATCGCCAAAGAACTGCCGATCATCGACCTCGGCGGTGATCAGCCGTTGATCTTCCTCTGGCTGCACCTGCCCGTCATGATCATGATGACGAGCCTGTTCCTGTTTTACATTTTCCGCGCCGTACGACGTGGTCGGTTCAGCCGGTGGATGGGGTACCCGCTGCTGATTCTGTACGTCGGATATGTCGTGGTGGGACTGATGACGTCTGCGGGGTGATACTTGCGGTTGAAACTCGGTTAAATCCCGCAGTCAGCAGTACACGGGATTTAACGCTGATCGACGACACCGGTTGCGACGTTACGTCATTCTTCGAACAGTGGCCCGTTACCTGCCTCGCCCTTCAACGCGCCTACGCCCAAATGCTCCGCCGCCGTGCGCGTCAGTTGACGGCCCTGCCGCGTACGCGACAGGAAGCCGACCTGCAACAGGTAAGGCTCGACCATTTCCTCGAGTGTGCCGGCGTCTTCGCTGAGCGTCGCGGCAATCGCTTCCAGGCCGACCGGACCGCCGTCGTACACTTGCGCGATGACGCCAAGGTACTTGCGGTCCAGTTCGTCCAGTCCCAGCGCGTCGACGCCTTCAAGCGTCAGCGCCATGTCGACGACATCGGCACTGAGTGTCCCCGTGCCGCGCACCTGCGAGAAGTCGCGCACACGGCGCAACAGACGGTTCGCGATGCGTGGCGTACCGCGCGAGCGCTGCGCGATCGCACGCAGCGCGTCCATCGCGTCCTCGGCGGTGCAATCGATCTTTAAGAGACCCGCGCTGCGCGTCAGAATGCTCAGCAGGTCCTTGCAACTGTAAAACTCGAGGTTGTGCGCGATGCCGAACCGCGAAAGCATCGGCCCGGATAACAGCCCTGCGCGTGTCGTCGCGCCGATCAGCGCGAACGGCTGAATCGTCAGTGTGATCGTTCGCGCGTGCATGCCTGAGTCGATCGCCACGTCGATCTTGAAATCTTCCATCGCCGAGTACAGGTACTCTTCGATGGACACGTGCAGCCGGTGAATCTCGTCGATGAACAGCACGTCGCCGCGCCCCAGTTTCGTGAGGACACCGACCAGATCGCCCGGCTTCGTCAGCGCGGGCCCGGCCGTCACCGTCAGGTGCGTGCCCATCTCGTTCGCGATGATGTGCGCCAGCGTCGTCTTGCCCAACCCCGGCGGCCCGTGCAGCAACACATGTTCCATCGCCTCGCCACGCTGCTTGACCGCCTGCAACGTAATGTCCAGCTTTTCCACCAGCGCCGGCTGGCCCACGTAATCATCCAGCCGCGTTGGCCGAAGCGACTGATTAGCGCGCTGCTCACCCTCGTCAACAGTCTGTGCGGAAATGATACGCTCGGTAGGCATGGGTATGAGTCTAAGGTCTACAGTCGAAAGTCGAAAGGTCAAAAGTCCTTTGGCCCAACATCGGTGCCAGACTGGTCGACTCTCTGATTGACTTCCAAACTTCCGGCCTGTAACTCTCGGCTCGACTTTTGACTTTCAGACTATTGGCTCTTGCGCTACCAGGTCTTCATACGTCTCGCGCCGCCGGATGAGCTTGGCATTGTTGCCGGTGACGAGCACCTCGGCGGGGCGGGGCATGGTGTTGTAGTTGCTGGCCATGGCCATGCCATAGGCGCCCGCGCTGAAGACGGCGAGCAGGTCACCGCGCGCGACGGGTGGCAGCGGGCGGTCTTGCGCAAAGAAATCACCCGTTTCACAGATCGGACCGACCACGTCGCATGGCTGCAGGCCCGGCAGGTCCATCGTCTCACTGCGCTGCGCCGGCGCATGCATCGGGGCGACCTTGGTCGGCCAAATAAAATGAAACGAGTCGTACAGCGTCGGGCGAACCAGATGGTGCATGCCCGTGTCGATGATCAGAAACTTCTTGCGGCCACCCTGCTTGATGTACTGCACCCGGGTGACGAGCACGCCGGCGTTGGCGGCGATCGTTCGGCCCGGTTCTAGAATCACCTCCCCCCCGGCGTCAACGAACGGCTGCAATAACGGGACGATTTGCGCCGCGTAATCGGCCGCCAGCGGTGACTTGCCCGTTTCGTAATCCGCCGCAAAACCTCCGCCGATGTCGATCGCTTCGACCGTATGGCCGTCCTGTGCCAGCACGTCGATGAGTGCCAGGCCCTTGTTGATCGCATTGACGTACGGCTCGGCGCTGTAGATCGGCGAGCCGATGTGCAGGTGGATGGCGCACAACTTCAGGTTCGTGTCTCGGCCATAGGTCGTGAAGAACCGGCGCGCCCGTTCGATGTCAACGCCGAACTTTGTTTCCTTTTTGCCGGTCGTGGCCTTGGCATGGGTGTGCGCATCGGCGACGTCCGGATTGACGCGCAGCGCTGCGCGCGCCGTAGTGCCGCTCTGACGCGCGATCGCGGAAATGTTCTCAAACTCAGCCTCCGACTCGATGTTGAAGTAGCCAATCTTCGCTGAAAGGGCCTCGCGGATTTCGTCGTCCGTTTTGCCCACGCCGGCGTAGACGGCCTTGCCCATCACGGCGCCGGCGCGCTGCGCGCGAAACAGTTCCCCGCCGCTGACAACGTCCATCCCCGCGCCGCGATCGGCAAGCAGCTTGCAGATATGTACATTGCCGCAGCTCTTGATCGAATAACAGATCGTCGGCTTCAGTGGCGCGAACGCCTCAACGATCCGGTCATAGTGATGCTCAAACGTCCGCCGTGAATACACATACACCGGCGTACCAAAGCGCGCCGCCAAATCGTGCACATTGACGTCCTCGCAGTGCAGCTGACCGTTTTTGTAATTGAACCAGTCCATAAGCCGCCATTGTAGGCACGCCCGAGGGTGTGCGCCCTGTTCCCCGCTCCGTTTTGCCAGCAGCACAGAATTACAGCACGAAGAACATGAACAACTGTGTACGACGAGTCGACCGGTTTAATCCTCTTGCCTTCATGCTCTTTATGGTTGCTGGTCGGGCATGGGAGCCGTCAAGCATACTGATCGAGACTGATTCGCAGATGTTCGGCACTTGATGAATCTGCCGGCAGGATATCACGCGCGATGTGCCTGATCGCGCTGCGCTGACCGGGCCACATGAAGGCGTGATCGACGTTGTCCTGCTTGACCCATCGGGCCGCGTCGTGGGCGTCGTCGAGCACCGGCTCGACGTCAATCACGACCTCGGCGGCAAAGCACGGGCTCATCATGATGCAATCGCGCTGTGCGAGGAAGTACGTATTGACCAGTTCGAGTTGCCACATCGCGATCAGGCCGCGGTCGGGTGCGTAGGAGGGTTCTTCCGACAGTTCGCGCAGCGCAGCTTGCACGGCGGTTTCGTTATCTTCGACGTGTCCCATAACGGGTTGCCAGGTGTCGGCGATGGGCCCTTTGCATCGGTGCAACTGCAGCCATTGCACGTCACGTGCCGCGCGGCGAAAGACGTAAACGTCGACGATGTCTGTGCGAATCAAGGGTCCGATCATGCCACAAGTGTAACGCCCGCGGCCGGCTGTTCGCAGGCTTTATCGGCTCGGCGCGATGTTGCACCTACAATACGCGCGTCAGTGATGGAATGGATCTACCTGGACAACAACGCAACGACGCAGCCTGCCGCACAGGTTGTGGACGCCGTGCACGAAGTGCTGGCCGAAGGTTGGGCCAACCCGTCGAGCGTGCACCGGCTCGGGCAGATGGTGCGCCAGCGCGTCGAACTGGCGCGGCTCAGCGTCGCGCGGCTGATCAACTGTCGCGACCGCACGATCGTGTTCACCGCGGGCGGCACGGAGTCGAACAACCTTGCACTGCGCGGCGTGCTGTTGCGCACCGGCGGGAAGGGCGACAGCGGCACAACTTCAACGGCACTGATCACCACGCGGCTGGAGCATTCAGCGATTCGCGAGCCCGCCGAGGCGCTCGCCGAGCAGGGCGTGCATGTGGCGTATGTGCCGATCGATGCCGACGGCGTTGTTCATGCAGAGGCGCTCATCGCGACGCTCGCCGAGCACGCACGCCACACGACGCTCGTCAGCATCATGTGGGCAAACAACGAGACGGGCGTTATTCAGCCGATCGCGCAGCTTGCACGAGCCGTGCAAGGGTGGTCTGCGGGGAAGCACGAAGGTAGCAGCGGGTGCGAAGCCGTAAGCGGGGGGATGCGCGTACTGTTTCATTGTGATGCGACGCAGGCGGTTGGTAAGACGCCGGTTGATGTTCGCGAGGCGGGTGTTGATTTGCTGACGTTTTCCGCGCACAAGTTTCACGGGCCCAAGGGTGCGGGGGGGTTGTACGTTCGCAACGGCGTTGGTTTGGAGTCACAGTCGCTTGGCGGGCCGCAGGAGCGTAAACGGCGTGGTGGGACCGAGCACGTGGCTGGTATCGTCGGCACGGGCGTCGCGGCGGACCTGGCGGCCCGGTTCCTCGATGACCCGGCGCAGCACGAACAACTCGCCGCGCTGCGAGATCGGTTTGAGCGGGCATTGCTCAACGCCGTGCCCGACGCGACCGTCAACGGTGCGTCGATGGCGCAAACCCCGCGGTTGTGGACCACGACCAATATCGGGTTCGCCCACCTTGAGGCGGAGGCAATTCTGCTGGGGCTAAGCGAAAAGGGCGTGTGTGCGTCCGCGGGCGCGGCGTGCTCGAGCGGCTCACTTGAGCCCTCGCCGGTCCTTTTGGCGATGGGCGTGCCCGAGTACCGGGCGCACGGATCGGTGCGATTCAGCCTCAGCCGATTCACGACGGACGCTCAAATCGAACGTGCGCTGCAAATCGTGCCAGAAGTTGTGCAGCGATTGGCCCGGACTTTGCCGATGGCGGGGAACAGGGCGCAGGGGCTGGGGTAGCCGATGCAGTTGATGAGTTGGATCATGTCGCGGTTAGGCAGCCGGTTCTCGCTGCTGTTTGAGCCGTACCATCGCCGCGTCACGCACTCGGCGCTGGGGCGTTTTCTCGATGAGCCGCTGGACCTGATGGTCGGCCTGGTTGAGCCCGACGGCACGCGGCGGGTCATGCCGTTCAGTGCACAAGGCAAAGAATTCAACCACCTGGAACAGAACGAACGACACAACTCGATCACGTTCGGCGGTGTCAGCGATCGATTCGGGTTGCGGTTCGAATTCAACGTGCACAGCGTCTTTTATCCGCAGGACGAGACGATCTGCACGCTGCCGGCGTTTTTCCTTGAGATGCGCGTCACCTCGTCGCCGGCGGTGCACGGGATCGAACCGATCGGACCGACGCCCGAACATGTCGAACTGTTTGTCCGGATCGATCGGCCCAACACCCAGATCGATGCCGCGGTCGACGATGGCCGCGGACGAATCGATCTGAGCTACCACAACCGGATCGAGGCGCGCGCCGATCACCTTCGCGACGGCGAGAACGCGATCGCCGTAGGCGATGATGACGGCGGTACCGTTGCGGTGCGAGAACGCCTCGTGAGTCTGAACCATGGTTGCCGTCTGGATGCGGACGGCAAGGGTTTGATGTTGACACTGCCTGTGACGGCGCCTGGCAGCGGCATCAAGTGGCGGCTGGTATGGGGCGCGCACTGCGCCGAACCGGTGCTGCACGTGGCCGGCAAATACGTCGCCGATGGACCGGCTGACGATGCGACGCTGCCCGCCACGCTGCGTTATGCGCGGCACTACCCCGATATTGACGCCGTCATCACTCACGCAATCGACCAGCGCGACGATTACCTGGCACACTCGCGCAACTTTGAAAAATTGCTGGACCAGTCACCGCTGCGCATGGGGCAGAGGCACCTGATTCACCAGAGCTTTCAAACGTACCTGAGCAACACGTACTGGTGCGACGTGCCCGCGCCCGGCGACGATGACGGCGTGGTGCAGTGGTTCAGTGTGCGCGAGGGCGGGCGCTTTGCACATTGCCCGGTTGACTCGCAATACAACGCGTCGCCGCTGTGGTTGTCGGTGTGGCCAGATCTGGTAGCGCTGCAGTTGCGTCAGTGGTCGCGCAACATGTGCGAGCACGAGCCATCCGGCGGCGCGATGTTGTGTCGCGACTTCGGCGCCGGCGTGTGTCTGACCAGGCCCGCGGCTCACCACGAGATGCCCGTCGAACTGGGCGCCGACTTTCTGATCCTCGCACAGGCGCACGCGCACTGGACCGGTGACCTGTCGATCGCCCACGACCTTGCGGATGCCATTGAATCTTTGGCCAAGTACCTGCTGTGGTCGGACCGCGAAGGTTGTGGTTACCCGACGGAGGGTATCGCGAACATGTACGAAGATGCGACGCCCGCAGCGCAGTTCGCGCGGAGGCAGACGTACCTGGGCGTGAAGCGCGCCGCGGGACTACGCGCTGCGGGGGACCTGCTCGAGCGCACACAACGCACGCAACTGGCCACGCGTTGTGATCAAACCGCCGAACGTGACGCGAACACAATCGATGACGACGCCTGGATCGACGATCACTACGCCGTCTGCACGGACAAGTCGTGCATCGGCCTCGTGGATGTCTGGTCGGGCGCGTTTTTGACTGAAGATGAAGTGGCGGGCTGGGACGGATACTCGATTCACACCGGCGACGCGCTGGTGCTTCCGGCGATGATCGGTCAGCCGCCGCTGCTCGATCCGGAACACCTGCGCTTAGACGTTGTCAGCTCACAGCGCGAGACGCTGACGAATTACGGCTGCGGACACACGTCCGGTGAACCCGTAACCGTGTGGGTAAGCCAAAATGTCTGGCGCGACCTGCTGGCGACCTATCTCGGACTGGTTCGGCCGCACCTGACACAGCGGTACTGGGACCTGCAACTGATGAACAACACGCACCATCTGAGCATGGGCTACACGGACACGCGCGCGGTGTCGGGTCGCAGCTTCGACCCACGCGGTGTCGCGAGCGTAGGCTTCATCGCCGCCGGACCGCGCCTGGTGATCGACCGTCTTGCGTCGGGTGGCCCACGCATTACCGTCAACCCTGACCGTCACACGCCCCAGCGCTGGCCGCTGCTGCCCCTGGCGGACTGGAAGGCGGCCAAGGTCCCCATCCTCGTCGTCGACGCGCACAGTCAGGTCACCATCGAGTGCGAAATGGATCCTGTGATCGTGCACGGGCAGGAACAGGTCGAGATGATTGGATAGTTCAGCTTGAAAACTCGAACGACCGCCCGGATTGTTCATACACGAAGGTCAGATCACCACCCGCAAACGTGGGTATAATCATGACAGGGATGGTTGGGCCATCGGCCTGGCTCACCCCCGCCCGCCCGCTTCGAATCAAGGAGATCACATCATGCCCCGTCGCACACGCACACGCTTGTATTACGGCGTGGTATCGCCAACCCGCGCCGTAATTGACGCGACCCACGATCGTGAACACGGCGCCCGGCGGTCCCGACACGGTTTCACACTGGTGGAAATTCTCGTCGTCATCTCCATCCTCGCACTGTTGGTTGGGATTCTGGTCCCCGCGTTGAGCGGTTCGCGGCGCAAGGCAAAGTCCAGCGCCTGCCAGGGTCATCTCAACGCGATCGGTAAGGGATTTGGCATGTACCACAAGGAAGAGAATAACTACTACCCCGGTTCGTTTGTGAACGGGAGCCCGCCGTCGGGACACGATCTGCTTGGCGACGTCGGATCCAATGTCGCCACCGCCGCAGATGCCCGGCCGCTCAATGGGTACGTCAGTAAAAGCAAGAAGGTCGCGCGCTGCGCCGCGGACGCCGGCGTTACCGGCAGTGGCGCCGAGAAAGCGTGGGAGTTCTATGGATCGTCGTATTACTACTACGACCGAAACGCCGCCCAGATCAACGCCAATCCACCGGCGCTGGTGATCGAAAGGCAGCAATGGACCATTGAGGGCCACCGAGCTAGTGAAGTGCTACGGGAATCGAAGAAAATGATTCTCGCGGATGTGATCATCAAATATAATGCCGTTGCGCCCTGGCACGACGACACAAATGTCGATCCAAAGATCAACATGCTTTTTGCCGACGGCCACGCTGAATTTCTCGTACCGAATCCCACCGGCGGCGACATGACAACGACCGATTTCGCCGTCGTCAAAGCGATGGTAGGCAACTCGTCGATCAGCTATTATTGAGGGCAAAGTGTTCAGGCGCCTGCTGCTTGCGGCGTATCACTTTCGCCGCTCTACGGCGCGAACGCGCTGACATGATGCCGCACGACCGGCTTGCCTCTGGCCGGCAGGTATACGCCGATCACATCAAAGCGAATCATCGGATGCTTGAGCCGGTACCGTCGGATGGCCGATCTGCCCAGTGACTTGAGTTTGCGCCGCTTGGCCGCATTCACGTGAATCTCGCCGGGGTAGTCCGGGTTGGTGTGGCTTTTGACTTCCACGATCACGGCCGTGCGCCCGTCGGGCGTCTCGGCGATCATGTCGATTTCGCCGAATTGAAATCGAAGGTTCGACCCCAGTACACGGTAATGCTGCCGGCGCAAATATCGCCGCGCCACGCGCTCGCCACGCGTGCCGGTGCTTCTGAACCATGCGATGTATTGTCGCCACTTCCGCCAGCGTGCCGCCAGGGCGCTGAACCATCGTTGTTTATGGTGTCGTTTATGGCGTCGAGGCATGGTCGCTGCTCATTTCCACCCATTCAGGGCCCATTTAGTGGCGTTGCCTGCACCGCGTCAGGCGGCATGCGACAAGGGCGCCGGGAAAAACCCTGGATTTCTATAATTTTTCCATTAAAATGGATAAAAGTGTTGCATTGTGGGTGAAAGTGGTTAAAATTGTTCTTTGTTCCACAACGCGATGGAGCGGTGGAACGGTTTGTCGCGACGTTGCTTGCGGGTGGGTAAGGCTGGCGACGCCGCTTGGGCTGAGCAGGAAAACCAGGGGGTATGGGAGCGGGTTGTGGTGGTTTTCACTGGGACCTATGAGCGAACAGTTGATGGCAAGCACCGCTTGGGAATACCGTCGGACCTTCGTGCTCTGCTTGCAGGCAGCGCACAAGACGACGCCAGGCCCGTGCTGTACGTGACACTGGGTGAGGGCCAGGCACTGTACCTGTACACCGAATCCGGGTACGAGCAGCGGGCACAGGAGCTTTTGAACACCCAGGCGGATGACCAGTTGTTGGACTTTGAGCGGCTGTTTTTCAGTACGAGCAGCCGTGTGGAAATGGACAAGCAAGGCCGGGTGCTTTTGCCCGAATTACTGCTGAAATGGGCGAAAATCGGCACTGATGTGGTCCTGTTGGGGGCCAACGACCATATGGAGCTTCGTGACCGCGACACGTGGTACACGTATTTGGAGCAGCGATTATCGGAACAGCATAACCAGTTGGTCAACCCCCGCCGTGTGCTGGGCTTGGGCCCGGCGCCGCTGCGTCCCGATTGACGCAGAAGATCGACTAAATGCGTTGAGACTGATCACTGCGATAACACCCGCGCTGCAAGGCGACTGGACCCTTGGAAATCGAACCAAGAATTGGCGACGAAACACGATTGAGCGTACCAGTTTTGAGATCACGCGAAGGAGACGGACCGCTGCCGTCAGATTTAGCAGACTGAGTCCCGTACCCGCCCGCTCAAGGACGAGCGGCCAGATATGGGTGCCACGCATCAGTGATCGGATGCTCCTTGGGCAACCTGATCATGAAAATGGCGAGGTTTGCGGGATTTGACGGCACCTTCGCGGATCTTTTTTTGAAGTTTTCCGCATAGAATGCGAGAAATAAGACTCATGGATGACAACTGATCGGTCTGACGGCGGGGCAGCGCAAGGATGCGCCGTATACTCGCCGCAGTGGCGGTGTACCTACGCCGCTTTGACCGCTCAACCCAAACTTGTTCTCTTTCTCCTCCGCCATGCCCCTGGAGCACCTACTAGGGGCATGGTTTTTTTTGCGCTGAT
>NZCH01000060.1 GCA_002688155.1 Phycisphaerae bacterium
GCAATCGCGACGTCGTTTCATGAAACGCGCCGCGCTGGTTGGTGTGCCTCTGATCCTCACGCTGAGCGCCCAAAACGTTATGGCCTCGGACGGTTCCGGATCCGGTGGGTCGGGGAATATGTCCTCGCCCCCGTAATCTTCACGGCCATTTCTTTTCTTCTCGTTTTTGATCGACCGATACGAACGATACGAACGATGTTGTTCCGCGCGCGTTCAGCGTGCTGCATTACCCGTGGGTGATCACCGTGACCGCCGTGCGCTATACGAACACAAGACACGAACTGACGCATCGCCGGTGCGATGATCTGCACGTGCTGTACCACAACGGATCGGGTGACACGCACGTGCTCGATGACCTCACCTATGTGGCGCTGGAAATGTTGCGAGACCGGGTGGACGACATCGATGGTTTAACGCAGCGCGTCGCCGAAGCATTTGGCGCGGGCGTCGACAGCACACTTCGCGAGAAGGTCGTCGGTTTGGTTGAACGACTCGAACAGCTCGCGCTGATTGAACCTTCACCTGGTCTCGAGCCGACCTTTTAGCCCGCTCGCTTGCAACCGGCCGTCGCGTAGCGACGTTCTGCGCATGATTCACACATGCGAATTGCAGACCTGACGATCGACGACGTCTCGTGCCGCCTTCGTGGCGATGGCCTGGTGCTGCGCACGGGTCCATTCGTGACGCGGTTGCGTACGCGATTTGTTGACGTGGCGCGGTCCGTGCATTTTCTTTACGCACATCACGAAGTAGACGACGCGGCGCCGTTCGCGGACTTTCACGTCGAGCTCACGTTACCGCGCGGGCCGCGCCGGTTTGTGCGCAGGCAGGTGCTGTTTTTCGTTGACGGTCGTCAGCCGTTTCTGCCGTTTCCTCGCCATCTGGCGGTGCCGCTTTTGGAGTGGGGCCTGAACTGGTGCATTGCGTACATCGCCAATCAATACCTGATCGTGCACGCGGCATCTCTCGCGCGTGACGGGCGGGCGGTGATCATGCCCGGCAAGCCCGGTGCGGGCAAGAGCACGCTTTGCACCGCATTGGCGCACCGCGGCTGGCGTTTGATGTCCGATGAGTTTGCGCTGATTCGCCCGGTTGACGGTTTGATCGTGCCTCTGACACGCCCGATCAGCCTCAAGAACCAGTCGATCGACGTGGTGCGCGGCTTCGTTGCAGACGCGCCGATGGACACGGTCTGGTCTGATACGCGCAAGGGTAGCGTCGCACACATGCGCCCACCGGCGGATTGCGTTGCCCTCGCCTGCGATCCCGCGACGCCGGCATGGATCGTCTTTCCGCGCTGGCGTACCGGCACCGCGCCGCGATTCGAACCCATGCTCAAATCTCACGCCTTGCTCCAACTGGCGGACAACTGCATGAACTACAGCATCCAGGGTCGGCGCGGCTTCAACCTCGTCGCCGACGTGGTCGAACAATCCGTTTGTCATACGTTTGAGTACGAATCGCTCGACGACGCGGTTGACGCGTTCGCACAATTGTAACCTGCGAAAATCACTATTCCCACTTATCCGACCTGATCGTCAACGAGCATAAACTTGATTTCCGCCTCGGCGGCGAGTTCGCCGTCAACAAGCGCCCGGCCGCGCACGTGCGCCATACGACTGCGCACGTGCAGGGCGTCGGTCTCAAGCCGTAACTGGTCACCTGGAATGACCGCCCGACGAATGCGCACGCGGTCCAAGCTCACCAGCACCGGCACGCGGCCGGTATGTTCAAGCGTCTGGCTGATCATCGTCCCCGACAGTTGCGCCATCGCTTCGATAATCAAGACGCCGGGCATCATCGGAGTGCCCGGGTAATGGCCCTGAAAGTATGGCTCATTGACCGTCACGTTTTTGATTCCCACCGCGTGCCGCGCGTCCGCGGAAATCTCCAGGACACGATCGACCAGCAGCATCGGGTACCGGTGCGGCAGAATTCGGCTGATCTTGCGGATGTCCATCTGGCCGTGCGCATCGTTGCGACGCCTGCTTTGTTGATGGGCGATGAGTTGCCGCACGAGCGCGTGGTTTTGTTCATGCCCGGTTTTGAACGCAAAGATGCGCGCCTGAATCGGCGCGCCCGCGAGCGACAGGTCACCGATCAGGTCGATGAGTTTGTGCCGCACCGGTTCATCGGGGAATCGATACTCATTGCCACCGATCGGTCCGTTATCGCCGATCACCAGCACATCCGTCGCGCTCAGGTGCTCGCCGACGCCCGCGTCACGCATCTGCACCGCCTCCGCCTCAAGCACGAATGTACGCGCGGGCGCCAGTTCGCGGTCAAAGTCCGCTGCGGGCACGTCCACGCGCTTGACCTGGCGGTCGATCGCCGACCCTTCGCCATAGTCCAACTCGTAGATCAGTTCCAGCCCCGGCTTCTCGTGCGACAGCGCTGCGATCATGCATCCGTTGTGTTGCACCACGATCGGTTCGGTGACGATCAGCGGCGGCGTGCGCTGCTCGCCCTGTTCGGTCATGCCCGCGTCGCGCAGCGCGTCGACGTACGGCTTGGCCGACCCGTCAAGTAGCGGCAACTCCGGTGCATCCATTTCAATCAGCACGTTGTCCACGCCCATCGCGGCCAGCGCACTGAGGCAGTGCTCGGGGGTTTCGACCAATGCCTCGTCGTGCCTGAGGCAGGTGTGCCGGTCGGCCTGAACGACGTGATCGATCAGTGCCGGCACACGCGCCAGATTCAGGTCGCTGCGCACAAAAACGACGCCGTGGTTCGCCGGTGCCGGGCAAAACTTTGCCGTCACCGCTTTGCCGCTGAACAGCCCCCGCCCGGTCAGCGTCACCGGCTGGGCGATCGTCTGTTGTGTGTCATGAGCCATCGTCTTTATTTTACTCCAAAGCCATGGTTTCCCGCGGACACGGCTCCTCCCGGTGGAAATAGAATCACCCGGTCCCTGGTTGTGTCCGATGGCGGTGTAAGGGAGGAGGCGACAGTGGATTCGGCGAAATTCCCCCAATTGGCGCTGGACGGGCTCGACGCCGTTTAGTCGTTTGGCGCTGCATCTGGCGCGGCAACCTGACAAAACAACGGACCTGGTGCAGTAGACGTACCTGTGGGTGATCGCCAAACGCACGTTCGAACTGCGTGGGCGGATCGAGCGTTTTTTTCAGAGGATGAGCCGGCGTTGGTGCTGGCGACGATCGGCCGATGGACACCGCTGGTGCCCGCGGCGGTGCTTGTGGTCGGGGTGCTGGCGTTCGTGATCGCGCTGCAGGCCGGCAACGCGCCGCCGCAACGGCAATCCGTAAAGCACACAACGCCGCCGCTCGACCCCACGGTCATCACCGTCAAGCATGCCCAGCACTTTGGCAAACGGCACTTGAGTTGCCCGCGCGGGCTCGAGGAGTTGCCCGAGGCGGGCTGCAGGTACCTTGGCAGGCAGCCGACGCTCGGCTTCGAGCCGTCCGTCCTGGGCTTTGAGTTTGTGGGCATGGTCCGAGCGCGGAGTAAAGCGGTGCATCCGGGGTGCCTCAGCCGGCCTGACACAGGCCCGGACGAACGGCTGAGCCCGTGGATAGCGCCGTACGAGAAATTCCCCGTCATCGAGTCCGTCCGTCTCTGCTGTGCCATCGGTGACGAGGTCCAGCAGCCGGTCCTGATCTGGCGATCACGCGACATGGTGTACTACCTCGTGGCCGACCCGTTCAGCGGCGTCAAGGCCGCGGCGCGGCGTATGCAGCGATAACCAGTTCCCCACGGCGGATTGACCCCGCCGGGTCGCCTGTCCTACAATCATTTCATGCATGCAACCAGACCGGTCATGGTGGGGCTGTCCAACGTCCGATCTATCTTTACGGATCGGGTGCGAAGTGTCGCTGTTCTGTGAGCGGCCGGACCGCACCCACCGATATCAATCCAGGTAAGAACCAACAACAGTTGCAAACGCCCCGCCCTGAGTCCGTGAAGGGCACGATGGCGTCACCGAACATGCTTGCGGTGTGCCGCACTGACCGGTCGCAAGCGCCCGGGTTAACAGCGATCACTAAAACCCCCGGGTATGCCCAGTGTACTTCCGGCATTACCCCGAAACCCGATTCAAATGACACGCCACCTGAATACCCAATACATTCACGCCGGTCTCCCCGGCGAAAAGACCGACCGGTTTATCGGCCTCACCGGCGCGCAGATCTTTCACGAGATGATGCACGAGCACGGCGTCCAGGTCATGTTCGGCTATCCCGGCGGCGCGATTCTGCCGGTCTTTGACGCCATTCACGAGTCGTCGTATTTCAAGTTCATCCTCACCCGCCACGAGCAGGGCGCCGGACATATGGCTGAGGGCTACGCACGCGTGTCGGGAAGGGCCGGCGTCGTGCTGGTCACCTCAGGTCCAGGCGCGACCAACACCGTCACCGCGTTGCAGGACGCGAATATGGACGGCACGCCGCTCGTGGTCTTCACCGGCCAGGTCGCCACCGGGGCGATTGGCACCGACGCGTTTCAGGAGGCGGACGTCACCGGCATCACGCGCCCGTGCACCAAATGGAACACGCTGGTCAAGGACATCCGCGACATCCCGCGACGTATCAACGAGGCGTTCTACATTGCCACGACCGGTCGGCCCGGGCCTGTACTTATCGACCTGCCCAAGGATGTCACCGCCGACGTGCTCACAGAGCCGGTCTGCACGGGCATACACCTGCCCGGCTACCACGTGCGTGAACTGGGCACGTCCAGTGAGATCGAACGCGCCGCCGAAATGATCAATCGGGCGAAGACGCCGCTGTTCTACGTTGGCCAGGGGGTCATCCTTTCGGGCGCACACGACGTGTTGCGCCAATGTGCTGACAAGGGCAACATTCCGGTTACTACGACGTTGCAGGGTTTGGGCGCGTTCGACGAGAACTCGCCGCTGTCGATGCACATGCTGGGCATGCACGGCGCCGCATACGCGAACTGGGCGATGCGCGACGCGGACTGTGTGATCACGGTCGGTGCGCGGTTCGATGACCGTGTAACGGGGAAAATCAGCGCATTCGCCCCCGCCGCTCGGCAGGCGGAGCGCGACGGCCGCGGCGGGTTGATCCACTTTGATATCGCACCCGAGCAGATTAACAAGGCGGTGCCTGTCACCATCGGCGTCGAAGGCGACGCGAAGAAGAACCTCGAGCTGCTGCTGCCGCTGCTCGATCACCGCGACCGGGTGGAGTGGTTCGCACAGTTGCACAAGTGGAAGGCGGACCACCCGTTCGCGTACGAGCCGGACGACCGCGAATTTCACTTAAAGCCGCAGGCAGTGATCGAGGAATTGCACCGCCAGACGGATGGCGATGCGATTGTGACGACCGGCGTGGGCCAGCACCAGATGTGGGCGGCGCAGTTCTACAAATTTCGCCGGCCCGGGCAGTTCATCACCTCAGGCGGCCTGGGCACGATGGGTTACGGTGTGCCCGCGTCCGTCGGCGCCACGATCGCTGAAATGATCGCAGCCGAACGGGAAAACCGGCCACGACGCCACGTCATCAACATTGACGGCGACGGCAGTTTCTGCATGACCGGAATGGAGATGACCACCGCAGCGCAGTACGGCATCCCCGCCAAGACCATCATCCTCAACAATGACTTTCAGGGCATGGTCAAGCAGTGGCAGGACCTGTTCTACCAAGAGCGGTACAGCCACACCGAGATGCACAACCCCAACTTCGTCCAACTCGTCGAAGCGATGCACGTCAAGGGGGTTCGTTGCACGAAGCACGCAGACCTGGCCGACCGCGTCAAAGAGTTTCTTGAGCACGATGGCCCGTGTGTGATGGACTGCCTCATCGAGAAACACGAGCATGTCTACCCCATGCTCCCCGCCGGCAAGACCGTTGATGATATGGTCCTGGGACCACCGAGCGCGAACAAGTGACGCATGGCGCGTCTCGATTCATCGGCACGGCGGAATGGTATCAACCATCGATCAGGATCTCTCCATCACGCACAACAACTGCCGACCGATCATGGCCCATGTTTATGCCGAGATGATAATCACTCATCTACGGTATATTCCCATGTCTGAAAGGGAAGTGCACAATGGAGAAACCACGCTCATTATTTTGGTGTTTAGTATCATGAGCAAGTCTCAACGCCCAAACGCAGCTTGACGAGGTTCAAGCCTGTCTCTACCAGAACGGCGTCCTTGGTCTTTTCACCCTTGCGGGGCGGCACCTCGATAAAGCCAAACAGTCAAAAGGTTGCCGCTGATCCACATCGTGCGGATTTTGTCCTGTGTCATCCAACGAAGTTTCGGGTGCAACTCACCCAGCGGTTCGAGCGTCGGCGCGACGGTTGTCAGGCGAAGCTCTTCTGACCCTATTGCCGGCATTACCGTGCTGAGCACTGCGATTATGATTCCGGTCAGTTCGATGGCGTGTGATCCCATGGCGGTTGTCTTCTTTTGTCCACGCCGGGCCGACATACGCGGGCATGCTTGCTTTCCCCGGGGTGGGAAGCATTGAATTCAGGCGTTGTTCATCATCTTTCGAACCGTCGATTATACTTGTACATCGCCCGCGAGTTGCCACCTGGAGGGTCTATGCCCGAATCGGATCATATTGAACGTCAGATGGAGCGCCTTCGGCCGGACCAGTTGCGCAACCTGAGGTCGCAGGTTGCCCTGGCGTACCTGCCCCTGGGTATTCTCGAATGGCACGGGCCGCAGAATCCCCTGGGCCTGGACGGCGTCAAGGCGCACGCGCTTTGCGTGCGCGCCGCAACGCGGTCGGGCGGGGTCGTGTTTCCGACACTCTACTATGGCCCACCGCCCGCGGCGAACTATCTCGAAGTCGACCATTACGATCCGGCGTTCCCGCAGGCTTACGGCGTGCCGCAGGAACATTACACAACCGACATGTTCCAGTTCGGCAGTCGCGTTGACCAGTGGCACCTGTTCGACCGTGTGCTCGACCAGGCGCTGCGGCAAATCGCGCGCTTCGGGTTCAAGGCGATCCTCGTGCTGGCCGGGCACTATCCATTGAACAACCAGCGCGCCATTACGGTGAGTTTCCAGCGCGACGTCCAGATTCCCGTCTGGCTTGGCCACGAAGGCGAACTGAGCGACTCGCCCGGCGGGGACCATGCCGCGCAGTGGGAAACGTCAGTCACGTGGGCGCTCGAGCCTGACACGGTGAACCCGGACGCATTCCCCGAACACGGCCAGCCCAATCCGCCGGGTGTGTTCGGAAAACCCGTCGCGGACGTGACGCCTGAACTGGCGCAGAAGAACCTGGAACAGTGTCTTGAGGGGATCGCGCGCAAGGCAAATGAACTTCTCGTCGAGGCAGCGGACTTGGCGGGCCGTTAACAACGGCAGTGGGAAGGTCAACCAATGAGGGCGCGGGCTCGATGGTACCATGAAGCGCGTGCAAGGCGACCCTATTTAATCGTGCGCGCCAGGCCGTGAGCGGCTACTGTGGCACGATGCGTGTAAATGAAAAAAGGCTTGCCGACGTTGGCGCCGAATCAGCTTCTGTTTCGATTAAAAGGTTCTGTAGATGGATAGCGTCAATGCTGCTGCGTTGGCATGCTCGCGCTGCGGCGCACCGCGTTTAGCCGTGCCGATCGTGTGAAATTCCGTCGCCCGATGCGCGCTGCATCATGCTGTCCAGTTAACATGTTCACGTGTCACTGCTTACGATTGCCAACCTCGTGTTCGCCTACGGCGAGCATCGCGTACTTGACGGTGTGAACCTGACGCTGAGCGCGGGCGAGCACGTCGGGCTCGTCGGTCGCAACGGTTGCGGCAAGTCGACGCTCATGAAGTTGCTGGCGGGTTCTGGTGCGCTGGTACCAACCGAAGGGCAGGTGCAACTGGCGCGTGGGGCAGTGGTCGGATATCTGTCCCAGGACTTCGAGTTCGACGCTGCGCTGACGCTTCGCCAGGAAGCGGGCCGTACGTTTGCCGAACTCGCGAAGCTACACCAGCAACTCGATGACCTGACACAAACGATCGCGCAGGCACAGGGATCAGGCGTTGACCGGTTGCTCAAGGACTATGAAAAAGTCGAGCAACGCATGCAGGCGGCGGGTGGATACGCCGTGGACCATCAGATCGACGCGACTCTGGCGGGGTTGGGCCTTCACGAGCAGGTGTTCGACGTGAAGGTGGGCGATTTGTCGGGCGGTCAAAAGGCGAGGCTGGCACTGGCGAAATTATTGCTGTCGCAACCGGCGGTGCTGTTGCTCGACGAGCCGACGAATCACCTGGACATCGCCGGACGTCAGTGGCTCGAGCAGTACCTGGTCGGCTACCGCGGCGCGGTGATTCTGATCAGCCACGACCGGTGGCTGCTCGACCGTGCGGTGACACGTATTTACGAACTGGAAAACGGCGCGCTTGTTGAGTACCCGGGAAACTATGAAAAGTACCGCGAACTGCGCATCGAGCGCCGGCTCGCGCAGCACCGTGCGTTTGAAAAGCACCAGACAAAGGTGCGTCAGGAACAGGCGTTTATCGATCGATACCGCGCCGGTCAGCGATCCAAACAGGCGCAGGGTCGCGAGAAACGGCTCGAACGGTTCAAAGAGACGCAGGCCGTTGAACGGCCGATTGAACTGGATGCAATGAACGTGCGCCTGTCTGTGACGAAACGTGCCGGCGATGTGGTGATCGATGCGGATGGGATCCGCAAGGGCTACGAAGGCAAACCGCTGTTTGGACCGCTGTCGGTCACGGTTGAACGTGGCGGGCGCATCGGCGTCATCGGACCAAACGGCGCAGGCAAATCGACGCTGGCGCGATGTCTGCTCACGGAAACAGCGTGTGACGACGGACGTGTACGTCTGGGCGCTCAGGTCAGTGTCGGACATTACCGTCAGACGCATGATCAAATCGACCAGTCGCAAACAGTCGTCGAATATCTGCAAAGGCAGTTGGGAGACGGCGCTGAGCAGTCAGCGCGCGACCTGGCGGGCGCGTTTCTGTTTTCTGGTATTGAGCAGGACAAGCCGCTGAAGGTGATGTCCGGCGGCGAGTGCAGCCGCGCCGTACTGGCGGGGTTGGTCGCGGGGGGGCATAACATGCTCGTGCTGGACGAGCCGACAAACCATTTGGATATCCCCAGCGCCGAGCGGCTGGAAGAATCGCTGCGCCAGTACGCCGCGCCACCCAGAGGCTGGGGTGAAAACACCACCGGTGGCGGTACGCTCATCCTCATCACACACGATCGTATGCTGCTTGAAAACCTCGTCGACCAGTTGCTGATTTTTGACGGTGAGGGCAACGTACGCCACTTCCACGGCACGTACAGCGACCTGCTTGAATCCGAAAGGGAATTGCAGAGACAAGACCGCGCGGCTGGGGCCAAAGAAAAAACCAAGCCCACGCGACGACAACAGAAGCAACAGCCGCAAACCGCCGTGCCGAAGAAGAAACGTCGGTCCGCGCTGAGCACCGAGCAACTGGAAAGAAAGATCATAAAACTCGAGCAGGATATGGTTGACGTCGACGGTCAACTCGCTGACCCGGATGTTTACCGTGATCCGCAGCGCGTGCGCGACCTGGCCAGCCGGCGTGATGAACTCAAGCAAACCCTCACACCCCTGGAAGAGGAGTGGCTCAACCGTGCGGACGGAGATTGATGACGCAGCGGTGTCTTGCGCCACTACACCCGTTTGCGGGCGGTGAATATCGCCTGCGCGCAGCACCGCATCACCCTTTGTCATTACAATGCGACTCGCCGCTGATGACCTTGCCCTGTATCACAAACCTTGCATAGGAGCACGGCCATGTCCGAATCAAATTGCCGTTATCCCCGCAACAATCTCGCTGCGTGCATGCTGCCGTGGACCGAGGATTTCACGCTGGACGAGTCGGCGTTCGTCAGACACGTGCAGTCGGCGATTGATGGCAGGTACAAGTGCATCTATTTGATGGGTACGGCCGGCGAAGGGTACGCATTGAGTAATGCGACGTTCGAGCATGTCGTCGAGGTCTTCGCCGGGTTGACCGTCAAGGACGGTCTGGACCCGCAGATCGGCGTGATCAGCCTGTCAATGCAGCAAATACTTGAGCGACTTGCGTTGTGTTA
>NZCH01000061.1 GCA_002688155.1 Phycisphaerae bacterium
ATTTTACTCTCGCGCGACGTTGCGTCACCGACCTTCTGACGCGCCAGGGCCCGAAAGTTCGCGTCCAACCGGCCATCCACGCCACGCCAGGCGAGTGTTCCGACCGATTCGTGCAACGACACGCGGGCAACATGCAGATCGCTCGACTGCACGATCAGATCGGTCATCTGCAACTTCGCGCTGGCCAATAACTGGCGCAGTTGCGAAGTGGGCGCGTTGGCATGTGGCGCCTCGATTCGCCCGGTCGTGAGTGTCAACGTCACCGGCTGAACCAATGTCCCGGGCGCCGGCTCGCCCAATCGCTCAAACACGCCGGCCCATGACTCGGGTGTCACCCGAAGCAGCGCCTCCGCTCCAGCGTCCGGCATCGGCATGCCGTCTTTGATGCGAATTGTCGAAGCACCTGTCAGGTTGGCACTGCTCAGCGACACCGCGGCAACGGGCGCGGACAGACTGCCCGACAATTCAACTGCCACGTCAAGCGCGCCGCCGGTAAGTTGCGCGACGATTCCCCGTGCCGACAGGAGTTCATCAACCATGTCGGCCGGCACGCCGCGCAGGGCAACTGTGCCGGCAATACTCGGATCAAATCCCGCCTCGCTGGACGGAGGATCACCCCCCATCGTTGCCTGCAGCTGGCCATCGAGGCGTTCAGCACGGACAGAGCCGCTCACCGATCCAGTCAACCCGCCAACGAACGATTCACCCGTCGTCTTTGCAGCACGCAACTCGCAACGCACATCGACCGATATCGCTTCGCCAACTAATGTCGCCAGTCGCACGCTGGCCGGCGACCATTCGTCAACGACCGCCAGCGGAAGGTCAGTGATTGCGGCCTCGATCGTGATGTCAGTGCCCCGCAAGTCGAACACACCGTCGGCGTTGATCACGTTGTCCAGCCGTGCGTATGCGGTCACCTGGCCATCGTTTGGCGGCGCCTCGCCGCGGCGCTGTCGCGCCACGGTTTGAAATTCGGCGATAAGTGCGTTGTCGGAGCCGCTGAATGCGATGGCCCCCTCGCTACCCCGTAGCGAGACGACGCCTATGCGCTCATCCTCCGAACGCACGATGACGTCGCTAATCCTGATTGATGTTGCCAGGGCCAGTTGCTTGAGGCTGTCCTTTGCGTTCGAGTCGACTTGCACATCCTGGCTCGTGGCAATCGTCACGGTGACCCGCTCCATGAGCGTCGCCGGTGACGGCTTTTTAAGTAGTTTGAACACGTCATTCCATGCCTCGGGCATGACGTGCACAACGACGCTCGCTCCGTCCGCAAGCGTGGGCATGCCAGGATCGACCTTGACCGCCAGGTCGACGGTCAGGTTGGTGCTGGTCAGTTCAATCTTTGCGTCGGGGTTTGAGAGGCGACCCGACACCCGCACCCGGCCATCGATCGGTTCACGGACCACGGCGTTCAAAAAGCCGCCTGCCGTTGCCAACTCATCGACCACCGCCACCGGCAACCCGCGCACGGTCACATCGCCGGTCACGTCCGCGTCGCCGTTGGCCACATTGTTCGCGGCTACATCCGCCGTTAAGTTTCCGACCGCCTGGCCATACGCCAGATCGGCGGTCGCCGCGAACTTGTAAGAACCGGAAGTGTCAACCGCCGCGGATACTTCAAGGCGACATATCTGTGCACTTTCGTCATCGGGCAGATGCAACGTCATGCTGCCATCGTCGATGTTGATATCGGCGCGCCACGGAACGCTGGCAGTGTCGAGCGACTGCTCGTCTTCCTCGTCCTGCTCATCCTCCTCGTCGCGTGTCGCGGACTCGCGCTTGTTGGCCGACAGCGCCTCTTGCAACGTGAACCGCCCATTGTCACAGCGCACCAGCACGACCGCGGGCCGAACCACCGAAACACTGCCAACGTCGCGTTTCCCTTTGATCAGGTCAAGCAAAGACAGGCCCGGCACGTCCACCTGATCGACGTGCAGCACGCGTCTGTCCTCAGGGTCGTACACCGACAGGCCGGACATGGCCTGCCCGCCTGTCCAACTCAACGACAATGACTCGATCTGCACCCGCCCCACCAGTCTCTTGCTGGCCTGGCCCGCAATGAACGACGCCCCCGCGACCGTGCCAAGCAGCATTGGCGCCAGCGCCACAAACACCGCCAGCACAATCATGAGCGTGACGATGGCCAGGCCGCAAAAGCGGCGTGCCTTGCGAGGCTGGCCAGACGGAGTTGGCGTGTCGGTGGATATTTGACTATTTCCGTGCGTTCAATCGCAGGATGGTCGAAGCAATTTCGCAGCGTAGGACCAGGCACAGGCAACCGGACTAAAAATACGATATCCGAGAATATCACCTGTTCACACTCAGTATGCCGGGCCACCGCGCTGCGAGTTGCGGCATGAGGATTATCGTGTACGAATACCGCTTCACGGCTGTGCGACGTCCACCACGGCCTCGTCCGTCTCTGTCATCGTCGTCGCCGGCACAGCGCGCGCTTCGATGCTGCGGATGCGGTTGATTGCGGACAGATACGCCTTGGCCGCCGCTTCGATCACGTCGGTGGACAGGCCGCGGCCGCGCACGGTCTGGTCGCGGTGTCGCACGCGGACGGTGACTTCGCCCTGTGCGTCCTTGCCGCCGGTGACCGCGCGGGTCTGATAGTCTTCGAGCGTGGTCGCCACGCCGGTGATGCGCTGGACGGCCGAGTAAAGCGCGTCGATCGGCCCATCGTCGGCCGCCGCGTCCAACGCCTCAACGCCTGCCGAATCGCGCAGCACCACCGTCGCCGTGCTGATCAGGTCCGTGCCGCTGTTGACTTGAAAGCGTACGAGGTCCCAGTAGTGGCTGCTGTGGTCCAGCTGTTCGTCAAGAATCGCCTCGATGTCCTCGTCGTAGACATCTTTCTTCTTATCCGCCAGATCCTTGAACGCGGCGAACGCGAGCTCGAGGACGTCGTCGTCGACCGTGTAACCCAGTTCGCCGATACGGTCGCGAAACGCATGCCGGCCTGAATGTTTGCCCAACACGAGTTTGCTTGCGGGGATACCCACGTCGCGTGGATCCATGATCTCGTACGTGTCGCGGTGCTTGAGCATGCCGTCCTGGTGGATGCCTGCCTCGTGCGCGAACGCGTTTTCGCCGACGATCGCTTTGTTGCGTTGTACGCTCAATCCCGTGAAGTTCGAGACCATACGCGACAGCGGATAAATCTTGCTCGTATTGATGTTGGCGGTGCTGTTAAAGAAATCGCACCGCGTGGCCAATGTCATGACGATTTCCTCAAGCGCTGCGTTGCCGGCGCGCTCGCCGATACCGTTGATCGTGCCCTCGACCTGCCGGCATCCGTTCTGTACCGCCGCGAGGCTGTTGGCGACGGCCAGTCCCAGGTCGTTGTGGCAGTGCGCGGAAAGGTAAATGTCTTTTGTGTCGATCACCGGCAACTTCTCGCGCACAAATGCAAAAATATGCCCGTACTCGTGTGGTACGGCATAACCCACCGTGTCTGGAATGTTGATCGTCGTGGCGCCGGCCTCAATCACCGCCTGCGTGATGTCGACGAGCACGTTCAACTCCGTGCGCGACCCGTCCTCTGGCGAGAACTCGACGTTGTCGGTGTACTGGCGGGCCTGCTTTACTGATTCGACGCTGATGCGAATGATCTCATCGATCGCTTTCTTGAGTTTGTGCTCGCGGTGAATTTTGCTCGTCGCGCAGAACACGTGAATGCGCGTATTGTCAGCGCCGGCGATGGCCTCGCCGGCACGGTCAATGTCACGCGGAACACACCGCGCCAGGCCGGCGACGGTCGCACGCTCCAACTCGTGTGAGATCGCATGCACAGCCTCAAAATCACCCTGGCTGGTGATCGGAAAACCCGCCTCGATGACGTCCACGCCCATCTGTTCAAGGTGACGGGCGATTTCCATCTTCTCCGCCAGGTTCAGCGTCGCACCAGGCGACTGCTCGCCGTCTCGCAACGTCGTGTCGAATATGCGGATTGGTGCTGGGCCTGTCGTTGTCATCGTTGAGATCCTTTTGCTGATCCCATGGATTTCAGCCGTGGGCTTCCAATCTTCCTCAAATAAAAACCCTGTCCTTCTCATCGGAGCCGGACAGGGCAGTGGTCGCAAAGTTTGAAACTTTTGACCGTCCTATCCGGCGCGTACCGTGAGCAGCAGGCCCAGAAGTCGCAGGGGCTGCAGGTCGGCGACGAGACGGGAGAGTCGGTCACGCATTGCAGAGAATAATATCCACCCACATCGTGTGAGTCAATGTCGCCACGGCTGGCAGCGGGTGGTTTGTGATCGTGATTCACAGCGACGGCCTCGGGGATATCGCTGCGGTGTCCGTACGGGTCGGCGAAGCGCGTTGACGCCATACGTGGTCGCCGATATTGTCGATCAGGTATCGTCGCCGTGAAACGCCCTAATGGCCTGCGGGCCACCCGCATCGGCGAGCCATGACAACCCCCGCACGAGCAACGAGAAGGAACGTGACATGAGCACCACGACCGCCCAGGGCCAGCCCATCACGCAGTGCGACGGCCAACTGAACGTACCGAGCAGGCCGATCATCCCGTTCATCCGCGGTGACGGCACCGGCCCGGATATCTGGGCCGCGGCGCAGCACGTGTTCGATAACGCCGTGAGAAAAGCGTACGGCGACGATCGCGCCATCGCCTGGCAGGAGGTGCTCGCCGGCCAGGCGGCCTTTGACGAAACCGGCGACTGGCTGCCCGACGCCACCGTCGACGCATTTCGTCAACTGCTCGTGGGCATCAAAGGCCCACTGACCACACCCGTCGGCGGCGGCATTCGGTCACTAAACGTTGCGCTTCGTCAAATACTCGACCTGTACGTTTGCCTGCGACCGGTGCGATATTTTTCCGGGGTGCCGTCGCCGGTCAAGCATCCGGAACTGGTCGACATGGTCATCTTCCGCGAGAACAGCGAAGATATTTACGCCGGCATCGAGTTTCAGGACGGCGACGACGACTGTGAGAAGTTCAAGGAACTGTTTGCCGCCGCGTTCCCCGACCGGGCAAAGAAGATCCGCTTTCCCGACACGTCGGGTATCGGCATCAAGCCGATCTCGCAGCAGGGCACGTCGCGCCTGGTCAAGGCCGCAATTCAGTACGCGATCGACAATGGCCGCGATTCCGTCACGCTCGTGCATAAAGGCAACATCATGAAGTTCACCGAAGGTGGCTTCCGTGACTGGGGCTATCAGTGCGCCAAGGATGATTTCGGCGGACAGGCCCTTGACGGCGGACCGTGGCAGGTGATTGACTCATCCGAATCAAATATCGTCGTCAAGGACGTGATTGCCGACGCGTTCCTGCAGCAGATCCTCACCCGCCCCGCTGAGTACAGCGTCATCGCCACAATGAACCTGAACGGCGATTACATAAGCGACGCCCTGGCCGCGTGCGTCGGCGGCATCGGCATCGCGCCCGGCGGCAACATCAACTACGACACCGGACACGCCATCTTCGAAGCCACACACGGCACCGCGCCCAAGTATGCCGGCCAGGACAAAGTCAACCCCGGCAGCGTCATCCTCTCAGGCGAAATGATGCTGCGCCACCTGGGCTGGACCGAAGCGGCCGAGCTTATCATCAATGGCATGCAAGGCGCCATCAACGCGAAGACCGTGACCTACGACTTCGAACGATTGATGGACGAGGCGACGCTGCTTAAGTGCAGTGAGTTTGGGCAGGCGGTGGTCGAGCATATGGGCGATTAGGCGATATGCCCGCTGGTCCTTTAGAGATTGCCCTTGCGCCTGGAAGGGTTCAGATAGCGGGGCACTGAAAGTCAGTTCCCGTCATGACGCAATCACCTGATCCAGGCTCCAGGGCTCTTAATTACCGCAGACGCAGAAAATTTCGGTGCTCGCGATCGTACCGCGGTCGGTCCTGACGCGCTGGCTTTAGCGGCCAGATCGATGACGTGGCTGTATTATGACATGCCAATGACTTATGCCCAGATGGTGAAGCGATACATGAAAGGCAGATGATGAGAGTGCGATACCAACCAGGACGGCGTCTTGTGTGTTATGTGACAGTGTGTCTTGCGTCGGTTGCGGGCATGCAGCCTCTTGCTGCTGTGCACGCCGACGATGGGCTTGTCGCGCACTACACATTCGAGGAAGGTCCGGGCAAGCAGGTAAAGGACTGGAGCGGCAAAGGTAACCACGGAAAGATCGTGGACGATGTGAGTTACGTCACCCTCGGCCAGGGCAAGGGCCATGCGCTTCGCTTCAACAGCGGC
>NZCH01000062.1 GCA_002688155.1 Phycisphaerae bacterium
AACCGTTGCTTGCCATCCTTGGCCATACTGACATGATCGGATCAATGGCACACGGGGCGCCGAAAACTGTGAACAGTTACCTTCGTGACGAATCATTCGGGCCATGTTGCGCTCCTTGCTGTGTTGAAACCAAACCATCCGGCGCGGCCCGCTTCGGCGGACCCGCGCACACTCACCCGGGTTGTGCGTGCTCATCATCGGGCGCAATGCGTGTGATGATCTTCGCGCCCACGGCGTCGCCCCATACGTTGACGGTCGTCCGGCACATGTCGAGGATGCGGTCGATGCCCAGGATGATGCCGATCGCCGCCAGCGGCAACACCTTGTCACCGCCCAGTGAGCCGTTGACCGCCTCGACGACGATCACCATGGTCACCAGCCCCGCAGACGGAATGCCCGCTGCGCCCACCGCCGCGAGCGTCGCTGTGAACACGATGATAAGCAATTCGGTCATGCCCAGTTCGATGCCGAAACATTGAAAGAGGAACACGACGGCGACGGCTTCGTACAGTGCCGTGCCATCCATGTTGACCGTCGCGCCCAGCGGCAGTACGAACTCTGCGGACTTTTTCGATACGCCGCCTTCACGTTGCGACGTTTCGATCGTGACCGGCAGTGTTGCGCTGGACGAGTCGGTGCCGAACGCGGTCATCAGCGCATCTTTCATCTGCCACATATACCGGTAGGGGTTTGTCTTGCCGAACGCCCATAGCACGAGCGGCAAAACTATCGCGCCGTGAATGAGCAGGCCGACGATCACCGTGACCACGTACATCGACAGCGGCCCGAACAGGTTCAGTGTGCCGATGCGCGCGACCGTCCATGCGACCAGCGCGAGTACGCCGATCGGCGCCAGGTACAGGATCCACTCGACCAGCTTCATAATGGCGGCGAACACGCCTTCGAACACGCGCAGTACGGGCTTTCCCTTCTCACCCACCACGATCAACACGATGCCGAAGATGAGTGAAAACGTGATGACCGGCAGCATTTTGCCCTGGGCGGCGGCGGCGACGGGGTTGCTGGGCACGATCTGGCTGGTGATGTTTTTGACCGCACCCCAAAGCCCTGTGCCGCTGGCGCCGCCGACGCGCTGCTGCGCGGTCGACCCGGACGCCTCAAACTCTGTGACGGCTTCGTCGCGCAGTGCCAGGTCGAAATCACCGCCGGGGTGAATCGTCGAGACCAGCACCACGCCGATGACCACCGCGATGAGCATCGTTGAAAAGTAGTAAAACAGCGTGGTGAAGCCGACGCGCCCGAGTTTGGACGGGTCGCCGATCGACGCGACGCCGACGAGCACGCTCGACGCGATCAGCGGAATCAGCACCATCTTCAGCAGGCCCATGAAGAAGGTCTTGCCAACGAAGCTGAGCCCTTCGAGCCAGCCGTCAGGGACGGCCCCATCGTACATTTGATAAAGCACCTCGCCCAAAATCGCTCCAAGGACCAGGCCGATGAGGATGCCGATGGTGACGAAAGTGTGTTTGGACATAGTGGGGGCACCTGGATCGCTATGGGATTACATCATGAAGAACATCAAGGATAACGTGTATCGAGCTGAATTGATTCAATTTCTATTCTTCGTGCTCTTTATGGTGAAGGAGAATCCGAAACCCCGGGATCCGGTGCATCTGCGGTGCTGCGACTACCCGCTGTGGATTCGTTGTTTGTCTGTCACAGGTTTTAGGTACCTGGATGTTTGAGTGCTTCTTCATCTCACCCGATGTTAGCCGCGTACTCGTCGAGTTTTTCGGTGAAGCCGGCGAGTTTGATGCCAAAGTCGTGCTCGACCTTTGAAGTATCGCAGATTGAGTCTTCCTGGCTCATGACGACCTGGTCCCAGTTGAACGGCATGCCGGGCAGTCGGCCGAGGATTTTCGCTTTCCAGGCGGGCATGGGCACAATCATTTTACACCGCGTTTTTGGCAGACGATCGCGTACAGCGGCGTACAACTCGGGGAACGTGTACCGCTCGGGGCCGCCCATCGGGTAGGTTTCGCCGATGGTGCGTGGATTCGTCAGCGCGTCAACGAAGCACTGCGCGACGTCGTCGACCCAAACGGGTTGAAGGTGGCCGCTGCCGCCGGCTCCGAACGGCCCGGCGCCGAAGTATGGCACGATCAGTGGCGGGTTGAAAAAGCTCGTCCACCAGGTCTTGATCAACTTCATGAACTCGCCGTCCGGCCCGTGGATGATCGAGGGGCGAATGATGGTCCAGTCCAACCCTGAATCGCGCACTGCCTGCTCGGCTTCCCATTTGGTCTTGTGGTAGTTGGCGACGGCGTTTGGCCGGGCTCCCAGCGCCGACATGTGCACCCAGCGGCTGACGCCTGCGTCTTTCGCGGCTTGCAGCAGGCGGGTCGTGGCATTGACGTGCAGGTTTTCGAACGTGATGCCGTTCATCGGATTTTCGTCGATGATTCCGATGAGGTGGATGACCGTGTCGGCGCCGTCGACCAGTTGCTCGACGCAACGGTCGTCGAATATGTCACCTTCAATAGTGTGGGTGTTCCCGCTGGCGGCCGTGAGCCGCTTGCGGCTACGTACGAGCGCGCGCACGCGATGGCCACCCATGAGCAGTTTGGGCATGATATGCCTGCCGGCGAATCCGGTGGCACCGGTGATTGCGACGCATGAATGAGCCTCGGTCATGGACGTGCTTTCCTGGTCGGTGCCGGTCGGTTGTGTCAGCATGTAGTCAATGGACTACCCGGCATGGTGCGATGCGGGTATGGTAGTGTTCGCATGGGAGCGGTTCAATGCGTCGCAGTCGTAAGCCGATCCGGATCGCGTCGCGCGTGAGCCCGCTGGCTCAGGCCCAGGCCCGTCAGGTGGGTGAGGCGCTGCATCGCGCGCACGGGGTCGAGATCGAGTACCACGGGATTGAGTCGGCGGGTGATCAGCAAGCCGACGCCGCGTTGACGGACGTTGGCGGCAAGGGTTTGTTTGCGCGCGCGGTCGAACAGCTGGTGCTCGATGGCACGGCGGATCTGGCGGTACACAGTTACAAGGATTTGCCTTCTGCCGGCGAGCAGCCGCGCACGGGACACCGGCATCGGCCTTCTGGTGGCGACCCGCGCGCGCGGCTGACGATCGCGGCTGTGCCGCGCCGCGAGGATCCGCGCGACTGCTTCATCGCGCACTCCGCGGCTGGATTTGATGATCTTCCCGACGGGGCGACGTTTGGCTCCGCCAGTCCGCGCCGCGCCGCCATGGCGCTGCGCATTCGCCCGGACCTGAACGTCCAGGTCCTGCGCGGCAACGTGCAAACACGGCTTGACAAGGTGCTTCAAGACCGGCAATGTGACGCGACGCTGATGGCTGTCGCGGGACTGCGCCGGCTGGGACTGGCCGAGCATGCCGGGCAGGTGATGGACCCGCACGCGATTTTACCCGCCGCCAGCCAGGGCGCGCTGGCGGTGCAATGTCTGATCGATGACCATCGCACGATTCAGCGATGTCTGTGCCTGAACCACGCATCGACGGCGGAGATGGTGCGTGTCGAACGGCAGGTCATCGCGAGCGTCGGTGGCGATTGCCATTCGCCGATCGCGGCGCACGCCGAGGCGCTGACGTTTAAAGCCGGGCTGTTTTGTCGCCTGCGCGCATGCGCACTGAGTCCGGATGGCGGGCGGGTCATTCAGTTCGACACCACTGCGCACGCCAATACGCTTCCGGCGCTCGTCGGTGCCGCGATCAAAAGTCTGTACGAACAGGGCGCTCGTGAAGTACTGTCATTGTCGCCCGCGACGACGGCGGGTTAAGGCAACCATGTCATGCTGTCTCTGCCGGCGGCGATGAACATGGGCGGGCAGGACCTGCTCGCCATGTTGGCACGGTTTCCTGACCACATGCCCATGTGAAATGTGGTCCTGTGGCCCGGCGGCACGGCTCCCCGGCAGCGGGCTTCACGTGGATCTGCACTTCAATTGCGGCTGCGGCACGACCGAAATAGCTACGAAGGCAACGGTGCCTGGCGTTACGTACGAGTTCACCCGGCGCGCTGCTCACATCGAAAGCGTTGCACCGAACCTGACGTTTATGCCGTTGTGTAAAATCACGCCCGGTGGTGTGCAAGTCGGTCCGGGTGACATTCCGCAGATGTTCAAAGCGACAAATGAGGTGCCGTTGCAGTCAGGGCGTTGAGTTTCAAGTTTTGGGTGTTGTTTCTTCGCTGGGTGTCCGGGTGCCGGGGTATTTACGGTCTGTCACCCATGCTATACTGCGCGTTTCGTGTTTTTCGGAGTTCCCGCAAGAAATGTCACGCACCCCTTACGTTGGCGGCAATTGGAAGATGAACCTGCACGGGGACGAGGCCCTGGCGCTGGCACAATCGCTCGCGTCCGTCACGGCGATGTCCGGCCCGGCTGACGTCGTGATTTGTCCGGCGTTTATGTATCTGTCGTCGGTTGGTGACGTACTTGCGAAAGCCGGCTCGTTGATCAAACTTGGGGCACAGGATTTTTACGCTCAGCCCAACGGTGCTTTCACCGGCGAGGTGAGTTTGTCGATGTTACGCGACGTGGGCGTGTCGGTTGTTCTCGTGGGTCATTCGGAACGCCGGCACGTGCTCGGTGAGCCGGACACGCTGATCAACGAAAAAACGCTGGCCGCGCTCGAAGCCGACATGGAAGTGATTTTATGCGTCGGTGAAACGCTCGAGCAGCGCAAAGCGGGCAAGACCGATGCGATCAACTGGGGGCAGACCGGCTACGGTCTGGCGGGGGTGACCGCCGATCAGATGACGCGTGTGACGATTGCCTACGAACCGGTTTGGGCGATCGGCACGGGCATGACCGCGACGCCCGGCGACGCGCAGAACGCGCACCAGGCGATTCGTGCATTCGTGCAGTTCGGTTTGTTCAATGAGTCCATCGCACAATCGATGCGGATCATGTACGGCGGCTCGGCCAAGCCGGCCAATGCCGGCGACCTCATCGCGCAGCCGGATGTTGACGGCTTTCTGGTCGGCGGCGCGTCTCTGGTGAGCGATGATTTTGCCGCCATCGTCGCCGCGACACAGGAGAATTGACGGGACCCGCGATGGGCCGTCGATAGTATGATGATGTAATCAACGGTCCATTTGGTACCATTTTTCGGACTACCCGCAATCAATGCGTCGTATCGGAATGTAAAAATGATTTTAACTCTGGGTGCCTGGCACATCACGCTGATGGCGATTGGATTTGTGGTCGTGAGCCTGTTCATGCTCATGGTGGTGCTGATCCAGCGCCCCAAGGGCGGCGGCCTGGCTGGCGCGTTCGGGGGCGTTGGCGGAACGACCACCGCGTTTGGCGCCAAGACCGGCGATATTCTGACGATCGTCACAGTGGTTGGGTTTGTTCTGTTCCTGGCTCTGGCGATCGGGCTGAACCTCGCGATGATCCGCGAACATGAGCGTACGCCGTCCATCATCGGCCCGGCGCCTGGCGAAACCACTGAAACCACCGTCGACACCGACGCGGGCGATGCGCAGAAAGTGCCGGTCGGCGGGGTTGGTGACAAGTCGGTCACCATTGACGATGAAGCGGGTACGCGTACGTCCGTGCCGGCGGATACTCCCGTGCAAAGCGCACCTGGGCAAGACGCAGCAGGCGCAGCGGACGACACGCAAGACCCGTAGTCGCATCGCGGTTTCCTGCTGCGAGCGCGCAGCCTATGATGTTCTAATCGCACTGGGCCTGACCGGGCCGGGGTTGGCTTTCTCAGAGTTTGAACATGATCCACTCCATGACCGGTTTCGGCCGCGCATCAGCGCAGGTGGACGGGACCCATTACACGGTCGAAGTCCGAAGTCTCAACAACCGGTATTTCAAGGCAGCAATTCGACTGCCCGAAGAACTGGCGGCACTCGATGCCGAACTCGAGTCGAACCTGCGCAAACGCTTCGCACGCGGGTCGGTCACGCTTAGCGCGGCGATCGGGCAACCGGGCGCCGAGGCGGCGCATCATGTCAACGACGAGGCGCTGATGACCTACCTCGCGCATCTGGAGAACATCCACGCGAAGGTGGTGCACAACGACCGGTCGACCAACATCGACATGACGCAGTTACTGGCATTGCCGGGTGTTTTGCAGCCGGCGCAGGACCAGGCGTCGCTGGTCGATCGCGCCCGACCTCACATCCTCAAACTCACCGAGCAGGCGTGTGATGAGGTCATTGCGATGCGCGCCACGGAAGGCAAGACGGTCGTTCATGACGTGCGTTCGTATTGCGATCAAATAGAGGTTGACCGCGCCAAAGTCATCGTGCGCGCGCCTTCGGTGATTGAGGATTACCAGGATCGGCTGCGCGCGCGGATTGATCAGTTGGCAGGCCGGGCGGAGCTGAAATTAGATGAGCCGGACCTGATTCGCGAGATCGCGCTCTTCGCCGAGCGCGCTGACATCAGCGAGGAACTGTCGCGTATCGCGGGCCACCTGGAGCAGATTCGTGAGATTGTGTCCAACAACGACGACCAGCCCGCGGGCCGGACGCTGGACTTTCTCACCCAGGAACTGCTGCGCGAAGCGAATACGATCGCCAGCAAATCCAACGATTCACAGATCAGCCAGTCCATTGTCCGCATGAAGGGCGCGATCGATCGTGTCAAGGAACAGGTCCAGAACGTGGAATAGAATACTCGTATGGCGCAGGCTACAACGGGAGATCACGCGCAAGTGTCGCCGGGTAAATCGAATCGGCCGTATGAGTCGGACAAGCGGCGCGGGTTCGGCAGCGCAGACACCTGGGGAGCCGGCGGTCGCGACGCCTTTCTTGCTGACGAACTCAGCATCGTCCTGAGCCACTTCGAGATTGGGACGATCGACGCCATCCAGGAGTTCCCGCGCGGGTCGCGCAGAGCGCCAAAGCTCATCATCAAATCCGATGTGGGCACCCACCTGCTCAAACGCCGGGCGCAGGGAAAGCACGACCCATTCAAGGTCGCGTTTTGTCACGGCCTGCAACTATTCCTCGCCGAGAAGCAGTTCCCGCTGCCACACCTGATCGGCACAAAAAAAGACAACAACTCGATGCTCCAGATCGGCGGAGAAATCTACGAGTTATTCGAATACATCAAGGGCACAAGCTACGACAACTCTCTGGATGCGACCGCGGATTCGGGCAAGATCCTTGGTCTGTTTCACAAACTGCTGATCGACTACAGGCCGGAGTATGAACCGCCGACCGGGTCGTACCATTCCTCGCGGCAGGTTGCGATGTCGATGGACAAGCTTCCGCACACACTCGAACGCACCAATACGAAGCGCGTCAGTGAAAACGAGAAGCAGATCAGCGCCAACCTCGAGTTTCTGCGCACCAGCTACAGCGTCGCGGCCATGAAGGCCAACGAGCAGGGACTGGCCGATTGGCCTTCGCAGATCATTCACTCGGACTGGCACCCGGGCAACATGCTGTTCCGCGGACCGCGCGTTGTCGCGGTCATCGACTACGACGCGGCGCGCATGCAGCAGCGCATCGTTGATACCGGCAATGGTGCCCTGCAGTTCTCGATCGTTGGCGGTGGAGACGACCTGAACCAGTGGCCCGACTTTATCGATACTGACCGGTTCAAGGCTTTCCTCGAAGGTTACGACTCGAGGCAGATGCTCACCAAGGCCGAACTGCGCACTGTGCCCTGGCTGATGATCGAAGCGCTGATCGCCGAAAGCGTCGTCCCCATTGCCGCGACCGGCTCGTTCGCTCGCATGGAAGGGATCGGATTCCTGTGCATGGTCGAGCGAAAAGTGCGCTGGCTCCAGGACAACGCGGATCGGTTGGCTGCGATGCTTGATGGGTGAGGGTGGCGTGTTCCAGGTGTCGACTATTCAGCCCGGTCGATTGCGACCGGCTTCTTGCGTCTTTCCTGCTCGCACATGATCAATCGTCTGCACATCACACTCACAGCACTTGTCGCGCTCCTGTCGCTATCGCCCGTGCTTGCAGACGATCCGCCCGACGACGCGCGACTGATGGGGCAACTCAGCCGGTTCGACTATGCATCACGCCAGCGCGCCCGCAAGCGGTTGCTGCTGCGCGACGATCTGACTGAACAGGGATACAAACGTCTGATCGATCAGGCGAAATTTCCTGAGCAGCGGCATCGCATCCTGGATGCGGCACGTCATCACATGCTTCGCAAGTCGATCGTACGCGACTTTCAGGGGCATGTGCCCGGCTCGCTGGGTGTGCGGTTGCACGAAGCCAGCGACGAAGCAACCCTGCGCGCCGGCGCACCGGCCGTTCGACTGGGCGCGACCATGCCGGGCTTTCCCGCCTATGCAAGCATCGAACCGGGCGACTTGCTCGTCGCCGTCAACCAACAGAACATCCCCGTCGGCAAGACCGCGCGCTCCGGGCTGGCCGAGGTGGTTTCCCAGATGATCCGAACCAACATCGCAGACCGGGAAATCACTTTGACCGTCTTCCGCAGGGGCCGGCTCGTCGACGTGCGCGTTACCCTCGCGCCTTATAACGCACTGGACTCACGAACACAGAAAAGCATCTTTACCCCCTACGGGCACCTGCGCCCGAAGTATCAACTCGAGTGGCGCGAGCTTCGCGCAAGACTCGTCGCCGACGTGACACTCGAAGCGCCCATGACGGTCACCATTCCAGTCCAATAACCAAAGGATTTCTGCAATTCTACGTTATAGCCCCTTGCTTCATGGGCAACTGAATCGTTGACTTGAATAAGACCAAAGCTTCGAAACCTCAATCACCCGGATGTTTGCAACCATGACGTCTATTCCCCACACCATCAAGCGCCCGCTTCTCTATCTGGCATGGGTATTCGTTGCCGCGGTCGTTCTCTACGCCGTTGCCAATCCCAACTCGGGTGTCATCCACCAAGGCCCGCTTGCCCCAATCGGCGTCGGTCTGATCGGCTTGGGCATTTGTCTGCACGCACGTGCTGCGCTGGACAGAAAAAACGCTCGACGGTCATAAACAAACGCCGGTAGCGCTGTCGCTGCACGCGGCAGGTCACACTAGGCTCAACGTCCATGGGGGCGCGACGCGGTCATCCAGCCCTCCGAGGCCGGCTTCCCCGATGCGTTTCTGATGCAGCGGTACGTTGCGTTGGCGCGGTGCCATGAGTGTCAATGGTTGTTTCGCGTGTCCGTGAGCGACGACAGCTTGTTGCCGGCGCCGGGTAAGTGGCGGCTCGCGGGCGCGAACTATTCACCCGGTGTGCGCCATGTGTGGCTCAACCGCCACGCGAGATCCGGCCTCTCTGGCATCTGCATCGACTGTCACGATTGATTGAAATGTAATTCCTGCACAAACGTCATCGTGCGATTTGTCCGGATTGAAGCGGTATCTGCCACGTTGCCGGCTCATCGGGATACAGTTTCGCGACGTACTTGCCGTATCCGTTGAAGATCTCGGTGGCACGGCGCGGCCCCCCGCGCGGAGGTGTTCCCGCAGCGAGCATGTAGTCTGTCGCTTGCGACCAGCGCGGATGCGGGATGTTTGGATTGACGTTCGAGAGGTAGCCATACTCGTGCGCGTATTGCCCTGCCGACCAGAACGTGGGCGGCTGATCTTCGACCAGTTCGATGCGTACGATGGACTTGGGCGATTTGTAGCCGTATTTCCACGGCACGATGAGCCGGCCCGGAGCGCCATGTTGTTTGGGCAGCGGGTGGCCGAATATTCCAAGCGCCAGCAGCGTCAGTTCGTTCATGGCCTCGTCCATGCGCAGCGCTTCGTGGTACGGCCACGGGTAGTGGGGCGCTCGCTCGATGCCGGGCATCTGCTTTGGTTGCTGCGCGGTCATGAACCGCACGTGCTTCGCATCGCTTTTGGGTTCGACTTTGTCGAGCAGCTTCGACAGGACGATTCCGGTCCAGGGTACGACCATCGCCCACGTTTCGACGCAACGAAACCGGTACACGCGCTCCTCGAGGTCGAGTTTGAACAGGTCGTCAAGGTCGAACGTGCGCGGCTTATGAACGAGTCCTGTGACCTGGACCTTCCACGGATCAACGACGAAACCATCGACAAGCCGATGGACCGGCCCGCCGCCGCCTGGCAGAAACTCGTAGAAATTATTGTGAGAGCCCGCGGCAAGTTCATCGGTCAATGTCGCTTTGTCGTCACCGGCGGCCACGAACCCGGCGGTGCGCGGTGCCGGGAAGCGTTTGAGCAACTCGTCACGCTGCACGCCCGGTGCGAGAATCCGGTCGCGCACTGCGTTGTCGGCATTGCCCGGGGTCTGCGTCGCTTCGCTTTGTGCATCACACGTACCGGTGCCGAACATGCTCACGGTCGACAGCGCAGCTGCGCCCACGCCGAGTTGGCCAAGGAATTGACGGCGGTTTACGTAAACCGCCTCAGGCGTGGGTTCCAGTGATGGCAGCTTTTCTGGCATACGTCTTTTGCGTGTTGGCGTGCAGCAGCGGCCAGGTTTCGATGCCGGCTGTGATCGGGCTACCCGTCGTGGCCGGGCACAAGCTGCCGTGGGTGAAACCGCGGGCGGATTATTAATCAGAAATAACGGCCCGTGCGGTGTGGCGTATCACAGGATATCGCCGTATTCGCGACCGGCGCGTCTTGGGTCGATGGCATGGCCGTTACTTTACGGTTCGCCGCCACGGCCGTCCATTGCTGATCGCTACGCGGTTGCTAACGCCGCGATCCGCCCGAAGTCGTTTTCCAGGGACGCGTACAACTGCTGGTACTGAGCATGATGTTTCGTGTACATCGCAGAGGTCTTGCGGTTGGGTTGCAGTTTTTCAGTTTCGCGGATGACGGCCTTGCACGCCTGCGGAACGGAACGCCACACGCCCGTGCCCACGCCCGCGAGAATGGCGACGCCGTACGCCGGGCCCTCTTGCGCGTTAATGACGGCGACGGGTTTGTTGTAGATGTCCGCCTGGAGTTGCCGCCAGAACGCGCTGCGCGCCCCGCCACCGGAAAGCCGCACGGTTTTGATTTTGAGTTTCATTTGCTGCATGATCGCCAGCGCGTCGTTCATGCCGAAGGTGACCCCTTCGAGCAGCGCGCGGATCATGGCGGGGCGGTCATGTCGTACCGTCAGGCCGATCCACCCGCCTCGCGCGTTGGGGTTGGGGTATGGACATCGCTCGCCCGTCAGGTAGGGCAGGAAGAACAACCCTTCGCTGCCCGGCGCCGCCTGCTCTGCCTGCGCGATGAGCAGTTCGTACGGGTCGACCTTCTTGCGCTTTGCCTCGGCGACTTCTCCCGCACTCAGGTGATTGCGAAACCACTGGAACGATCCCCCCGCCGAGAGCATGCACCCGAACACGCACCACTTGCCTTCGACCGCTGAGCACATCGTGTGCACGCGGCCCTTCGGGTCATACGTCGGCTCATCCGCGTGCGCGAAGACCACGCCCGACGTGCCCATCGTCGCGCTGACGATGCCGGTGGACACGATGCCATTGCCGACCGCGCCCGCCGGCTGGTCACCGCTGCCACCCACGACCGGCGTGTCCGCCTTCAAACCCGTCAGTTTCGCCGCCACCTTTGTGACCTTGCCCGACACGACATGCGACTCAAAGCACGGCGGCATCAATTCGCTGTCAATCTCCAGTGCCGACAGCACCTTCCGGTTCCACGCCCGTTTCTTCACGTCCAGCAGCAACGTACCCGACGCGTCGCCGACCTCCGTTGCGTATTCACCGGTCATGCAGAAGCGGATGTAATCCTTGGGCAGCAGGATCTTCTTGGTGTGGTCGTAAATG
>NZCH01000063.1 GCA_002688155.1 Phycisphaerae bacterium
ACGTCGAACAGGTGCATCGACCCGCCGTACCCGCGCGACACGCCGGTCGCTCCGCCGTGAATCTCCGCAGCGATTTTGTTCAGATCCATGCCCTGCGCGATCGCATGCCCGTGCCCGCGATACGTGCTGAACACGTAGTCATCAGGCAAAAGCGTGCTGAACACGCCCACCGCGATCGCCTCGTGACCTTCTGATGAGTGCAACGCGCCCGGCGTTTGCCCTGCCTTGATCCGTCTGGCAAACACTTCGATCGTCTTCTGCTCGAACAGCCGAATGCACACCATCGTCGCGTACATGTGCGTGAGTTGTTCAGCGTTGAATGCAGCCATGTTACGAAAGCTCGATCAGCAACTGGTCCACTTCCACGGCATCGCCCGGCTTCACGTGAATTACCGCGACCGTCCCCGCGTGCGGCGACTCGACCTCGACGATCGACTTGTCCATTTCAACCGCCACGACGGGGTCGCCAACCGCAATGACGTCGCCCACCTCAACAAGGATTTCACTGATCTGACCCCCATCGCCGGCGTCGTTGAGTTGGGAAAAGGTGATTGGGTGCATGGGTCGCAGTTTAGTCAAACAGCACGAATCGAAACGCAGCGGCCCGGTGCACCTGTGGTGCGACCGCTACGCGCAGGCGGCACGATCACGGATACACGATCGGGTACTCATCGTCGGCAAAGGGTTGACCGTCCAGTGCGGCCAGGTCCACGTCGGGGTAAAGGTATTGAATTGCCGGACGGTTGCGGTACACGGCATTCGCGGGCATGTACCGCGTGATGTAAACCCGCCGCGGCCGGTCGGTGTTGTTCGCCGCGGAGTAGTGAAGGATGTTGCTGTGATGAAACATCACTTCGCCCGCCTTCATGGGCACGATCGCGGAGTTGGAGAAATCAATGCCCGCCTTCTCATAGTTTTCACGGCATTGCTCCCCCGGCAACGTCAACTCACCGAGTTTGTGCGATCCGGGGATGTACTGCATGCAACCGGTCTCGTGGCCCACGTCGTCCAGGGGCATCCACGACGTAATGTCGGGCAAGGTATTGTACCCGGTCGGGAAGTCCTGATGCCAAATGGATTGTCGCGACTTGCCCTTACCCGGCGGCTTGTACAGCACCATGTCCGACAGGAACCGGATCGACCCGACGCCGACGAGCGCCGCGATGATCTGGCCGCGCCTGCGGTCGATCGCGTACCTGCGAATGACGTCGGACAGTTTCCACAGCATGCACATTTGAAGAAACCGCTCGTGTCCGACCGGCGCCGCGTCCTCGCCCTCCTCGGGCCACAGGTCCGTGCGGTACACGTCGGGGTAATCGCCGTCGATGAAACACTGCACTTCGTCGCGAAGGCCACGCTGCTCCTGCTCGCTGAACATCGGCCCGTAGTGCAGGTAGCCATTTTCTCGAAAGAAACGTACCTGCCCGTCGGTGACAAGTTCTCGTTCGGCGACGGTCACGGGTGCATTATAACGGGCTCGATCGGAGCAGATGCACTCCCTGCATGGTGTCATGTCACTGGAAATTCGCGTGCAAGTCACGATCGGTTGTCGCGGGATGGTGCATCGACCCGCGCGACAGGCTGACCATGGATCTCGTGCGCCAGTTGAACCAGGTGCGACATGCCGCCACCTCCATCAGATCAATCCACTATATACTTGGCGCGATCGCAACTACAACGTAACGGAGACATGATGAGTAGCGAACCAAGACAGCGTGAGGTGTACTTCAACGGCCGATACGTGCCCGAATCGCAGGCGTCGGTGTCGATCTACGACTCGGCGCTGATGTTCGGCGACATGGCGTTTGAGTTCACACGCACGTTCAAACACAAACCGTTTCGCCTGCGCGAGCACCTCGATCGGCTGTACGCGTCGATGAAGATTCTACGCATCGATCCGGGCATGAGCCTCGACGAGATGGAGAAGGTTACGCTTGAAGTCCTGGAGCACAACGCTCCGCTGGTTCAACCGGAAATTGATTTTCAAATACTGCACGACATATCGCGCGGTGTGCTTGGCCCGTACCAGCGTGTGATCGGCAACGAGCGCGATGCGACCGGCCCGACGGTGGCCATCAGCACATATCCAATGGACTTGCACCTCGCGAGTTTCGCGCCGCTTTTCGACGAGGGCGTGCGTGCGGTGATTCCGCGCCAGCGCGCGATTCCTTCGCACCTGCTGGACGCGAAGATGAAAACGCGCAGCCGGCAGCATTACCAGATCGCGAACCAGCAGACCAGTGACGTTGACCCCAAGGCGTGGGCGGTGCTCATCGATATGGACGGCTTTATCGCCGAGGGGACCGGGGCGAACGTGTTCGTTGTGATCGACGGCGTGCTGTACACGCCCGAACGGCGAAACATTCTGCGGGGCGTCAGCCGCGGCGCCGTGTTTGATCTGGCGAACGAACTGGGCATCGACTGCCATGAGCGCAACCTCGACCCATATGACATGCACACTGCCGACGAGGCGTTCTTTACATCCACGCCGTTTTGCATGGTGAGCATCACGCACCTGGACGGCCTTCCGATCAGCGAAGGCGCACCTGGACCGATTGTGAAGCAATTGCTCGACGCGTGGTCGAAGCTGGTCGGCGTGGACATCCCCGGACAGGCGCGGTGGTGTGCGGAGCATGTGAAAGGTACGTGACGCAACAAAGACGGCGGTGAGGCAGACGCGCTAGGAGCATTCAATGCCGACCAGGCGACTTGCCGCCACGCTGCAGGGCGACGGGCACATTCGGCTTGTTGAACAGGACGTGCCCCAGGTGAAGGCCGGGCAGGTGCTTGTCCAGGTGCATGCTTCGCTGGTCAGCCCGGGCTCGGAGTTTCGTGGTGGTTGGCGGGCACTGTGCGAGCAGCGTGACAAGCCGCGTAGCGGCGTCGAACCGCAAACATTTGGTTACGCCAACGCCGGCGTCGTGGTCGAAACGGGCGTTGGTGTCGAGCGTTTTTCAGTAGGCGACCGCGTTGCGTGCATGGGAGCCGGGTATGCGCTGCATGCAAACTTCGCCGTCGCACCTCATCACCTTTGCGTGGCATTGCCAGACAATGTCACTTTCGCGCAGGGTTCGTACGCACACCTTGCATCAACAGCCATACACACGTCACGGCGCGGCGAGCCGCAACTGGGCGAGTTCGTCGGCGTCATCGGGCTTGGACTCATCGGTCAACTTTCAGCACGGATGCACCAACTGTCCGGGTGTTACGTCGCGGGCTGGGACAAGATCGCAAAGCGGCGTGAGATCGCGAGCGGCTGGGGCATCGACTCGGCCAACTCTCCGGCGGAGCAACCACTCGCGGACTTGACGCGTGAGTTCACCGCCGGTGCCGGGCTTGATGCGGCCGTGATCGCATTCGGCGGCGACGCGACAGGCGTCATCGACGAACTCGACCAGTGCCTGAAGGTATCGCCCGACGGCCACACCATGGGGCGAATCGTCATCGTCGGCGGCGCCGGTTACACGTTCACGCACCGCACGACCAATCACGACATACGCATCGCCGCCCGCACCGGGCCGGGCTATCACGACGAGTTGTGGGAGCACGGCGACGATTACCCGCCCGTCTTCATGCGCTGGACCACGCGCACCAACCTCGAACTGTGCGTCCGACTCATCCACGAGGGCAAACTCAATGTCGACACGCTCACCACGCACAGTATTGACTTCAGTGACGTTGAACGCCAGGTCGACGCTATCCTCGACGAACCAGACGATATTCTTGGTGTAGTCTTTGAGTACTGATCCGGAAGGTCGGAAAGTCACCAGCCGTTGTGATTCTCGGGTCCGTGACGATTCGCAACTCCTGACTTGTGACTTTCTGACTTTTCGACTCTCATTTCTGACTGTCCGACTATGCCAAAAACCCAACACGACTCATACGCCGCGTTTCGCGTGCGTGACTTTCGGCTGTTTTTTGTGGGCATGTCGGTCGCGCTGATCGGGACGCGGGTTCAGACAACGGCGATTTACTGGGACATTTTTGCGCGCACGGAGCAAGCGTTGTCGCTGGGGATCGTGGGGCTGGTGCAGGTGATTCCGGTGTTCGCGCTGGCGTTGCCCGCAGGATACCTGGCCGACCGGTTCAACCGTAAGCGGGTCATGATGATCGGGCTGCTGGGCACGTCGCTGACGTCGATTGGTCTGGCGTGGCTGTCGATGCGGCAACTCGACGTGACGCTGATTTATGCCGCACTGGCGCTGGACGCAGCGATTCATTCGCTGACCTGGCCCGCACGGTCGGCGATCCTTCCGCAACTCGTGCCCGACGACACGTTCGCCAATGCCATGACGTGGCGCAGCATGTCGTTTCAGATGTCGTCCGTGGCGGGGCCGGCGCTGGGCGGGGTCGTGCTGCTCGTGAGCGTGTCGGGCGCGTACGTGATCAGCGCGGTCAGCACGCTGTTCTTCGCGATCATGCTGCTGTTCGTGCGATGCGAATACGCGCAGCAGACGACCGACCGCGCAGCCAACTGGCGGCAGTTCGCGTCGTCCATGTTCGATGGCATACGCTTCGTCTGGCACAAACGCATTCTGCTGGCCGTCATTGGGCTGGACATGTTCGCCGTGCTGTTCGGCGGGTGCATCTACCTTCTGCCGATTTTCGCCAGGAAGATTCTTAAGGTCAGTGAAGTCGAGTACGGCTATCTCCTCGCAGCGCCCGCGATCGGCGCGATGGTCACCGCCCTGTTGATCGCGCACCTGCCTCCGATTCAGCGCGCGGGACGAACGCTGTTGCTGGCGGTCGTGGGGTTCGGGCTGGCGACGATCGTATTTGGCCTGTCGCAAAGCTTCCTGCTGTCGTGGGCGATGCTCTGCCTGACCGGTGCGTGCGACAACGTGAGCGTGGTCATTCGGCACACGCTGGTGCAACTGCTCACGCCCGACCAGATGCGCGGGCGGGTGTCGGCTGTGAACACGATCTTCATCAGCACGTCCAACGAACTGGGCGGGTTTGAGTCCGGGACGGTGGCGCACTTTTTCGGGCCGGTCGTGTCGGTCGTCAGCGGCGGCATCGGCACGCTGGTGGTCGTGGTGGCAGCGGCGTTCGGGTCGCGCACGCTTCGCCGGTTCGGACCGCTCGCTGGCTCAGAGCCTGAGGAACTGGTAGCGGATGAGGACGTAATTTCATGATTGACAAATTCTTACGTTACAATCATGCAGGCGGCAAGATTTTAAAATCGATTGCCCGCTTGTAGCGGTAGCACCGAAGGTGCATCCGGCGGAAAGTCACACGCGACCATCTGTTAACTCAGCAATCCAGCGCTTCGAAATACGCGAGCCTCATATAATGTAACTATTTATTTCAATTATGGTTACATGCAATCCAGGCGAGCGTTCCCGCAACACTATACGCGGTGGGGCGCAAGGCCCAGTGCACCTGCAGTGCAACCGCCAGGTGCCGGGGAGACCGGCAAGGTCCGTGCCGGGCCCGAAAATCACAGCCTCATCTGGCTGCATGGCGCGCGGATTGCGCATGACGGACTACCCCCATTGGGGAGCGGCAGCGTAAAGTTTTTGACAAATTTTCAACATTTCACCCCCGGGTCCTCTTGCGAGGTGGCGCAGACCTTTCTATACTACGCGGCTCGCGGTACCGCTGCGCTTGGGCTATTTCCAACCACAACCTGACTTTACAAACCAGCAGGTCGTTCCTACGAGGTGACCGATGCGGATGACCACCGTACGTAACTATGGCAAGCACGAAGATGCGCTTGGCATTCCCAATCTCATTGATGTTCAGCAGGCGGCGTATGAGCGCTTCCTCCAGAGCAGGCGTGCGTACGATCAGCGCGACGTCGAAATAGGCCTGGAGTTGCTGCTGCGCGAGGTGTTCCCGATCGTCAGCTACGACGGTGGGATGACGCTGGACTATCTTTACTACAAGATCGACGAGGCGCGTTACACGCCTGAGGAGTGCAAAGAGCTTCGGCTGACGTACGGCATGCCGTTTCGCATCGGCGTGCGGTTGCAACGCGCCGAGGTCGCCGCGATACCCGAAGAGGAAATCTATCTGGGCGAGCTGCCCATCCTGCTCGGCGGCGGCGAATTCATCATCAACGGTGCCGAACGCGTGATCGTCAACCAGTTGCACCGCTCGCCGGGTGTTGACTTCTCCATTGCCTCGGACGAGGGTGACCGGCTGCTGCACTCGGCGCGCATCATCCCGGAGCGCGGCTCATGGATCGAACTGGAAGTGACCAAGAAAGATGTGCTGACCATGCGCATCGACCAGTCGACCAAGATTCCCGCAACCACGTTCCTGCGCGCGATCAGCGAAGAGTATTCCACGACCGAGGCGCTTCTGAACCTGTTCTACGACGTTCAGACGATCAAGGTGGTCGATTTGAAGCCCCAGCACTATGCCGCCGCGTCGATTGTCGACGCCGAGACCGGCGAGGAACTGATCCGCGCCGGCGCGATGATCGGTGAAAACTGCGATCGGGTCATCGCCTCGAACCTCAAGAAGATCGACGTGATCACCGACGTGGATGACGTGCTGATCCTCAACACGATCGCCGAGGAGCGTACGGCTTCGGAGCGCCTGGTCGACGAAATGCAGGTGACCGAGCATGAGGCGGCGCTGCTGTACCTGTACGCCAGGCTGCGTCCGGGCAACCCGCCGCAGGTCGACAAGGCCAGGCAATTATTCGAAGAAAAATTCTTCGACGTGAACCGTTACCGCCTGGGCAAGGTTGGCCGATTCCGCATCAACCGCAAGTTCGACATGGATGTGCCCGAGTCGGAGATGAAACTTCGCGCGGACGACTTCCTCAACGTCGTGCAGTACATGCTCGACCTGCGCAGCAACCGCAACAAGGCGCACGTGGACGACATTGACCACCTGGGCAATCGCCGGCTGCGCACGCTTGACGAGCTGGCGGTCGAAGAACTGCGTAAGGGCTTTTTGAAGCTGCGGCGTACGGTGCAGGAGCGCATGAGCGTCAAGGATCCCGACGAGATCGCGCGCATCGCGGACCTGATCAACACCAAGTCGATCTCCAGCGCGATCGAGCACTTCTTTGGCCGAAGCGAACTGTCGCAGGTGGTCGACCAGACCAACCCGCTTTCGCAGCTCACGCACGAGCGTCGCCTGTCGGCGCTGGGCCCGGGGGGGCTAAACCGCAAGCGTGCCGGCTTCGAAGTGCGCGACGTGCACATCAGCCACTACGGGCGCATCTGCCCGATCGAAACGCCCGAAGGCACCAACATCGGGCTCATCGCGTCACTGGGTATTTTCTCGCAGGTCGACGACTACGGCTTTTTGCGCACGCCCTACCGCGAAGTGAAGAACGACGTGGTGGGCAAGGTGGTGTATCTGCGTGCCGATGAGGAAATGCGCGCGACGCTCGCACCCACTGCCGTAGTGGACGACAACGGACGAATCAGAAAGGGCGCTGTGCTGGCACGCGTCGACGGCGACCTGGCGCAGGTGCCCGCGTCGGAAGTCGATTACGTTGACGTAAGTCCAAAGCAGATTGTGGGCGTGTCCGCGGCGCTGATTCCTTTCCTCGAGCATGACGATGCGAACCGCGCGCTGATGGGTTCGAACATGCAGCGCCAGGCAGTGCCGCTGATCCGCACCGAGCCGCCCTGTGTCGGCACGGGGATCGAGTCGGAAGTGCCCAAGTACTCAGGCATGGTTGTCCGCGCGCTCAACGCAGGGGTCGTGACCTATGTGGACGCGCATCGGATCGTCGTCGACAACGCCGACGAGTACGAGCTTCGCAAGTTCGTTGGCCTGAACGAAAAGACGTGCCTGAACCAGAAGCCGATCGTGAGCCTGGGCGAGCGTGTCAAGGCCGGCCAGATCATGGCCGACGGCGCTGCGACGCAGCAGGGTGAATTGGCGCTGGGCAAAAACGTCCTCGTCGGGTTCAACACCTTCGACGGCTACAACTTCGAAGACGCGATCGTCATCTCCGAACGGCTGGTTAAGGATGACGTGTTTACGTCAATCCACATCGAAGAATTCGACGTGGAGATTCGCGAGACCAAGCTGGGTCGCGAGGAGTTCACACGTGACATTCCCAACGTGTCGGAGAAAATGCTTGCGAACCTGAACGAAGCGGGGATCATTCGCCTGGGCGCATACGTTCGGTCGAGCGACATCCTCGTGGGCAAGGTCAGCCCCAAGAGCAAGAGCGAACTGTCGCCGGAAGAGAAACTCCTGCACGCGATTTTCGGCCGCGCCGGTGAAGACGTGAAGAACGAATCGCTTGAGGTGCCCGCGGGTACGGAAGGCGTGGTCATCGGGGCCAAGCGGTTCAGCCGGCGCATGCATATGAACGACGAGCAGAAGCGGGCGCTTCGCCGCGAGATGCGCGAGTACGAGGCGCAGATGGACGCCCGCGCCGCGGAACTGTTCCGGCAGATGATTGAAGAGATCACCGCCGTCACGGGCACGGAGATGATCGATCCGAGCACGCGACAGAAAGTCGGCGCCTCGGACATTCCCGAAGTGCTGCTGGAGCAGATCGACGCGTTCTCGCCTGACTGGATTAAAGGCGGCAAGGAAGTACGTGCAGAGGCGGCGCAGGTTTACGAGCAGTTCTGGCCCCGCATCGAAGCGATCGAGATCGA
>NZCH01000064.1 GCA_002688155.1 Phycisphaerae bacterium
AAGAGCGTCGGCGCCATGGCACGGTGTTCGTCGGCCCGGCTGACCATGTGCACGAGCTGTTCGGGCACGACCAGAAACAGCACACCCATCGCGCTCATGAGCGCAAGCGCAATGCCAAAGCACAGCAGGACCGCGCGGCGGGCGCGCTGCACGTCACCCAGTCCCATGTACTGACCCACCAGCGTTGCCGCCGCCGTGGCGATCGCAAAACCCAGCATGTAACTGATACCTTCAAGCCGCACGGCGATCATGTGCGCGCCCATCGCGGCCCTGGTGTGCATTTGGCCGATGTACCACAGCACAGCGAAGTTGGTCGCCCACATGCCGCTGGACTCGACCAGGTTCGGCACACCCACGCGGATGATGCGCTGCATGGTGTGCCAGTGCGGCCGCAGGCGTGTCAGCCGCAGGCGAATCGGCGACCGCCCGCGTGCGAGCATCGTCAAAACGATCGCACTGCCGACGCACCACGACAGCGCGGTGCCCGCGGCAATGCCCGCCACGCCGTGCCCGCCAACCGGCGCCGGGCCATACACGAACAGCAGGCTCGTCGCGATGTTCGTCAGATTCACACACACCATCACAACAAACGGGCGCCGCGTGTCGCCCGCGGCGCGCAGCGCGGCGTTGCCGATGAGCAACCAACCGATCATCGGCGCCACCGGCGAGATGATACGCAGGTACGTCACGCAAAACGGTGCGGCCTGGTCGTCCAAGTTCATGAGCCGCGCCAGATACGGTGCGATCAGCCAAAGACCCGCCGCGATCATGGAGCCACAACACACGCCCAGTACGAGCGCCTGACCCAGCGCCGCGTTGGCCAGCCGTTTGTGCCTGGCGCCGATCGCCCGCGCGACCAGCGCCGCCGCACCGATACCCATTGACATTTGCAGCATGCCCACCACCCAGATCACGTATCCGCCGACGGTAATCGCGTCCATCGCCGGCACGCTCTGGCGCTCGATCGGCAGGTGCCCGGTGATCATCGTGTCGATGAACGTGACCAGGAAATTGAGCGTCTGCTCGAGCAGTGGCCAAATGGCCAGCACGACCACCTGCCGCGGCAACGACAGGCCCGCGAGTTTGCCCGACAGTTCGCGGTCCGCCGGCGCGATCAGCCCCTCGCCCGTGTCGAGCACATCCCCGGGTCGCGGCGTGAATGGTTTTGTCGGCGGTTGGGCCATCGTGAACTGTTCTTTTGTACACAGGAGCGAGAACCGTCATGATAGACGCGTGCGAAGCCGCACCGCCACCATCACCCATATGCGCATCGCACTTCTCCAACACGCGTGCTCCGACGACTGCAACACCAACGTCGCGAAAACCGCTGATATGGTCCGCAACGCCGCGGCGCATGGGGCGCAACTCATCGTGACACAGGAACTGTTCGCCACGCGGTACTTTCCGCAGACAAAGGACGATTCACACTTCGCGCTCGCCGAGCCGGTCCCCGGTCCCACGTCGACGATGTTGTGCGCACTGGCGAAGGAATTGGCCGTGCACCTCGCCGGTTCGCTGTTCGAACGATGCCCGTCCGGCGCGTTTCACAACACGTCGATTCTGATCGCACCCAATGGCCGAATCGTCGGCCAATACCGCAAAATGCACATACCCGACGACCCGGGCTTCTACGAAAAACACTACTTCACCCCCGGACAAGCGCCGCACGTTGTACATACGGATACGGGCGTCGTGGGCCTGCAAATCTGCTACGACCAGTGGTTCCCCGAGGCCGCGCGACTCACCGCCCTGCGCGGCGCGCAGGTGATCGTTTACCCGACCGCCATCGGCTGGTGCGCACATGAGGACGCGACCGACCGCGCCCGGCAACTCGACGCATGGCAAACGATTCAGCGCGCCCACGCGATCGCCAGCGGCGTGTTTATCGCGGCCGTCAACCGCGTGGGCGTCGAAGATGACCTGACATTCTGGGGCGGCAGTTTCGTCGCGGACCCGTTCGGCGTTATCATCGCGCAGGCTGGCGAAAAGGACGAACAGGTCCTGATCGCGGATTGCGACCTGTCGCGCATTGATCAGGCGCGTCAAACCTGGCCGCTGCTGCGCGACCGGCGCGCACAGACGTATGCAGATTTAACGCGATAGCGATTGTAAATCGGAAATCCAAACGCTAAGCGGAGATCCAGACCATGCCAACTAGACAACCCATCTACCCCGGCGGCAAAGACACCTCTGCGGGCGCGTACAGCCCCGGCCTGATCGTCGGTGACCTGGTCTTCGTCTCAGGCCAGGGACCAATGAACGCCACTGGCGACATCGTCGGCGACACCGTCCAAGAGCAGACCAGGCAGGTGCTCGAAAACGTCAAAACGATTCTCGCCGAGGCTGGCTGCACGCTCGACGACGTGGTCAAGTCCACCGTCCACATTTCCGACATGGGCGATTTCGCCCGGTTCAACAAGGTGTACGAAACATTCTTCAACAAACCCTTTCCGACGCGCACCACCGTGCAGTCGGTGCTGTACGGATTCATCAAGGTGGAAATCGATGTGATCGCGATCAAGCAGTAGCAATCGAAGTTCGCATATCGGAGATTAAGCAATGCTCTGGGACGAACAATCCTGGCCTCAGATCGATCAACTTGACAAAGGCATGCCCGTCGTCATCCCGCTGGGTTCGTGTGAGCAACACGGGCATCACTTGCCGGTGGGTGTCGACTCGATTCAGGTCGACGCGATCGCGAAGGCGATTGAGGGGAACCTGGCCGATATGATTTTGCTGACGCCAACGCTGTGGGTCGGCAGTTCGCACCACCACCTGGACTTTCCGGGCACGGTTTCGCTGGTCCCATCGCTTTACAGCAAGGTGATTCAGGACATCACGCGCAGCGTTTTGCGCGCCGGGTTTAAGCGAATCTTTTTTCTAAACGGCCACGGCGGCAACGAAGTTCCTGTCTCTCAGGCGCTGGGCGAATTGGCATCGATCGATGACGCGGCCGACGAGGCCCTGCTCGCCTGCGGGTCGTGGTGGAAAGTCGGCGCCGACGCGCTGGCTCCCGAGAAGCACGGCAACGTCACGGCTGGCGTCACGCACGCGTGCGAGTACGAGGTGTCGTTCATGCTCCTGCTGCGGGAAGACCTCGTGAATATGGATGCCTACACGCTCAACACGCCGGCGATTGACGATCCGTATTTCAATTCGGACTACGGCGGCAAAGTGGCGGTGCTGCACCGTTTCGCCCGAGTCACCGCCCCGGGCAACATGGGCGACGCCTCGCACGCGACGAAGGCCAAAGGCCAGTCGATGTTCGACGCGGTGGTTGATGACATCGCGGAATATCTCACGCGTTTCGCCGGCTGGCCGCTGCTGGAGAAACTGGGGCCAAAGAGGCCGTAAAGGCATTAATCATCGAGCCGCGACACGTAGTCGACGTCGGGATCCTTGCCGAACGCGCCGTCGGCCTGGCGGATGCAGTCTTCGCATGCGATCGCGTCGCCGTGATTCGGATGTGACCATCGCGGGACATCGGCGGGGATGTTCTCGCGCCGGCACAGCGGGCAGGTGAACTTGCCCGTTGTGCTGTCAGCATCTGAGGTTTCGGGTACCTCGATCTGTTCGACCGCGTGCATCAGACAAGTCAGGCACAGCACAGCGCCGCGATGGCCTTCGACCATGGGTTTGACCTCGTCCCAATCGGTACCGCAAAAGTCGCAACTGATGACGATGCCGTCTGTTTCTTCGCGCTGCATGCGGGCATCATAGCGTCGGCGTGCGGCTTGGCGCGCGGGTGATTTCGTGCGAAGCCGCAAGCGACAGGCGCGCCAAACCGCACGTGGCACTGGACGCGCTGGGCGGATGACGGATAATCCGTGCCGTCCGATCCACGTGTCCGGAGGCGACGACATGGGTTTGTTTCCGACACCGGGGTATAACAAGCAGAGGATTGACCATGGGCGGAAACGACGAACCACAGGCCTGTCAACGCCAGGAAACTCTGGTGACGGAAATCATGTCAACGCCCGAAGAAGGTGGCGGTGAGCCGCCGAGTAAGGATGAGAAGACATGGGGGATGTTATGTCACCTCGCGGCCCTGGCGGGGTTCATCGGCATCCCGTTTGGCACAATCATCGGCCCACTGGTCGTCTGGCTGGTCAAAAAGAACGAGATGCTTTTCGTTGACGAGCAGGGTAAAGAAGCGCTCAACTTTCAGATAACGATGGCCAGTGCGACCATGGTGCTTGCGATGATCACGTGCTCATCTGGAGGGATCGGCGCTATTGCGGTTCTGGCTGTCAACGTGATTTTCGTGATCATTGCGTCGATCAAAGCCAGCGGCGGCGAGCACTACCGTTATCCGATGACGGTCCGCCTGATCAAGTAACGCGCAACCGCTCCCACGCCGCGCGGATCGCATCGATCGGCGTGTCTTCAACGATGGTGACGTGCCCGACCCGGTCGGGCAGGACGAGGCGGATGCGGCCGTCGGCGACTTTTTTGTCGATGCGCATGGCGCCGATCAGTGCGTCGGTGTCGGCCAGCGCGTCGGAGGCAGTCGGCAGGCCGACGCGATTGAGCAATTCGATCAGACGGGCGCACGCGGACGCATCGCAGCGGTCGGCGCCGACAGCCAGGTGGGCAGCGGCAACCATTCCCAGGGCGACGGCTTCGCCGTGTTCGTGCGGGCCGGGATCGGGCCGACCCGGCTCGCGGGGCTTGCAATGGGTCACGGATGTTGATGAAAATTGCGTCGCTTCGATCGCATGGGCGAACGTGTGGCCGAAGTTCAGGTGCACCCGCCCGCCCGCTTCCTTTTCGTCGGCCATCACCACGCTGGCCTTGATCGCCACGTTGCGCGCGACCAGTTGCGTGAGCGTATCGGCGTCGCGCGACATGATCGCCTCGACGTGATGCCCGGTCCAGGCGAACAGGTCCGCGTCGTGGATCATCGCGTGCTTGGCGCACTCCGCCAGGCCGCAGCGCAACTGCCGGTCGGGCAATGTTCGCAGCGTGTTGATGTCCTCGACGACGAGCGCCGGTTGATAGAACGCGCCGACGAGGTTCTTGCCCGCCGGCAGGTTCACACCCGTTTTGCCGCCCACCGCCGAATCGACCATCGCCAGCAGCGTGGTCGGACATTGCACCAGCGGCACGCCGCGCAGGTAGCTGGCAGCCGCAAATCCAACCGTGTCACCGATCACGCCGCCGGACAGGGCGACAACGGGGCTCTTGCGTTCGAGCCGGTGCTTCACGAATACGTCGTACAGCTCGCGCACGGCATCGAGCGTCTTGTGCGCTTCGCCGGCGGGCAGCGTGTGTGTGACAACCTCAAACCCCGCAGCTTCGAGCGATCGCTTCGCGGCCGGTGCGTGCGTGTCAGCCACGTTTTCGTCGATTACCATCGCCGCCACGTCGTGCGGCGCCACGGCGCGCACCTTCTCACCCAGCGCGCTTAGTGCGCCCGGTTCAATCTCGATCGAGTAACGGTGATGCGGCAGTTGCAAGTCAACGCTGGGCATAATGCGATTCTAACTTGGGTTGACATCGTTGCGCGACATCGCGTCAAGCGCCTCTGCGGTGTCACTGGGCAATGGGGGGTCGCGCTCGTCTGTAACGGGATCACGGTGGTCGCGCTGCGGTGGCGCGTGGCGCGGCGCCTTGCGTGCGGCCATGCGCAACACCACCCACCCGATCGCCAGGAGGATGATCACGCCCAACAGCGCCGGCATACCCGGCAGTATGGACGAGGATTGATCGGCCGGCGCTGTACTACCCGACCCGCCCGGCACCGTTGCGAAATGCCCGACGAACGTGAGGTAGTCCCTGGTCTGATCGTTCTGATCAACGTCGCGCCAGACCTTGTAGAAGCGCGCGACGAGGCGAACACGGTCACCCGCACGCGGCGGGTCGTCAGCAGCCGTGGGCGGATTGACCATGTACGCGATGACTGCTTGAGGGTTGTCATCGTCGCCGGCGGGTTGATCAACGCCGGGCGACCACTGTTCAACGACGACGCCCCACCACTGGAGTTTGCCATCCCACGGTCCGGGACGCGCAAGCGGACCGTAGGCCACAGTCTGTCCATCGGGCACACCGGCGAATTGGCCTTCGATGAGGAACAGACCGCCGCGCGCGTCGGCGGGGCGTTGCATGATCGATGCGTAGTCGGGCACCTGCGCGCCCGCTTCGTCACCGGGCTGCCACGTCGCCGCGTTGTGCAGCAGCGGGTAGAGCGCGCCTTGGTCGAACTGTTCGTCAAAGTCGCCGGCCGTTGATAATTGCGCGCGCTGGGCGTCATCCAGCGGCGTCACGGTCAGTGCGACAAAGAGCGTGATGACCGCAGCAGCGTTCATGTTGCAATTGTAGCGGCACGGCATCTGAGCCGGCCGCAGGTGCTACAATGCCCGTTTCCCGCCGGCAACCCGACGTCCGCACGGAGCTTGACCATGACGCAGGCCGCGTCACCCAAACCCGCGAGCACAACAACGAGCGCGGCGAATGACCTGCCCGACGGTGTGGCGGGCCAGGTGATACCGATCCTGGACTTTGGCTCGCAGTACGTGCAGCTGATCGCGCGCCGCGTGCGTGAGGCCGGCGTGTTCAGCGTACTGGTTCGGCCTGACATTTCGGTTGACGAACTCAAAACGCTTGGCCCGGCGGGCCTGATCCTGTCCGGCGGGCCGGCGAGCGTGTACGAACACGACGCGCCCGCGTGTGATCCGCGACTGTTCGAATTGGGCGTGCCGGTGCTGGGCATCTGTTATGGCATGCAGGCCGCCTGCCAGGCGCTGGGCGCACACGTGGACGGCGTGCAATCGCGCGAATACGGCCGGGCACACCTCGAAGTTGCCAATACCGACGACCTGCTCGCCGGCGTG
>NZCH01000065.1 GCA_002688155.1 Phycisphaerae bacterium
CGATACAACTTGCGTGCCGCTTCCTGCTCGTCGAGTCGCAGCAGCAAAACGATACGCGCAACCGGCAGTTGCAACTGGTCGGGTGCCGACGCCTGCAACTGCTCGAGCATGGTCAGGACCGCCAGCCAGCCCTTTCGACCCGCTTCAAGCGAAACTCGCACGCCCAGCCATTTAAAACGCTGCGGCTTGGGCAATTGGTCGATCTCGATGGACTGGTCCGCCAGCCGCATGAGTTGGCCGCCGTACTTCGATCGGAGGTTCAACTTCAGCAGCTCGTTGACTGTCGAGGCGAACACGGCGGGGGTAGCCAACATCTGTTTGAGTCGTGCCGCGGCGAGGTCGGTCTGTCCGGCACGCACTTCCAGCTGTGCCAGGAGCATTTGCGCCGCCACGAATTGGGGCGTCTTGGCCGGAACGGCGTCAAGTTTGGCACGGGCCTGGTCGGACACGTCCAGCGCTGCCAATGCCCGGCCCATCGCCAGCAACACGCCGGGGTCATGCGCCTGACCGGTCTGTTCGAGTTGTTCGAATGTCGCGGCCGCCCTCTGATTCAGTCCCAACCCGACGTACATCTGGCCCATTGCGGTCAGTGACGCGGCCCGCGCGCCGTCGTCGATGCTCATCATGTTGGCCAGGCACGCCTCAGCGCCGGGATAGTCAAAGATTGCAAGGTATGCCTTGACGCGTTCGAGCTGCATCGCAATGTTGTTTGGCTGTAATTGGACCGCTCGGTCGTAGATCCTCAGCGCTTTGGAGGTGCTGCCCAATTGGGACAGAAGCGACGCCTTCCACCGCAGCAGTGTTACCGCCTTGGGCTGGTATGTGATCCAGCGGTCCAACAGGATCAGCGCCAAGTCGGGCTTCTTGATCTGCACCAATGTTTGAATGATCCGATAGTTCAGCCGGGCATCGCGCTGCGGGTCGAGGTTGCGTGACAGCGTGCGCAGGTCGCGGATCGTTTTGTCCGTTGGATCGACGCCGATGCGCAACTGAATTTGCGAGAGGGTTGCTTCCGTGGTGAACAGATCAGCGGCGATGAGGCTGTCGAAGATGTCGTGGGCCTGCTCGTGTTGTTCGAGTTGCAGGTGCAGTTGGGTTAGCGTATTGGCGACAATCAGGGCAAGTTGCCTGCGGTCGTCGATAAGCGACTGATACGCCGGTAACAGCGTGTTCAGCGCTTCCTGTGTCTGCTCCGCGGCATGCAGCAGTGTGGCCTGGGCGAGTCGCGACAGCGTGTCGTTTTGCGCTTGAAGGTTCCGCAGGTCCGTGAGACCTTGAGTGATGTTGTCCGTGGCCTTGTAGAACCGGGTTGCCAGATCGTACACCTGCGGACGGTTGGGCTGCGCCCGTAATAGCGCCAGCACGTGCTTTTGTGCCTCGGCGGGATTATCTTGCCGCATGTAAATATGGACGAGCAGCGTACGCAGCATGGCTTCGGTGTTACCGCCCGCGATAGCGCGCAGACACAGATCACGCGCGCCGTCCACATCGCCCTGACGCAGTTTCAGTTGCGCCAACAGCGCGGGTCCGTCCGATGCGCCTGACTGGGAAGCGTCTATCCGATCCAGGTATTCGTTGGCGGTTCTGGTGTCACCACGAAACTGGTAAATGCGCGCCGCGAGCACGTTTGCCCTGACATGATTGGGATCTCTGTCCAGAACATGCCGCAGATGCGTGATCGCATCATCCGTCTGGCTCAGACCTGCGAGCGCCTGGGCGGTCATCAGCCTCGCCGACACATCATCGGGCTGCACCGCCAGAACCTGAGTCAGTTCAGTCATCGCCTTGTCAAACATGGAACGTTTTACATACAGCGCTCCAAGAATCTTCTTGACCTCCCAGCCATTCTTGAACTGGCCCTGGACCGTCTGGAGGTACTGCTCGACTTCCTGCACGTTGCCCTGTGCGAGCATGGTTCCCGCGAGACGGATATGGGTTTCGATCACATCCGGCCGGCGATCGACCAGTTCGCGGGCCCAGTGTTCGGCTTTCTTCAATTCACCCAGGAACTTGTAACCGTCTGTGAGCAGGTAAACGTGCGAATCCTCGAGCGGTGCGATCGTTTCCGTCGCCTCGACGACGCGCCGGACTTCATCATGGCGCGCTTCAGCCTTCTCCATGTTCATCTTGAACAGGATCGCCTTTGGATCGGCGGGGTCATCGGCGTACATCTTTTCAATGTCCGCCCGTGACAATTCCGGTGACCGTGCGAACTCGTGAATCATGAGCGCCCGCTTGGACTGCGCGTCCTGCAGGTTCATCTTCGTCGCTTGTGCGTAGGTGCTCTGTGCCAGGTCCTGCTCGCCGAGTTGTTCGAGCGTTCTGCCGAATTCACGCGAGACAGCCACGTTGTTTGGAAACTCATTGGCCAACTCCGCGAGGATCTCGCGGGCCGCGTCGTATTCCTTTCTCTCATACCGGCATCGCGCCAGAAGGAACCGTGCGTCCGGGTCGGCGGGGTTGTTCTGCAGGTGGTCGTTGAGCTTTTGCTCAGCGGCCTCAAACTTACCGTCGAGCATAAGCAGGCGTGCGTTGGCCAGGGCGTTGCCAGACGCAGGTGGCTCGGACGCGATCGACGGCGCATCAGGTAACGCCGGTGTGTCCGGCATGCTGGCGGGGCGGGCAGGCTGGTCGGGTGCCGTCACCGGGCTGTCAGGCGCAGAGGCAGGCGTCATTGGTGCGTGCGCCGTCATTGCAGGTTGCGGCGTGGTCGGCGGCGGCGCGGGTGAAGTGTCGGCGACCACGTCCGGCGCTGCAGGTGCCGGGGCGGCCTGCGCGATCGCGGATTCAAGGCGTTGCACTATCTCTGTGCGCTGTTGCTCGGTTTTCACGTTGTCCGGAATCATCGCGATCGCCGCCGCCAATCGATCAGCGATCTGCGGATCTACTGTGTCCTCTTGCGACACAGCCTTGGTGAGCAACCAAAGTGAGTCCCAGTTATTCAGCCGCGACAGTGCATGGGCGTAGTGACCGACGATGTGCGGGTTGGTCGGATTCACACCGTACGCCGTTCGAAAGTACTTCAACGCGTTGTGACGGCGTTTGTTGATTTCGTCCGCGATCGACTTGACGTCCGGATGTTCGTCAATCTCCACGGCGTCCGGCTCAATGCCGTCCTGCTCAGCGACGCGCTCGCGGACGAACTGCATATCGATGTCGAGACGTTTGAGGTCGATCTCGGCGAGAATGCCCGCCATGTAGACTGCGTACTCTTCATATCCGTTTTTCCGGCCGACCCAAACGGCCTGCTTCATTGCAAAACGCATCGTCTGCCAGAATTGCACCGCCAGAAAATGATCTCTGGGGAACTTTGGATTCTGGTAGATATTCGTCATGCGGCGATGCGCCCAGCGTATCGCCAGCATCCGCGTCTGCGCCTGCGGGGCGATGGGGTTGACCATCAACTTGTCGATGTGCTGCCGCGCTGCGCTCAGGTCATTTTGCCACAGTAGCGATCTGGCATAGAGATATCGTGCGCCTGTGCTGTCAGGAATCCGTTTGAGCACGTCCGACGAAACCTTGGCCGCGCGGTCAAACTCGTCGTTCAAAAGCGCGTTCTGCGCGCTCTGTAGTTCCGGGAGCACGACACGGATCCTGAGTTGCCCCAACAGGCGCGAGAGGTGTGGGTCGGACGGCAATTCATCGCGGGGCGCCGCCAGATTGCCCAGGTCGCGCGTGTCCGCCGGATCGTTCGTGTCTTGTGCGTGCAGTGGTGACGCAGCGATCGCGAGCACGCAGCATGTCGTTGCCAGAGCGGTCCAGTTCAGTCGCACAATGTTCCTTTCCCGCAGCCGGGTTGGCCCGAATAAATCGATGGTTTCCACCATGATCGGAAAGGTGATGCCACTACATTATTCCAGCCTTGCCGTGGAGAGGCAAATTGAGCCAAGTCGGTGCTTCAGGGAGCCGTTTGCCGCCCGTTATATTGGACGTACGCGGCTTGCCGCTTGCCGCGGTGGCCGCCATGCACCATGATATACGCACCATGGCGGACCAACGATTACTCGACAAAGTGTGCCTGGTGACCGGCTCGACGCAGGGCATCGGCCAGGCAATCGCGGAACTTTTCGCCGAGCATGGCGGCAAGGTCATCGTCACCGGCCGTAATCAGGCCCGTGGCGAATTGGTCGTCAAGACCATCACCGATGCCGGCGGCACATCGCACTTCATCGCCTGCGACGTACTGGACAACGCCCAGATCGAGGCGCTTGTGCAGGGTACGGTCGATACGTACGGGGGGCTCGATGTGGTGGTCAACAACGCCGCGGCCGTCGATCTGGCGCACCTGCCCGACAGCGACGTGGCCGGCATTTCGTTAGAGCGCTGGCACGAGCAGATGCAGGTCAACCTGCACTCGGTGTATTACATAAACCACCTGGCGGTGCCTTACCTCAAACTGCGCGGCGGCGGCGCGATCGTCAATGTCTCGTCCGTCGGCGGTCATATCGCCTGGCCCAACAGCGCGCCGTACTTGACCACGAAGGGCGCGATCAATCAGATGACCCGGTCCATGGCCGTCGACTACATGAAGGACAACATCCGCGTCAATGCGCTGTGTCCGGGCTGGATTATGACTCCGACCGAGGCCGCCCGTGTGGAGAAGGAACCTGACCTCACTCTGGAGCAGTGCGAACGTATGGGCATTGAACGGCTGGGCGAGCCGCGCGAAATGGCGTATGTCGCGCTGTTTCTGGCGTGCGACGAATCATCGTACGTGACGGGAACGTTAATGCTCGCCGACGGAGGTTGGACACTACGCTAGCGGGTCAGAACTCATCGGGGAACTGCATGCGTTTGGAATCGTACGGGTTCTGGTTGGCCAGCCAACCGCCGTCGGCGTTGATTCGCGTGCCGGTGACGTAGGATGCATCGTCGCTGGCGACCCAAGCGATACATTTGGCGATCTCTTCCGGTTTTCCCCAGCGTGCAAGCGGGATAACGTCTTCCGAGCGAGCGCGTAACTGACGCGTCAGATTCTCGCCGTCCGGACTGGTATAGTCGCCGCTCATTTCGGTATCGATCGCGCCAGGATTCACAGCGACGACCCGGATGCCTTTGCGCCCCCATAGCACTGCCAGGTCGCGCGTTAGGTTATCGAGCCCGCCCTTGGCTGCGATATATGGGGGGCCCGAGCCACTGGTAACCTGCGACATGACGCTCGAGATCATCACGATCACGCCTTTGCCCTGTTCGGCCATGTGTGGTGCGACGAACCGTGATAGAAACGCCGGCGCGGTCAACATAATACGAATCGTCTTGTCCCACGACTCCAGGGTGATCTTGTTCATGGTGACCAACTCGCGCCACGCGGCGTTATTGACCAGCACATCGATTCGGCCGAACTGCTCGGCGGTCTTCGCAACCGCGTGCTCGGCGGCGTCGATGTCTTGCAAGTCGACCGGGAGTACGATCGCATCAACGCCTTTTGAACGCACCTGTTCGGCGACGCTGTTCAGGTTTGCTTCATTGCGCGCCAGCAGGGCGGTGTCGTACCCGCGCGCGGCGAACTCAACGGCCGTCGCTTGACCGATGCCCTGCGATGCGCCGGTGATCAAAGCAACGGGACGATCAGACATGGCATGCTCCTTGGTTTCGTGCTCATTCGTGCCGGGGCACCTAATGTAGCCCGCACGGGATGATCGTGCTATTATTGGCAAGCGGAATCGGTCGTGCATCCCCGCGAGTTGCCTGCAGGTGAGGTCAGGGTCCTCGCGGGGCTTTTGTGCGCACGCGTTATCAAATTACCCGGAAACAGGGAACCCCCATGGCTGACCCGTATTTCATTGGCGCGCTTTGCACCCCTATGGACGAGCAGGAAAACCTGCACGACGAGGGCCTGGAGATTCACCTGTTCGACCAGTGGAATAGCGGTATCCAGGGTACGCTCATCGGCGGGACGATGGGGTTCATGCAGATGCTGCGCGACCAGACATACCGCGATCTGGTTCGCCGTGCCGTCGAAATCGCGTCGGGCAAAATTGAACTTCTCGTTGGCGTCGGTGACACGAGCACCGCCCGCACGCTCGACCGCATCGAGTATGTCAATCGGTTCGACGTTGACGGTGTGGTGGTGCTGCCGCCCTATTTTATGGCATGGGAAGACGATGACCTGCTTTGTCAACTGCGCACATGTGCGGACGCGGCCCGCGCGCCGGTGTTTTTGTATGACCTGCCGCAGGTTGTTGGCCGATCGATGAGTGTCAACATGATCGTCGAAGCCGCGAAGCATCCGAACATCAAAGGCCTCAAGGCGTCAGGCATGCCTGAGATTCCAAGCCAGGTCCGCGAACTGGTGCCTGACGACTTTCGGGTCATTCTCGCTCAGCCGTTCATGATCGCCCGATTGCTTCGCGCCGGGTTTAACGAACATCTGGACGGCATGTTTGCGATGGCGCCCAAGACGACGGTCGCCATCGGCGAGGCCGCCCGGGCCGGCGACTGGGACCAGGCCGATCGCCTGCAACTCGAGTTCAATGACTTCGTGCGGTTTTTGCGTGATCAGGGAATCCGCACGTCATTCCCGCCGATGCTCAACGAGCACGGCGTGCCCGGCGTCTTCACGCCACAGCCTCTGACCCCACTTGAAGGTGAGGAACTTGAATCGCTCATGAAGCGTCCGGTGGTCAAGGCGTACCTTCAGCGCGAAGGGCGTCTCCAAATGCCGGTGAGCGTCTGATGCGCGCCGCACGTTGTGCGACGCCTGCTTGCGCCATCGTGGTATTGTAAGCATGTTATGGCACGCGACATGTCCCCGTTGGCCATGTGGTCGCAGTACATCGCCGCGCGCACCGCGGTGATGGGTATCACATGTCTGGGCGTGCGCACGAACCTGCACCTTGCCGCCGCCGCAGGGCGAGGTCTGTTTCAGGTGGCGACCAAACATCGCAAGCGCGCGATCGAACACCTGCGACAGGCTTTCCCCGAATGGTCCGACGCGCAACTCGAATCGACCGCTCAGCAGTCCTTTGAGTATTTCGCACAGTTGGCCATCGAAGTCGCCTACTTGCCGAGATTGGTTCACGCGGGATCCGTCGTCACCCATTGCAGAATTGTGGATTCGGACGACGGCCTGGCGCTGATGAATCGGCGTGAGCCGACGATCCTGGTGTCGGGTCATTTCGGCAATTGGGAAGCGCCGGGACTTCTGTTCACCGCGGCCGGTTACAAAGTCTCTGCTGTCGTAAGACCCCTGGATAACCGGCTGCTGAATCGCTGGCTGCTTCAGCAGCGTGAGCGGCGCGGGATGCGCGTCATTGAAAAATGGGCCGACCCGCTCGGCCACATCGCGTCCGCGCTGGCGCAGCGCCGGGCCGTGGGGATTATCGCCGACCAGAACGCCGGCGACCGGGGACTGTTCGTCCCGTTTTTCCGCAGGCTTGCGAGCACGCAC
>NZCH01000066.1 GCA_002688155.1 Phycisphaerae bacterium
GTAGCCCGCAACTTTGACTTCCTGCAGGTGAGCCGGGAACGCGCTGCCGATCGCCGCGCGCTCGTGGGCATTGGCGCCGAACTGCTCAAGCCAGATCAGCCGATAGTTCAGTGTCTTGACAGCGACCTCGATTTCACCGTCGGCGCGAACCCACGACCGTCGTGTAAACGCGTCGGTTGCAAGAGTGCGGTCGGGCGCGAGGCCAAGCCTGCTCAGATCGATCGTCACCTTCGCCACGCCGTCGTCGTGGGTGTAGTTAAACACGGCGACGAGGCTGCGCTTTCCTTGACGGCGGTAGACGCTGGCGCCGATGGCCTCTTCGGGCAGCAGTTTGTTCACCTCGGGGATTTCATATTCGACCTGGAACGGCCGAATCGGTCCGCCACCGTCGGGAGTGAAGGCGACCTGCACGGGTGTGGTTCCGTGCCAGTACGGCAGGAACGCAACGTCATCGGCGCCGATGCCGAACTCTTCAACTGTCTGCTGCAACCGGCGCTTGTAGTCGGGGTTATGTATCAGCGACTCCCAGATCGGGATCGCATCGTGGGGCACGAGGATCGCGTACATCGATTCGGTGTATCGGGGATCCTCTTTGGACGTCATCTGTGGCAGAAAGCAGGGCGTGACGCCCCACTGCCGGCCCGTGGCGCCGCAGGCCTTGAAATAGTCCAGGCGCATCTCGTGGAAGTAGTTGCTCCTGACGCGAAAGTTTTCGTGCTCCCCATCGGGCGGGTAACGGCGCATCTCTTCGCCCGTTGTAAACAGATCGGAAAACGGTGACGTCATCGAGCAAACTGAGTTCGACGAGTGGTCAAACTTCCACATCGGACGGTCAAACGCTTTCATCATTGTGTAGACGCGTTTGTTCAGATCGCGGTCGCCGCGAATCGAGCGGTGCGACTCGCTGTACCCATGGCCCATCGCCCCGCAGCGATAACTCCACTGCAGGTCGAGGTAGAGCCCGTCGGCGCCGGTGCTCTGCAGGTAGTTGCGCGCCTTGTACGTGAAGAACTCGGCGTAGCTCGTCGCCGCGCCGCACACTCGCCGGCCCCAGTAGAACCGGCGGTGGTCGCTGTACTTGTTGATCCCGCCGCCCAGGTCCCAGTCGGCAACGTTGTATTGCATTTCGGGTGAGAAATTGGCGCTCCAGAGCATGACGTTGTACGGCACCGTCTTGCGGCCCTGCTCCTGCGCATGATTAATAAAGCGGCGGTAGTAATCGAGGTTGACTGCTTCGGGGTATCCCGCGCCGTAACGGTGTTTCTCTTCCGAGGTCCACGAGACGTCGATGTTCGTTCCCACAGTGTTTCCGCCGCCCCAACTGCGCCAACCTTTCGGACGCGGGCGCGTCGGCGTCGCCTGCATGCCAAACGCGAGCGTTAGAGGTTTGTCCAGCACGACCGATTTGCCAACGTAATGAATCACCAGTGACAGGACGCCGTTCTCGCGCACGAGTTCAACGGTGCTGTTCTCGTTCGCGAAACGAAACTGGCCCCACGTTTCGAAGAACCAGGTCAGGCCAAGGTCATCGTCGCCAAGCCAGAAGTACGCGTACTTGGGCACCGCGTGCGACCACCGCCAGCCGTCGTCGCGACCCATGTTGCCGGTCAGCGGCGTATCTGCGGGCCAGTGCCGGTACTTCGCGTACCTGCCTTTGATCGGAATGACCAGGTCGAGGCGGTCGATGGTCACGCCGGCGTTCGAGGCTTGCCCGAGTTTTGGGGCAAGTGTGACCTCGGTCCAGAGCATGCCGTCGAATTCCGTTGTCGTCCGCGCCGTGCACGCAAGCAGTTCGCTTGCCCGTGAGGTCTCGAACACGACCTTGTTGTTGTTCTGCTCGACGACGGTGAGTTTGTCGGCCTGCCAGGTTTGTGTTTCGCCATCGATATCCGCGTCAATGCGCACGGGCCCGGCGAGCACGTTCTCGCCGCCGTTTTCAATCGACGTCGGCACCGGGGCGTTATCGAAAACGTACCGGCGGTTCCAGTATTCGACCGTCAGTTTTCCGTCGTTGGAAGTATCAGCGCGGATCGGCTTCCACGGCGGTGGCGGCGTGTCCGAAAGGCCCAGCGTCGTGCCACGCCAGGGTTCGTGTGGTTTTGTGAACGTGTCGTGCTGCGTGGCGACGGTTCTGCCGTACACAACCAGTTGGGTCCGAACGTCGTAATCGCCAGGTTCGAGTTCATTGAGGTCGAACTGGGCGCTGCCGCGGCCGTTCGAGATTTCGTCGATCCGCATCGACGCGACGGGGGCGCCACCGCCGGCGGGGGTCACGTCGATCTGCGCCACAGGCGACATCGCCGAGAGGCCCGCGTCATTGATCTTCATGTTGACCTTGCACACGCCGCGACTCGGCGCGGCAGAGAAAGACAACGCGATCCCTTGCGCCTGCGACAGGGCACACGTCTGGCGATAGAGCACGCGATCGGTCGTGGTGCCACGCGCGATGAACGTGAGGGTGTCGGGCGACGCGCCGATCGCCTGCCTGAATGCGGCGCTCACGTTAGCGCCCGGCTCAACGACGAACTGCTTCGACTCCGTGCCGAGCACCTTGCCCGCCGCCGCCGCGATCCATTGCACCTGCACCGTTGACGGGTCCGCGAGCGCGCCGCCATCGATCGTAACCGAAAGATCCACGTTGTCAGCGGTGATGCCGTCAAAGTCGGGCGCCGCGCTGACGACAGCGCCATGGCCGACGAACGTCAGGTGCCCGTGTTTCACCGTGTCCGCGAACTGGCTCAGTGCCGGCCACGCCGAGAGATTCTGCGGCTCGACGCGATCGCGTGTCACGTTCAATCGCCAGGTCTGCCCGTCGGCCGGCGGCTCGACACCCAGATCCGCAAACGCGATGGCGACTTCCATGGTCCACACATCATCCGTAACGGTCGTTTCGTATTGCCAGTTGCCGTTCCAGGTGACGTCGTTCTTCAAGCCCTTTTCGTACTTGCGGTCGTAGATCGTTCCCGCCGCGTTGCCGATGAACAGGTATTGGTCACCCGAGGGCACGGTCAGGTACACCTGCACGGCGTCGTCCTGCCAGACATTGTCGTCGCGCCTGGTGCAATTGGCCGCAAGTTTCTGCCCCGGCAGCACCGGCGAAACCACTGCGACGTACAGCCGCTCGCTGTCGTACGTGACGTACGCCTTCGTCTGCACGGGCGCGAGTTTGTGATCGGACACGCTCGCGAAGTTGGCAAGCTCGGCCGCGACGTTCCATTCGTTGCCGGCGAAGCGCCCATCAACCAGGGGCCCGTTGATCGCACGCGGTATTACGACAGTGGGCGGCTCGTACACGGGCGCTGTGCCCGCTGACCTGGGCGGCTCGACGCGAAACAGTTCATCGACCGCCAGCGGCCGGCGAAAGATGGTCAGGTCATCGATCAGCGTCTTGCGTGTGCCGGGCCGCCCCGGGCCGCGCGGAATGTCGCCGATCTCGAACGACGTATTCAATGCGTACGACAAAAAGCGGTCCTCATTGTCCGCCCGCGCCGCGAGCTGGCCGTTGACATACAGGGCGATCTGCTCCTGCGTCCATGTCGCGACGATGTGATGCCATTTACCTCTCTTAAGGTTCGCAATCGACGCGCGCACGGCGTTCTTTTGCGCCAGGTCCGTGCCCGTCTCGAAGACGAGCATCCCCTGGGCGTCGGTGAAGATGCGAAACAGCCCCCGAGAGTCAACGCGAAAGAACAGATGCGACCACCGCTCGCCCGGGTCCCAGTCCACCGCCTTGAAATAGAACGAGATGGTCCCTTGCCGGCAATCAAGGTTGATTGGAAACCCGTGCGAGCCGGCGGTGTATTTCACGCGAGCAAAGTCCTCGCCCACGGCGAGCGCCTGGCCGAACCTGCCCTGCTCGAACGCGTTGGTCCCCTGAACCCGCCCCTTCGGATCACCGTTGAAAATATCCGCGTCAACGGCGCCGTCGAACGTCGCGCGAAAGAGAATGTCCTCGAACATCGCCGCGTTCTTCTGGTCTCGCAGCGTGAGGGTGTCCACGTCACCAGCCGCAGGCGGCGAGTTGACGGCCACGCAGGCAATGGCTAGCAGCATGGCGACACGGACGTTTGACGCAGCACGACGTTTGCGATTGAGGATCATCGACGAAGTGTAGCTGCCGAGGTGGTTTTGATCTATTCGCAAGCGCGTGATTGTTGCTCGCACCTGGAAACGAAAAAATCGGGCAAGGCCTCGCGACCTTGCCCGATTCAATTGATTGCTTGTTGTGAACCGCGTCCGTCGCCTTACGCAACGTTTCGACGCCTCAGCCCCGATGGATCGGGACTTCGAAGCCGGCTTAGCGCCGCCTTCTCAGCAGGCCCAGGCCACCCATGCCCAGCAGGCTCAACGCCGCGGGCTCGGGGATGGTGTTCAGGATCAGGCGTGCCTGATTAGCGGAATCGTTGGGATGATCGTTGAAACGACCAATGAGCGCGTAGTTGGAATTCCCCAGGTCGGGCCGCAGATCAGCCAACATGAAACTGACCACGCCGTCGCCGCCGTCACCCGCCAGATCATCTGACAGCAGAGACAGCACATCGAACTCGTAGGTCTTGAATTGCCCCGCGGCGCTTACGTCAACTTCGAACACGTGCGCCGCGCCGTTGCCAGGCTGATTCGTCCAGTTGATCGTCGCATCGGACCACGTTTCGTTGGCTGACTCCGCGAACCGGGCCAGTCGTCCGGGCGGAGGAGCCGTGTCGAGCCGCAAGGGAATCTCGATTATCGCGGATACGACGGACGCTGCGCCCGTGTTTGGCAGGGAAAACTTGTAATAGTTTCGGGAACCGTCAAGGGTTGGATCGGTTGCCCCGAATACGGACAGTACTGAATTGGTATCGCCCACGAGATTGCCCTGGTCCGTTCCACCAGAGATTGCAACCCGCGCGTCTTCACTGGCGAAAATCTTCATCGCCTGGGCGGGCGTGGCCGTCATGGCGGCGATGATTGTGAGCGTGATGGTGGCGAGGATGGTGGTGCTGAGCTTGGTCATGTTGCTGTCTCCTTAAGATGCGTCGTGTGGTTGGCCGGACCCTTCGAATCACGAATTCTCAGCGTCGGGCTGCTGTTCTTTCGGGTTGCAGTTGTTGTTCCGTGTGCTGCTTCCTTGAGTACACCCGGTCATGTTGGCTCGTCATCGGTACGGCAAAGCGAATACCACAGCGCGATGCGCAGGGTTTCCTTATCCCGCAATCGGATGAAAGGGTTTGTTTTACAAGCAGTTACGAGAAGTGGCGGTGGCCATATACGACCGATAACAAGATGACGGTTATCGGACTTATCCAGATTAGCTAGCCGATTTGGCAGGCAGGTTGAGCCAGCGCACCGCGAGCCTTTGGCGCAGTAGCGCAGCATGACCATGCAGGCTCGGTGCACCCATGGCGAGGTGGCGCAATGAGACGATGACCGCGCGCAGCGCCTGCTGGCACAACATATTGCGCTTCGTGCAGACAATTGGCACACAGACACGGGGCCTGCGACAGGGTCCCTCGTGGCTCATTGAATTGATTGAGGATCGATCCTCTGGTTGTCGGTCTGTCAGGACGTACGCCGCACCCTGGACATGCCACCAGTATCAGGCAATTCGGTTGCCAGGTCGGCATGAATCGCAAGCGCGCAGCGGTCGGCCCGGTGGCGCACCCGCCGATGGTTTCGACAAAGCCGTGAGGCTGGTCGCAGTGGTCCCTCAACGCTGCGTTGACCGACCTGCCAGCGCGCGGATGAGCCGTGTGCGATGTTCTGCCAGGACAGCGGGATCGGTGGTGTATTGCGTCAGGTCGCGCGTCAGGTCGTCGGTGATGTCGATTAAGATGCCGCGCCGGCGGGCTTCGACGAGCAGCTCGTAGTCTTCGATGCCGTCGCGAAAGTTTTCCAGTCGCAGTGAGGTGATCGGCCCGTCCTTACCGGGGTAGACGTACATCGCGCTGCTGTTGGGGCAGACGCCGTCGAGCGTGGGGTTCCAGTCGGTGAGGATTTTTTTACCGATCGGCTTGTCGTTTTTGTGCCAGCGGTTGATCGCCCACATGAGGTAACCGTCGGCTCCGAGTTTAAACGTCTGCCACGCAATGAGCCGGCTGCGAACCAGGTGCTGGTCAATGGTCCAGTTGACGTCGTACCACCACACCTGGTTGCCCGCAGCCTGCGCCTGCCGGGCATGCCCGACGTCAAACTTCATGTTTGGGCAAAACGCGATGGGCAGGTTCGTCAGCGGCGAATCGGTGCCGTACGTGTCGTCCGTGCCGGCGGTGAGCACCGACACGCCGGGATACTCGCGCTTGAGGATGTTCGCCGCGTGCGCCAGTTCGCCGTACATGCCGTGCATCTTGCCGGGGTCGCCGATTTCGTCCCAGCCGTAGACGTACGCCCGGTCGAGCAGGTTCATCGATTTCATGACCGGGTAGAACGCCTCGAGCCTGGCGCGCATGCCCGGCGCGTCGGTTTCGGACACGATGGCGGTCTGCGTGTACCAGTGAATCAAAAAAGTGTTCTGCCCGCGTGCGACGAAGCGCTTCATGTTTTCGACGGTTTCGTACGCCTCGTTCTGGTACATGCTCACCACGTTGACGCGGCGGTCCAGCAGAAATTCAAAGAACTTTTCCTGCATCGCCGGCGTCCAGCGATCACCGTAAAACGTCCTGGCAAAATGGGGATGAAAACTGATCAGGTTGCGAAATGCCCATGGGTTCGAGTCGGGCAGCAACACGTCGGCGATTTCAACTTCGAGCGGCACCACTTGCGGTGTCGCATTGGCCGGCTCAATGCGCACGTGGCCCGTGTAGATGTCCGCCGGTTGATCGCGCGGGACCGTCACCGCAATCCACACCGGTTGCGTGTCGCCCGCCGCCACGTCGAAGGCGAAGTTTCCCAGCAGCGGGTCGGGCCACCAGCCGAGGTACTCGTGCTCCAGCGGCACGGCGCGATTGAGCGGCACGATCGTTGTCTTCACGAAACCGACGGGTGACACACTGATCTGTGTTTCGTCAAGAACGTGTCCGGCCGGCGATGCCAGCGAACTGACACGGACATTGACCTCGTCCAGGTCACGCTTGATCGGAAACAGCACCAACTGAGTCGCTTCGACCTCGCCTTTTACGGCGAGGATGCGCCCGGGCATTTCCGTGCGCCAGTCGATCGGGCAGTCGCGCAGGAAGACGTGCACGGCCGAGCTTGCCCAACCGGCGATGTATTTTGCGTCTTTGTGCTCCGACTGATCGATCGCCCGCCCAAGTCCCGCCAGTCGGCGGATGCCAGTGAGCGCGCTTCTTATGGTTTGCGTCAGCTGAGCGCGGCGGACGCGCAGTTCGACCGGGGCGTCGCTGCCGGGGTTCAGGCTGCGCAGTTGCGCCGTGTATTGCGCCACTTGACCGTCCAGCGCGGCAAGTCGCGCGACCGCGTCCCTGGCCAGTTCAGCGCCGAACGGATGGTCCCAACGACGGGCCGTCGCGAGTGTGGCCGCGAGGTCCTGGTGCAGCGATGTGAACGCCGATGCGTGCGCCGCGGATTCGAAATCATCGTGCACCTGAATGTCATCAAACCATGCTTTGCCCTTGACGCCAACGCGCAGGAAAAGAATGAACCGTGCGGCTCCCGCGTATGACCGCCACCGGCAGTTGACTTTCGTCCAGTCGTTCGTGCCTTCGAGCGTGTCGAAGGTCGGCTCGACATCAATCCAGTTACCTTCGGCCGCTTTCAGGCGAACGCGCAGGCCCGCCTCAACGGCGTCGCGCGTCTTGACCCACGCGGTCGCGGTGTAGTTCAGGTCGTCCACTGCGGGCCCGGTGATGATGTACACCGCGCTGCGCGACGGGCGCCCTTGTGGTTGATGCAGTACGAGGCTTCTCCGCTGCGGCGCTGCGTCACATCGCGCCGCAGTTCGGCATCGACTCCCTCGCTCATCCATACATCCACGCCCGCGACCTGATTCGGCTCATCGTCACGCGCCCGCTCGGCGCCGGGGCTGGCAATCGGCACCGGCAGCGCCATCGATGCACACAGGCACAACAATGCCGGCGCGATTGCGTTTGGATATAAACACGAGCGGGCACGTCGGGCATGGCCGGCAAACGGTATTTTCAACATCGACGAAACTCCAGGAACTCTGGCACGACCGCCAATGAGTCGACGTAGATGCCCCCGTCCTCCTCAACGATCCATGGCTGCGGTTGTTCGCGCCGCGGCAGGATGACCTGTTCGATCCCGGCGGCCTTGGCGTATGCCAGGTCGGCCTGCGGGTTGTCGCCAATCATGACAACATGCCGTGGGTCGGTGTCGATTCGCTTCAGCAGTGCGTGGTAAAACGTCGGACCGCTCTTTCCTTCGGGCGACACCTGCGCGCCGCCGAACAGTTCCGCGAAAAACGGCGAACCCGACACGTCGCCCAGACCCGCGGCCGACAACTTCGCCACGCATGCCCCGCGGCCGTTCGTCGTTGCCGGGTAGAGTGCAAAGCCCGTCTCGTGGAGCGATCGAATCATCGCCACCGCGTCGGCATACGCTTCAACGTGCGGGCGCGCTGCTTCAACGAGCGCGTGAAGGTAATCCGTCATCTCGATCCCAAGCGCCGCAAGGTGCGGCTCAACGTCTTCGTTGTTCGGATCGCACACGTCCCGGATTCGCCGGTCGGCCTGTGTGGCGTCGATGCCGTGCGCCGACGCAACCGCATCGCGCAGAGCGCCATACAAAAACGAGTCGTCGCGTGTGTGCGTGATCGTTTCGTCCACGTCGATTAAAACGGTATGCGCGGTCAGGTGTGGTGGATCGGGTATTGCCTTGGTCATCTCTTAGCTTCCGCATCGGTGAACGCGTAGAACCGTTCACGCATCGTAAAGCCAGTCGATCGGTCGCGCGATGAATTTGAGGCCGATCGTCAGGCCCGCGGTTTCGTAGTCACTGGCGCCGTAGACCATCACCACGTTGCCGGATCGCGTGAACGAAACCGAAGGGTAGTCATTGTGAATAAAACCCGGCCAGCGTGGGTACCGGCTCGTTATGGATTCGGGGTAGGACGTGCGGGTCGAGCCTGACTTGAGGAATGCACGCTCCTTGAGTGCGTGCAACTCGCTGACCGCGTCGGTTGTGCCAGGTTCAGGCTTGATGCGAGTCGTGTCGTCCAGTGATTCGACGTTTTGAAAGTGCGTCCATGTCTTGCCGTCGTCTTTGCTCACCGCGCAGGAGATCCTCATGCGGCCCAGGCCATCGACGACCTCCTGGCTGGACACCTGGTTCCAGACGCAAACCAGATCGCCGGTGGTGGGGATGGTCTTGAGTGCCGCGGGCGAATAGCTCGACGCGAGCCCTGTCGGTTCCGGCCTGGACCATGTGATCCCGGCATCCTCTGAGAAGCTCTGATAAAGCTGTCCCATACGTGTTCGGCCTAAACACAGCAGCCGCCCGTCGCGCAGTTCGGCCACCGCCGGCTCTTCGAAGTCGGCGGTGGCGAATCGCAGTCCATCGTCCGTCACGTCCAGCGCGATTTCGCCCAGGCTTCGCTGCCACGTGTTGCCGCGATCGTCGCTGTAGTACATGAAACTTGCACACAGGCCGCCAAACATCGCGTACACCGGCACGAGGATGCGTCCGCTCTTGAGGACAAGCACGGTGTTGCCCCGCTGGCAGATGTGCCCGAGCGTGCCGGTATCGTTGATCTGAACCGGTGACGACCAGCTTTGTCCCTCATCGATCGAGGTTCTCATAAGTGTCTGGCAGTGATAAAAATCGTTCAGATCGACGTAGACCAGCGCCAGAAAATCGGGCTTCTTCTGATAACCGTCGGAAATCTCGGGCAGGCGACAAAGCGCCAGCCGGCCGGAGTTGTACCGCGCCGTATTGGGCTGAATCATGAAGGGCGGTGACCACGTCGCGCCGCCGTCCTCCGAGGTCTTTCCCCTGATGTCACCGGCACCAAAATCGTCCGCATCGGCGTAGAAGTGGGAATAGGCGAGGTACAGCCGCCCGTCACGGAGTTCGATGACGTCGCCTTCACTGTTACGAAGGTTCCCGGGCCCTGTCTCCTGCAATGGGCAGACGATCTGATCGGTGATGGAGGGCATCGAGCAACGTTCCCTTGGAATTACCAGGTCAAGCACCGCGTCGCGGTAATGTGGGCCGCAGTGTATCGGCACATGCCGGCAGGGGGAAACGCATCCGCTTGCTTATACGGGGGTACGTATCAGGCGCGGCTGGGCCCAAACCACGTGGTTGTGCGGGTTCGACCATTCGCCTGTCGCGTCGCGAACGAAAAGCTCGAGCATGCCTCCGCCGATCACGGGCAACTCGAATTCGGTCGCGGGGTGCGAATCATCAAAATGTTCGTTGTGAATCGGTCGCCCGCCGATGCGGATTTCGACGTCGATCGCGCCCTGCCTGCCCAGCCTGGCGTGGAGGCCGGCACACCCGCGGAAATATTCGTACACCCCTGCGGGCAGATCATACGCAAGCACGTACTCGGCGTGGCATCCGGTGCCGATGCCGCGCTCGAACGTGCGCGTGCCGCCGGGCAGTGACAACTCAAGCGGTACCTTACGACCCTCCGCGTCGATGTTGTGGTCAGCGGCGAGCGGGCTGGCCTCATAGCCCGGCAAAAAGTATGGGCGGTGGATCGGTTCGAGTTCAACCATGTCCACACTCGAAAGCGATTGCAGATCGGCGGGCTCAAACCGGTCGCATGCCATGCAGGTCAGCGTGTATAAGAAGTCGGCCGTGACCGCGCAAATACGCCGATTCATGCGGCTGATACATGCGTTTGCCTGGTCATCCTCGTCCCGCCAAATATGCTGAACGAACGGGACCAGTTCAAACCGGTTCGTGCGCGTCATCGTGCACATCACGGTGTAAAAACGAAACACCGCTTCGCTGACGGTTGTCCCCAGGAGCGTCGGCGTGAAATCACCCCATTCAAACGCTATCGCATCATCACGCCGTACAACGGTACCCGCAAGTGCGTCGGGCCGATCCGTCGGCGGCCGCAGAAGCCGGTCCAGCAAGGCGACGTCGGTGCCGTCCACCCCTTCGAGCGCGTGAATGCCCGACCCTGCGTCCTGGATCATGTGAAAGAGCGCTCCGGCAAACTTGCCGGCTTCTTCGAGTCGCTTGTCATGAAGCTGTTTCACCACATGCGCGATCCCATCCGTTAATCCGCGTGAGACGCACCGCCAGTGTACGTTGGGTACATTGGGCTGACGTCGCAGCGAGCCGTCGTCCAAAACGTCCCAGTTGTTGTACTCGACCGCATTGGCGGGCAAATAGTGAAACGGCTGGCCGTCGACCATGACGACATACGGTCGTGCTGCTGTCTGCGTGGCGCGGTCGGTGTTGTAGTACATGTCCGGATACCAGCAATACTCCGCGACCAGATTCTGCGTGACGGGTGCCCAGAATTCGCGTTGCCATTGTGGCAGCGCGTCCAGGGTATGGCGCGTCAGAAAATCGTGTGAGTTGCTCATTCTCAGGACACCCTCACCGCCGGGAACATCGCCGAACGAAGCGGCGTGAAAACTGTTACACGCGGCTTTCGCCCGGCAGGATGTTCAAAATGATGATTGTAGCGTGAGCGTGCTGAAGCTCATGGGATTGACAGTGGTGGGCCTGCCTCTGCGTGGTCCTGCATGTGTGAGTCATCGGACCCGGGTTCCTCACGCGCGAGCAGTTTCTGTCCCGTGATTGTGATCCAGTGATTGCCGGGGCGTTTGGCAAACGGTTGAAGAACCTGGGAATCGCGAAAAAGCGCAAGCTGCGCCGGTGACAGGCTGCGGTTACACGGATTGTGCAGGGTTCTTGCGACGGTAAACCAGTGTATCCCCGATCTGCGCGGTTGTTCACGCTGCCTGCGCGGGTAGACCTTAAGAGGGATTAACGCAAATTATGGTTTACCAGCAGGTTAGCGCCGCTTAATCGTGGCGCGGCGGCTTCGTTGGCCTCGCGGCACGGTGTTCGGGGCCTTGCGCGGGGACGGGGCGGGGCCGGGGTTTCGGGGGGCCGGGGGGCACAATGCGCCCTGGGCAGGCGCACGGCCTTGTTGGCAATCGCCAATTCCGAGGGCTAAAACGGCTAGCCATTTTGGTAAGTCCGATAACTATTCTTAGTTATGGGACGGTTATAAGTATACATATCACGGTCAGTTTGAACTGCAAGTACTTTCATTTACTGTCATTGCATCAATTTTCCGCAAGGTCCGTCCTGTACTTGCAGACGGGTCCGGCACGGTGGTTGCACGTTGGTCAAGCGTAGCCGTCACTGACAACAGTTCACACGGCCACAGTGACCAGCCTGTTGCGATTGCCGAGAGTCGGCCAGGGCAGGCGGAGTGTGAGAACTCAAGAACAAGAAAGAGAAGGACCAGCAAGAAGATGAACGCGAACCGAACTCAAGTCAATCCCCTTGAACAGACCCCTGAAACCCCCGGTGAGAAAGGTACGATGAAGATGACAAGCACAACCCACTCGAACGTTAAGACAACTGTCGCCGCCCTGACGCTGGCCTTCATCGCAACACTGCTGCTACCGTTGATGACACAGGCGTCGATTCTGTTGTTCTCCGAAGACTTCGATGATGAGGCACCCGGGACGCCGATTCAGGGCCTGGCAACAGACTCGTGGCACAAGGTCGGCTCCGGGTTTGACAACATCGTCAAAGTCTCCGCGACGACGATTGACAGCGGAAATTCCGCGGGACGAGACTATGCTGCCGGGAACACGCAAAGACGAGCTCTCTCGGGCGGGAACCACACAATTGACGCAACCAATCCGTTGATCGTTTTCGACTTCGTAAGCCACATTTTCAACAATTCCACGGCGAGCCACAGCGGCGTGATTATTGACCAGTTCGGCGATGTCGAAGTAAGGATCAGGATGTCAGGCGACGACGCGGGTGGGGTCACGCTCGTCGCGGAAGACGACGACGGTACCAGCACCTCACTGAACCTTCCCAACGTCCTTCCACGAACGCTGGACCTGCGATCGGTATCGACTGTCAGCGGCACGGATGTCCTCTGGCGGGATTACGGCGGGGGCGGCGACTTCGTGAGTTTCGCCACGCTGGCTGGTATTACAGACCAGATTGCCTCCGTCCAGTTGGAATACGGCGGCGGCGGCCCCGGAGAGTTCGTCGACACGATCACCTTGAAGGCAACGGCCCCGGTCCTCCCCGAACCGGCAATGGCGTCGCTGCTGGGCATGGGCGGTCTGGGTCTGCTTCGCCGCCGAC
>NZCH01000067.1 GCA_002688155.1 Phycisphaerae bacterium
GACGGGCAGGGTCTAGCCATGTTCTGACGTGCCCGAGAGTGCTTCGATCAGTTCATCGCCGGTCATTGAATACGTGCCGATCATTTCGCAGGTCGCGATCGCGCCTCGCGTGCAGGTCATGTCACGCTGCGTTTCGTGTGTTTCGATGCCGGTCGTGCAGTCGCGCAGCGACATGGTGCGGGCCGCGTAGTCCCTTGTCGCGTATCTATAGCTCTTTTCCGCGGGCTCGACACCGTCATCGGTAAATAGTCGGTAGTAACGCGGCCGAATCTGAATCATTCCGTCGTTCATGGCGCTGATCACATCATGCGCGATCCGTCATGATGTCCTTGAGGTAGACGCGTTGTCGCGTCTCATGCGCGCGCTTGCCGGCATCGAGTAGCGCCGCCTGCTCCAGCGGTGCGTCGTACGATACCGGTGGCTTACCGGTATCGAGCATCTGTTTGAACAGCGTGACGATCCGGTGCGACGCGGGCAGAAATTCGGGGTCGCCGATCGTCTCGGAACGCATGTACATCTTGCGCGGCGGGTTCGTGCGATTACCCTGGGCCCAGACTTCGCACGAAAACCAGTCGAATGTGTTGTAACTCGTGTTCAGCAGCACGACCTGTGGGCTTTGAGGGTACTGCATCATCATCACTTCGCGCGACAACTCGCCCATCGCCTCGACCCATTCGACGCCGAGGCCGAACAGCCCGTGCATCAGCGCCAAGCCGTGCACCACCGCTCCCTCACTGGGGCCGACCCCTCTGATGACCGCCAGACCCGGCTGACCGATCCGCGACCACGACGCACGAAAGTGATTGATCTCATCCACGTATTGAAGAATCGAGGCGCTCAGCAGTGGCGTGCCATGTTCGTTGGCCATGTCAACGATCGCCTTGCCGCGCGCGTACGTGTCTGCGAGTGGTTTGTCGACAAATACCGGGATGCCTTGCGATAATATCGGCGTCACCCACTGAAGATGCTTTGAGCCGTCACCACCGCCGTCGGCCAGGAATACGGCGTCCACACCATCAATCGCCTGCTCAATGGTGTCGCACACCACGGGTCGGCGTCTGACAAATTGCGAAAACTTCTCGCCGCGCGCCCGCCCCTGCACGTCCCAAACGCTGACAATCTCAAAGCCGTCAATCTTCTCAATGTTAGCTAACTCGTCGGGGTGGTCCACATCCGTGTGATACTGATAGCTGCTGGGCCAGACCTCTCTGAGCACCATCGGATCGCAATCGTCCATGAACGGTGCAAAGTGATAACTGTGGCACTCATGCCGCTGCTCATATTCGCACTGAAGCATGGCGATCCTGTAAGTGCTCAATGGTCTTCTCCGACTGGTCGCAGGACATGGAGCCTGACGTCGTTTGGCGGGATGAAAAATTTCAGGTCGGCCGCCTGGACCGGTTCATCCGTGGCAGGTCGGCGCCTGACGGGATCCGACAGCGTGAAGGACGCGCCATCCATATCGACCTTGATTCCTGCAGCGTGGTCATGATCGAAGTTGAACAGCGTCAGCAGAACCTGTCCATCCAGTTCGTGGGCGCGCCATGCGACGGACTTTCGCCAATCCTTGCCAAGTAACGGCTGGCCGACTTGAGCATACAGCGATTCGCCGTCGTCATCACGTTGCACGGTGATTCGGTCGTGGCATGCTTTGCCGTCGAAATAGAAATCCTCAACTGCTGCGATCTCCATCATCGCACGGTCGATGGCCTGAAAATATTTCGCATCCATCAGTCGGCCGTGATAGGGAATGATGCCCGTGGCGCCGCTGGCGGCAGCGGCGTGGACCTGTGTCCGCATCGCCGCGGGCGACAGAAGCAGGTCGTCGGGGAAATTGTTCGCCCAGATGGGAAACGTACTGGCCATGAACGGCATCATGTACACCGGCTTGTCGAGGTGCCGGACGTTCTGATCCATCGCCTCGATCGCTTCAACGCCGATGGTGTAATAAAAGCTCAGCAGCAGGCGGTCCATGTGTTTCTGATTCATCCTCGTATCCAACGGGCTGTTGAACAGTTGGTTTGCGGTCGCCTGCGGGTTGTCGAACGGCAGGTGATAGCCGTACATCGCGTGTCCGATCGTCGGGTTGACTTCACTGACTGCCTTGACGTGCAGCCGAATAATTTCGTCGCACAGGTACGCCCAGAACTCGCCCCATTGCCTGGAGTGGTTCATCAGAATGTCGCGCCGCGTCCTGATGTTGTCCAGGGGGATGTCGAAACGCTTTGCGAACAGTTGGCGGCAACGTTCGTCGAAGCACACCTTCGTGCAGATGCTGCCGGGCTCATAGTCCAGGTAAATAAATTCGCCGTCCTCAATGCCTATGTCCGTGATCTGCCTTTGGAGGCTGGGAACAATCTTGTCGCGGTAGAACGCTTCATCGGAGATAACGAACGACGGGCAATACCACCGGCTCGAGGGTTTGCCGTCGCCGTCGATGGCGGGGAAAAGCGACTCATGAAAGGCATGGTCACCACCCTGGTCGAACAGGAACCAGCCGCGCTCCTTGAGCAGCCGATCAATGCGAATGACCTGAGGGTGATTCTCATGCCAGCGGACCCGTCCCGCCAGGCCTGCCTCCTCATACTTGTGCACGATGCGCTCAACCAATTGCATGTCGCGAAAGTTGATGTCATCCACCGTCCAGAGATGGGCGTCGAACCGTCTGGGGTTGGGCGTCTTCGCCAGGGGCGGGAGGATTTTTAAGGTTACGGGGCGCGCTGCGGTGACCTGGGCACCGTTGCTCAGGTAGTAGTAGAAAATGTGTTCGCTGCCTTTTGCAAATCGATTTGGCTCGAAGCACAATGTCAGGCCGTTGTGTGTGTATGGGCTGACGCGCAATCGCCTGAGCACCGCTGGATCGGAAAACACATACCGCACATGGGGTTCGTTGTTGCGCGTGCACGCTTCGGTCGTGAAAGCCGCATTTTCATGGTTGACCGGCGCACGCAGTTCCTGGTTGAACGCCTCGGGAATCGTGATGCCCTGCGGCACTTCGAGGATCAGCCGTGGATTGTCCAGCCGGGTCTTGTCGCCCCAGAACATGAAACTCACGCTCGTTGGGCTGTCGATGAAACTGTGCAGCACGGCCTGGTCGTTGTTCCAGAAACGATTGCCCTCGGCCGGTTCACAGGACACGGCGAACGGAAAGGTCGCCGTGTCGAAGACCGCGCCCGCATCGGGCTCGAGCGTGACCCAGTGAAACCAGACGCTGCCGACGCCTATGTTTGCGCAGTAGATGCGCACGCCGCGGGTCTGCGGATGCGTAACAAAATCAAGGTTCAGGGTGACATAATCATCCGCATCTTCGATGACCGCCGAGCGGTCTTCCTGGATGACCTGTCCCGCGTCATTGAGACACTCGACGATCAACATCGCCCGGCCACCGTCGTGTGTTCGCGGATAACAAACCAGCTTCATGGGCCGATTGCCCGCGATGGACTTGACCGTTTCCGGCACCACGGCGATGTAGCGCCCGCCTCCGAGCCACTGCAGTTGCAGCGCGTAGAAACCCGGGCGCGGATCATTTTGCGCCCAACTCACCTTCGCATGTGCTTCACGATCGGCGGGGTTATGAATCGACCACCCGGGAGGCAGGTCGCCTTTGGCCCAGTGCCCGGCCATGCGCGTGTTGCGAATGAGGTTGCGAAAGTCCAGGTTGTTCGGATCTGAGGGCGTGCTCGCATCGGGCGCGGGGCGCGACGTGGACTGAGCCACATCACGCGAGCCCGCTCGAATGTCGTGGCTCGCTGTCAGCCGCACGTCGTCGAACCAGACGGTACCCGTGGCAGGGAGTCGCAGAAATATCCGGGCATACCTGCCGCCGGGCTTGAGTGTCAGCGAGGTGCTGTAGTGTTTCCAGTCGAAGAAGCCCGATCCACTAATGATGAAGGGCGTGATGTACTGAAAGTACCGTTCAGTGTCGCTTTGCACCTCGACCACGGCGGTGATATAGGTTGCATCCTCGGCCTTGACCCAGACCGAAAACGCAACTTCGGTTTCCTGGTCAATGGCCAGTTCAATACTGTCGGACGCCCAATGGCATGAACCGGGCTTGCTCGTCCTGTCGATCCGCAGTGCACGGTCGCCGTCGTGTTTCACCTGCGTGTCCACCGTCCACGCGCCCTGACCGCCTCGCAGAGAACTGGGCGACCACCCAGTGGGCGACCCGTCGGCCCCGACGGCCTCGATCGACCCGTTTACCAGCAGTTCGACCGGTTCCGCAGCGGCCGCGTGCTGTATCAACGCGATGGCGATCAGAACGATCGCAGCGCGTAGCGGTAGTGCTGCGGCTGCACGCGGTACCGCGTCCAACGACGCGAAGCGGCGGGGATGTCCGGGGTGTTGTTCGGGGGGATGTCCGGGCATTCGGGTCACCAGCACAAAACAGGCATGCACAATCCGGCAGCGATATTTCACCAAAATACAGTGCTCGACGCTCTTACCATCAAATTCCGCACGTGTGTTGCTGATTGTACATTCAACGGCATGCGACACGATGCCGGCCGGCTGGTTTGACTGTGAACCGCTGCTCCGCCCCTGTTTCACGCGTGGATGCCTGATCCGTGTGAATCATGGCGGCCCAGGCGGTGGCCTCAAACCCCATTTCTGGCCACCAAATAGGCTAGCCATTTCTGCTAGTCCGATAATAAATAAGTGATTCTGGGCACTTCAACAGCTGCGTAATACTCTTAAGTTATTTTTACCAATGCACTTGTGCATTATTCAGCTGGCACCACCAGCCGAATAGCGGCCATTGGCACGGTATTTGTAAGTACTGACGTGGCAGACCGAAATGTGGGACATTCCCACGCATCGGCTGGCCTGAGCCCAATTGTGGGGCATACTTGAATCCGAGCGAATCAAACACCGAACCGGTTAATGGAGAAACGACGATGAACGCGAAGAAGACCAACGGACAGGCGACGACGACCGTGCGAATGACCCGCAACGCCAGGTTGGCGGTGCCCTTTGTTGTCGGTATCGTGGTTGGCCTGATTGTGACCGTCGCGACGGCGGCGCCTCTGCCGATTCCGGTGGGGATCGTGTCATCGACGGATCGCGGGACGGAGTCGGAGATTTTTTATCACGCGCCCGACTTGACGCCGTTCGGGATCCAGGATTCACAGAACAAGGCCAACCGCATCTTTCGCGGTGTGGCGGCCGCCGACTTTGACGGTGACGGGATCGACGAGATCGCCGTCGCCGCGAACGAACGAGGCGCCGGCGCCAACTACGATTACAGTGAAATCTTCCTGTACGAGTTCAACCAGTTGAACCAGTACTTTGACACGCAGAACCCAACCGGTCGGTTTTCGTCGATCGACATCGGTGATGTGAACAACGACAGCCAGCCGGACGTGGTCGTCACCAATATCCGCGAAGAAGGCACGGCGGGGGATCCACACTCTGCGGAACTGCGCATCTACACTGACCTGCGCAACCAAAACAGCACGAACATCGAGACCTCACCTGAGGTGGGCGGTCAGCTTGAGGATCTGGCGGTCGGCAATTTCGATAGTGACCCGAGCGACGAGATCATCGTCATCCGCAACGCGGCGGCTTCGTCAGGTGATCCTCTCGAGCAGGAAGCCATCCTGTACGACAACGATGGCACACGCCTTGCAGACACGCCCAATCGGCTTGATGAAGACTGGAACGCCGTTGTCGCGGGGAATTTCAGCAAGAACGGTACGGCGACCAACTTCGTCTACGGCATCGAGGAACTGTGCTGTGCGAACAAGGGCCGGGCACGTTTTCGCTCTGCGGACGCCGACGCTCCCTCGATCACTGACATCCTGTACAACACACCGACGCGAAACGGTTTCCAGGTCGCACTGGCCGCGGGCAACTTCGACAGCGACGCGTTCGACGAACTGGTCGCCCTGGTTGAATACGACGGCAGCGCCATCGGATACCTCGAACTGTTTGACCACGACGGCAGCTACCTGGGGTACGTGTCGGGCACGGGTATGCCCGTGGCGGTGGAGACCGGTGACATCGATCGAGATGGCCTGGACGAAATCGCCGTGCTCTGGAGCGGTGGCGACCTTGGCAGCAGCGCGCAACTCCAGACGTACGACGTGGCGAACGGTCAGCTGACTCTGCTCAACACCAGCAGCGCATTCACTGGCGCCGGCACGGACGTGACGATCCTCTTCCGCGAGGCAGTGATTCCCGAGCCCGCAACGGCCATGCTGGCGGTGATGCCGATCGTCGGTCTCATGCTCCGACGACGATGATGCTCCAGGCGGCGGTCGCCGGTCCACGGGCACAACCGCAGGCGACTGGCCGCCATGTTGAATGACTCCGTTCGTATCGTTGCCCGCAGTATTCGCGTTCGCTGCCCGGTGGCGTCCCTGATCACGGCAGCTCTTGCACAGACGCGATCTGCCTGCTGGAACATAAAGCGACTTGAGCAGGATATGGGCGCCGTGTTCCCAGGCCACATGTAACCGTCAACGGATACCGCCTGCGACAACCGGTCATGATCCTTGGGCGAAATCACGTTATGAAATTGATGGTCACGAAGAACAGTGACCATCCTTGATCGTCGGTTTGTCGTGGGCATCAGTACCTTTCACGTCGGAGTTTGGGGCCGCCGGGATATCGTCAACGGCCATCACGCCCCCCGGTCCGGCCGCCTGATCCAATCTTCCTGCAACATTTGCAACGGTAATGCTTGCGGGCGTCACGGTGCAAACCTACAATCGGTTATGGCTCGTTTGTCGTCATGTCCCGGCCGTGAAGGTTGACGCCTGATGTGCACCTGCGATGATCAGCGACTTCGAAATGCGGTACCGCGGCGTCACCACGCAGCGGGATTCACACTCGTCGAACTGCTTGTAGTCATTGCGATCATGAGCCTGCTGATCGGCCTGTTGTTGCCGTCGCTGGGCGCCGCCAAGGAGGCGGGACGGAAGCTGGTGTGCCTGGCACAGCTCCGCGGCATCGGCATCACCGTGCCGATGTATGCACTGGACCACAACGACTGGTTGTTGATGCACGGCCGCGAGCCGGGCGGTGGTGAGTTCTACTGGTTCAAGAAGCTGCACCACTACAGCGGCGAACCCGCCGGCCAGACCAAGTACCTGAGCACACCCAAGGAAATGTTCCGTTGTCCAACGCAAGATTCGTCCACCTGGTCGTATGACGACAGCCCGCTGTTCGCCAACGGAGCGGAGATTTCGTACGGCTGGAATTACATGCTCGGAGATCACGGTATTCCCGGCCCCTCCGGTGTGGTCCCTCCGGACCGCTGGCGGACCACGCAAATCAATTCACCTTCGAGCATGGTGGTGATCGGTGAGACCTACGGTGGGGGGATGCCTGGTCTGCGCGGTTACCTTGTCGATGATCGGCCTGACTTCTACCGGTTTGCAATCCGCCACGATCTGGGCGGCAATGTCGCCTGGGCGGACAGCCATGGCGACTACCAGTACTTTGACGACATGATCAACAAGCCCGAACTGTTTCAGGTGCCGTTCAATTGAATCGATCGCAACGCGGTTCAACACAACTTCGCGACCGGGGCGGCAATTCGGCACGCGGGCTGGAAGCCGACCTGGGGCATCGGCTCAAACAGATTTACTGGCACGGTGGTGGGACACGCCGGGCGGTTTTGGCGCGGTCCGCGCACAACGCCGAAGCGTGGTTGCAGTGTGCCGGCGGCGTTGTTGATCTAAACGCTTTTGACAACACGCGCACCGGCCGATCGCTTGACGACCATCCGCAGGTGCGGGCGCTGCGTTTGCAATGTCATGCCAGCCGCCGCGCGGGGATCGACATGCTGCAGATCGCGCACCGTGTCACGCCGCCCAGAGCGCCCGGCCCACGGACGGGTCCGCCGCGGCTCTCGCGGCTTGGTGTCCACCACGAGTGGGAACTGTCGCGGTCATTTCAGCAGTGCTTTTATCTGCACGGCACATCACTGATCGAGTTTCCGCGCGCCGACGACGGCAACGAGGCGGCGTACTTCTATCACCGAATGGACCCGCAGCAGTGTGACGGCTGGGTGCTGCGCACGTGGCACAAGCATGTGCTGTTCTATGATCCGGCGCACAATGTCGCCGTGGGCCTGGTCGTTCCCAAAACGGTGACGCCATTACGCCTGCAGATCGGGTTCGCCAGTGGCAGCAAACGGCCGCCGTTTCTTTTGACGATGTTCACGCAGACCCGCCCGCGAGATCGTGATGCGCTCGTGCACCGCGTGCACTGGATCGCATATCGGCCCAAGGCGCCGCGTTTCTGGTGGGCCCAGGGCCTCGTCGCGGCCTTGAAGCTAAGTGGTCGAACCGATGCGCTTCGTCACGTGGCGCCGATCCTTGCGCTCGACGAACTGTCCGTTGCGCGAGGTCGTCCGGCGAAGCTGTTCGTCTTACCCGCGGGCAAGCGGACGCGATCGCAGTCGGTGTGCGTCGAACGCGCATGGGGCGATCGTGCGGTACTGGTCGACCGCAACGTGCCGCTGCGCGAACCGGTGACCGAGGTAACCTTGCCGTCACGCGGTCTGTGCAGCGGTGTATATCGCGTGCGTGTCGGCAAACGGAGCACGAGTTTGATCGTGCGCCCCAGCAGGCCCGGCGCGCGTGTATTGCACGTGTTGCCGACATCGCAATGGCGCGCTTACTCGGCGAACGGTAACTACTACGGTGCACGCAAATGGCCGTACACCGACAGCTTCGGCGCGACGGTGTTGCAGAGTCCCGCCCCGGGACACAAGCGTGCGTTTGCCGGGC
>NZCH01000068.1 GCA_002688155.1 Phycisphaerae bacterium
AGCCGGACTGGTCGGCGCGGGGCGGTCGGAACTGCTTCGATGTTTGTTCGGCATTGATCGCGCGATCAGCGGCCGCGTCGCGATCGCCGGCTGCGTCGTGAGACTTTCGAGCCCGCTGGACGCGATCCGCGCCGGCGTTGCGCTGGTTCCGGAAGACCGCAAGAAGCAGGGGTTGGTCCTTGAAATGGCCGTGCGACACAACGTGTCGCTGGCGTCGTTGCGCGATTATCAGTGCGCCGGCTTCGTGCGCCAAAGCGATGAGCGCGCACTGGTGCAGCGCATGACGGAGCGACTGGACGTGCGCACGCCGACACTGACGCAGCCGGTGCAGTACCTGTCCGGCGGTAATCAGCAGAAGGTCGTTCTGGCCAGGTGGCTGGCGCTATCGCCAACGGTGCTGCTACTCGACGAGCCGACACGCGGCGTCGACGTGGGCGCCAAGCAGGGAATCTACACGCTCATGCGCGAGCTGGCGCAGCAGGGCGCTGCGATCCTGTTCGCATCGAGCGAGATGGAAGAAATGCTGCACATGGCCGACCGCACGCTCGTGATGCACCAGGGCCGCATCGCCGGCGAACTGACGCGCGAACAAATCACTGAACAGCAGGTCATGCGGTTTGCGACCGGCAGCGCCGCGTGATCACATACGGCAACACGACGGGTAACAGCGAGGCGACCACAACGCATGGTGAAGAAGAACCTGGGCATATTCGGTCTGCTCATCATCATCATCGTGGTCACGGCGATGTTGTCGGACAGTTTCCTGACGCCTGTCAACCTGAAGAATAATCTGCGCTGGGTCGGGTTGTACGCGATTATCAGCATCGGTCAGGCAATGGTGATCATCTCGGGCGGCATCGATTTGTCCGTCGGATCGGTGATCGGCATGACCGGTTGCATGCTGCCGATGTTGCTGGTGCGCGCGGGGATGCCGCCGCTGCTGGCGGTGCCGCTTGTGCTGCTGATCGGCGCGGCGATCGGTCTGTCGAACGGACTCATGGTGACGAAGTTGCGATTGCAGCCGTTTCTCGTGACGTTGTGCGGGCTGTTCATTTATCGAGGCCTCGCCCGTTGGATCACCGGCGACGGGACACAAGGCTTTGGCGGCGGGTACGAAGGACTCCGGACTCTCGCGTCCGGAACGCTCGGCTCCGTGCCCGTGCCCGGCGTTGGGTGGGTGCCGGTGCCGGTGCCGTTCGTCATCATGCTGGTTATCGCGGTGATCGTCGCCGGGTACTTGAACCTGACGGTGTACGGTCGATACCTGTTCGCTCTGGGCAACAACGAAACGGCAGCGCGGTACAGCGGCATCAACACCGACCGCGTGGTGATCGTGTCGTACGTCGTTTGTGGTCTTCTCGCGTCCTGCGCGGGCATGCTGTTTGCGATGGATCTTGGTTCCGCGCAGCCGTCGAGTCTGGGCAATTTTTACGAGTTGTATGCGATTGCGGCGGCGGTGCTAGGCGGGTGCAGTCTGCGGGGCGGGGCGGGCAGCATTCTCGGCGTCGTGCTGGGCGCGGCGGTCGTGCGCGTGCTGTACAACGCGATTAATATGATCGGTGTGCAAACGCAGCTTGAGTTTGCGGTGATCGGTGTGGCGATCCTTGTGGGTGTCATCGCCGATGAAACGATTCGCCGCATCGCGTCACGCCGGCGCGCTGCGCGTGAAGCGCGTTCGGCGGCGTGATCGGTCTGTCAGGTCGAATATGGTTCTGGGAAAGGCGGCGCTTCATGCCCGGCGAGCCCCCAACATCGCGTAGTGGTAGCACCGAAAGTGCACCTGAACTCGGCTTGTCACGCCGCACATTCATCGGCGCAATGGGCGCCGGGGCCGCCGCACTCAGCGCTGGCGGCGCGATCAGTTCATGCGCCTACGTCCATGAACCAGGTGCGCCCGCCGAAGGTGCGATCACATCGATGATCAAGCGCGGGACCGGCGAGTTCATGCTGCCGCCCGATCTGGTGTATATGAACAACGGCTCACTCGGTCCGACGTCTGTGAGTGCCTTCGATGCGGCGATGCGCGCGTGGCGAGACGTGCAATCCGATCCGGTGGTGCAAGCGTGGGGGCCGGTGCTCAAACAAGCCGAGCGGGCGCTCGCGACCGCTGCCGACTATCTGGCATGCGGCGTTGACGAACTGGCCGTCACACGCAACACCACCGAAGGCATGAACCTCGTTGCACAGGGCATCAACCTGCAACCGGGTGATGCCGTGTTGACCACGGACCACGAACACGCCGGCGGGTCGCTGTGTTGGCGGCACGTTCAGAAATACCGCGGCGTACGCATCGATGACGTCACGCTGCCGGTGCCCGCGAACGATGCCGACGAAATCATGCGCCGCTTTGAACGCGCGATCACACCACAAACGAAAGTCATCAGTGTCAGCCACGTGACGTATACCACTGGGATGAAACTTCCGATTACACATCTGGCTCAACTCGCCGAGGCGCACGACTGTCTGCTGATTGTCGATGGCGCACAGGGGCCGGGCGCGATGCACGTGAATATGCGTGATCTTCGATGCCACGCGTACGCGACCAGCGCCCACAAATGGCTGCTCGCGCCGATGGGCACAGGGCTGCTGTACCTGCGCAAAGACGTTCAGGACCGGATCGCGCCAATGATGCTGGCGCAGGGCATGCGTGTATACACGGGAGCGAGCGGTACGCGCGATTTGCCGGCCATTGTCGGCATGGGCGCCGCGATTGATTTTATGCGAGACAAAGGGGTCGAGCGTGTCGCGCAGCACGCAATGACACTGCGTAACGATCTGTATGCAAGGTGCGCTGCGCTGCCAAACGTAGAAGTTGCCAGCCCTGGCCGTTCGCAACTCGCGTCGCCACTGGTGACCCTTCGATTACCGCCATCGGTGAATCACGCTGGCCTGGCCAGGCGATTGCACGATCGGCATCGCATCGTGGTCAAGGTGCTGAGCCACCCGGCACTCAAGGGAATTCGCATCTCCTCGCACGTTTACAACACGGCCGACCATGTCGATCAACTCGTGCGCGCATTACGTGCAGAGTTGAGCTGACCCTGTTTCAACGCACGCTCATTCGAACACGAGCGACTGGTAGTCTTCGTAGTGGTGGAAGTCTGCGGCGCGCAGCGGCGCGGTGGATGTGAGTTCACGCCCCTTTTCGAGGTGCGTCGAATAATCATATCGCGCAAGGTGGAACTTCCATCGATCGCCTGACTGAGCTGTTCGGCCGACGGGTACATTCAGGTCGCTCAGCGGGATCGCGACTTCACAAGTCCATGATTTGTCGTGGTCCTGCCAGTGGTTGAGCGTGCCTTGCACGCGCGTTGCGACGCGCAGGCCTTCGCTGTTCCACTGATTCCATCGCCTGACGTCACCGGCCGCGCCTCGGCGCGACATGAATCCGTCCCAGATCACGCCGATAGCGTTGAATTCGAACTCGTAATACGGGCTCTGGTTGTCGTCGAGTTTGAAGAACACCTCGACCACATCCTCAAGCCATGTCTTGTCGTCGCGCTGCGTGTTGACGTGCCAGACATCCTTGTCATCCGACTTGAACGCAATGTAGAGATACGTGTCGTCGTAAAGGAGGCGCCCTTCCGCGGGCGATTGCGGTCGGTCGAATGTGCCGGGCACGACAAAGGTCAGCACGCCAGCGCGTTGCCACGCGGCGTCATCGAGGTTGCCATCGATGTTGATCGGCCCGTCGGCGCGGCGGCACAGGTACTCCGTGGCATGCGGAAATGGCCTGGACATTGTTCCACAGCCGGCAGCGAACATGCAACCGACTGCGAGCGTGATTGTGGTGCGGGCAAATACTGTCATGGTCATACCTCCTGCTGTTCATTGATTATTTGGTCTCGCCACATTAGTCTTGCTGAACGGTCGCCGGCAACGGCACCGATTCACCGGAGTTCGTTGCATGATGATACAGGAGCATACTGTGCCCGGTCCGCCGTGTAACCTTCGCTGCGAGTACCTGGAGAACCCTTTGGGTATTGATGTTCAGCGTCCGCGTTTGTCGTGGCAGGTCGATGATGCCCGCCGCGGCGCCGTGCAGGAGGCTTACGAGATCGCGGTGGCGTCGAGTGTTGATGCGATGCCTTCCGGGGGCGACAGTGAGGCCAACGTCTGGTCAACCGGGCGCGTCGCGTCGAGCGACAATGCGTTCATCGAGTACGCAGGGTCGGCGCTGTCGCCGCGCACAACGTATCACTGGCGTGTACGCACCTGGGACACGAACGGCGAATCGTCACCGTGGAGCGATCCCGCATGGTGGGAGACGGGGCTTCTGACTTCTGATGGATTCAATGGTCAGTGGCTTGTGCCAGCGCACGACGACACGAGCGAGGTGTACACGCAGTGCCCGTATTTTCGTCGTGCGTTTACGATTTTGAGCAAGCCGCGCCGTGTGCGGTTGTATGTAGCGGCGCGCGGCATCGCGCAGTGTTTTGTCAATGGTCAGCCGGTGACGAAAAACCGTTTCGATCCCGGCTGCAGTGATTTTGACAAGCGCGCTCGGTATCGCACATACGACGTCACCGGCCTGGTGAACAGTGGTGACAACGCGGTTGGCGCGATACTCGCTAACGGCTGGTACTGCGGCTTCTACAACCGCGGCGACGGTCGCGACACGGGCGGCATGACCCCGCAACTGCTTGCCCAATTGATAGTCGATTACGACGACGGTTCGACCGACACAATCGAGACGGACGATTTGTGGCGTATGACGATGGGCGGCCCGCACGTCAGTGGCGACTTCTACCTGGGTGAAACGTACGATGCACGGCGCGAGTTGCATGGCTGGAGCGCGCCCGGTTTCGATGACACCGCATGGACTGCGCCTCGAATGCAGGCGTGTGATGGGTTACCGGTATCCGCGCACCCGGGGCCGCCCGTGCGCACCACGCAACAGTTGACGCCCGTTGACGTCACGCGGGCGCCCAACGGGTCGTACCTGTTCGATATGGGCCAGAACATGGTGGGCGTCGTGCGACTGTGCGTCGAAGCGCCGGAGGGGACGACCATCACGCTGCGCCACGCAGAGATACTCGAGCCGGACGGTGACATTTACACCACGAATCTGCGCGGCGCGATTTCGGTGGATAAATACACGTGCAGCGGTGGCGGCGTTGAAACGTACGAACCCACGTTTACGTTTCACGGTTTTCGCTACGTGGAACTCAGCGGTTGGCCGGATGCAGCAGGGGCGCCGCCTGTCGACGCAGTCACCGGGCGGGTCATGCACAGCGATCTGCCGATGACCAGCATGTTTGAGTGCTCGCACCCGATGGTCAACCAGCTGCAGTCCAACATTGTGTGGTGCCAGCGCGGCAACTACCTTGAACTGCCGACCGACTGTCCGCAGCGCGACGAGCGCATGGGTTGGCTGGGCGATGCCCAGGTGTTCGTGCGCACCGGATGTTTCAACATGGACAGTGGCGCGTTTTACACGAAGTGGCTTGAGGACATGCGCGACGCGCAGTGCGATGACGGTGCTTACACGGACACGGTCCCGTTGGGGTACCAGGCCGCGCATTCCGCGGCGTGGGTCGAGGCGGGTGTGATTTGCCCTTGGACCATTTACCTCTGCTACGGCGACCGGCGCATCCTCGAGGAGCATTACGAATCGATGTTGCGATTCATGGCGTGGTTGCAGGAAACCTCGGACGACTTCATTCGGCCCAACACGGGTTACGGCGACTGGCTCAACATCGACGACGACACGCCCAGAGACCTGCTCGGTACCGCGTTCTTCGCGCACGCGGCCGACCTGATGTCGCGCATCGCGGGCGTGCTGGGCCGCGCAGATGACCAGGCGCGATACGGCGACCTGTTCGCGCAGGTCAAAGACGCGTACAACAAGACGTTCATCACGCCGGCCGGCGTGCCGGTCGCAGATTCGCAGTGTGCCTGTGTTTTGTCATTGGCGTTTCATCTGGTGGGCGGCGATGTTCGAACCAGCGTCGCGGCCCGGTTGGTGGAGTTGCTCGAACAGCACGATGTGCACCTGTCCACTGGCTTTTTGGGCACGCCCATGCTGTTGCACGTGCTTACCGTGATTGGCCGTACGGACCTGGCGTACAAACTGCTGCTGCGCGACACCTTCCCGTCGTGGGGGTACACCATAAAGCATGGTGCGACGACGATTTGGGAACGCTGGGACGGGTGGACGCAAGAAAAGGGCTTTCAGGACCCGAACATGAACTCGTTCAACCACTACGCGTTCGGCGCGGTCGGCGGCTGGATGTATCAGAAGATGGCTGGCATTGATCTTGACGAAGCGCAGCCGGGTTACAGGCACATCGTGATTCACCCGCGCCCGCTTCCGGGCAGCGGGATCACGCACACCAGCGCGGCGTACGATTCAATTCACGGCCGCATCGAAAGCGCGTGGCGGAATGATGGTGATCAATTCACCATTGACGTCATGGCTCCCGCCAATACATGCGCAACGGTCATCGTCCCGGCTGCGTCCGCAGATGATGTGCGTGAAGGCAACACGCCCGTCTGCGACGCCGAGGGCGTGGTCGCGGTGAGCGCGGAAGGTGATAGCGTCGCGATCGAAATAAGCGCTGGCGCGTACAGTTTCACCATGCCGTGGGCCACGCGCGCTATTCGTTAGGCCGCTTGCGGCTTAGCGCGCGGTCCGCTGCAGCAAATCAACGACCCACGCGGGCGTTTCGTTCAGGTATGCCCGCACGTGTTTGCGACGCGTGAAGTAGTAAATCGCGTTGCCGCCCATGAAGACGGCCGAGACGACAAAGACCAGAGCATACGTGGCAAGAAACGCCCACTGCACCATTCCATCAATTGGCCCGAGAAGTTCGGCAAATTCGGGGGATTGCCTGATTGTCTGATCATATTCGCCATCGCCCGTGAGGGTTTGGAAAATGCGAAACGCGCAGTACACGGTGATCATCGCGAGGAAACCGATTTGGTTCCATCCCAGCAGGATCGGGCCGCGCAAGTTGAACTGTTGCAGCATGCGCCGTCCGCGCAGTTCGTTATACGCAACGATCGACAGGCCGGCACCGATCACCAGCGCGACGACGCTGAGGTTGCCAAACGCCAGCGCGGCAACGGCGTAGAGGCACGTGAACCCGGCGAAGACCGCGGTGCTCCAGCCGTTGAACGCGGCGACGAACGCTGCATTGCGAATCTTCTTTGCGCGTAGCTGCGCGGCCTCGATCACGGTCTGATGCTCAGCGGTAAATGCAACGGCTTCGGACGGCGCCGTGACGGGCTGTTCGTTCGTGGGTATGGTGCCCGGCGCCGCAGGCATGGGTGGCGCCGGTGGGTCAACTGGTGCCACCGGGACCGAAGGTGTTTGCGGCGTGATGGGGGTGTCGTCTTTTCCCACGGGTGTCATCGCGCCTTTCATATCATTGCGATCGGCTGGCCGGTCAGGTAACTTCTGTGGTATGCACGGTTTCCCAGGCGACATGCGCGCCAACACCCGATTATACGCCCGTTGCAGCCGGTGGTAACGATATTCACTTGTCCGAGGGCCCAAAATGATGACAGATGCGAATGGTTTGTTTTCTGTTCAGGGGTTGGTCACGCTGGTCTCGGGCGGCAGCCGCGGTATCGGCAAGGCGATCGCCAAAGGTTTTGTACAGCACGGTGCGACTGTGATTGTGTCCAGCCGCGATCGCGAAACCCTCGAGCGCACGGCCGACGAAATCAGCACGGTGGACAACCCGGTTACGCCGATTGTTGGCGACGTGTCCAAACAGCAAGACAACGAGACTCTGGTCGGCGAGGTCATCGATCGGTTCGGGCGGATCGACGTATTTCAAAACGTCGCCGGCGTGAACATGCGCATGCCGATGGAGGACTACACGCCCGAAGAATTCGATCGCATCCACAACATCAACCAGCGCGGCGTGTATTTTCTGGCCGTTGCCGTGGCGAAGCAGATGTTCGGGCAGGGCGGCGGTGTGATCGTCAACGTCGATTCACTCAACACATACGCGCCAATCAAGCGCGTAGCGCCGTACGCGATGACCAAGGCGGCGGTGTTATCGATGACACGCAGCATGGCGATGGAATGGGCGGACAAAGGCGTGCGCGTCAATACGATTGCACCCGGCTTTATTCTCACCGACCTGTCGCGAAAGCTCTGGTCGCGCCCGGACATGCGTGCGTGGGCCGAGGCCAACACGCCGCAGGGCCGGCTCGGCGAGGTTGATGATCTCGTCGGCACGGCGATCTTCCTGTCGTCCAGGGGGTCAGCGTTCATGACCGGCCAGGTGCTGCGTGTCGACGGCGGGTTCACGGCTGGCGTCATGTGGCCAATCGATGATCAGTAAGTTTGGCGGTCGGCACGACCTGCGACGCGACGCCTGCTTACGGCGATGACACCGCCGCGCCTGCCGCCGCTCCAACCTTGAGCCCACGCCACGCCTGAATGTGACTCCACAGGCTCGACAGCCCCACATACCAGTATCCCGCCGCAAACAGGACCAGAAACGGCACACTGATGATGCCCGTCTCAGTGTCCACTGCCAGGCGGGCGCACTTTGTCGTGTAGACGCCCATGCCCAGTTCGAGAATCGTCATCCACATCTTGATGGATGGCGTTGGAGCGACCGCGGTTCGGCGACCGGGTGTGTCATTGCCCGTTGTGTTGTACTTGGGCGTGCGCACGAAAGGGGACTGATGTCCGACGAGCGCTTCGATACAGCCGCGCGCGTTGTTGAGGGCGATGCCGATGCCGATGCTCATCAGCACAGGCAGTTGCAGGACGGTCTTGAAGACACTGCGTTGCTGCTCACGCTGGCTGGCGATGTAAAAGACGCTCGCCGACGCTGTGCCCATGACCAGCAGCGTCGCGGCCAGCAGCACCGCGCTGAGCGACCCATCTTCAAAGGGCGTCAGGTTTAAGTAATACGCCGGGTAAAACAGCAGCACCATCAACGTCACATACAGGTACACCATCGGGCTGGTCAGGTGAAAGAACGCTTCGACTTTGACGCGAGGCGGTACCTTCGCCCTAAACAGCGTGGGCAGCAGTTTGATGGCGGTCTGGATGGAGCCTTTCGTCCAGCGATGCTGCTGCGCTTTGAATGCGTTGATTTCCGGCGGTAACTCGGCCGGGCACTCAACACGTGGCAGGAACACGAACTTCCACCCCGCCAGTTGCGCACGATATGACAGGTCAACATCCTCGGTGAGCGTGTCGTGCTGCCATCCGCCGGCGGACGCGATCGCCG
>NZCH01000069.1 GCA_002688155.1 Phycisphaerae bacterium
AATCCAACAATTTCGCCGCACCGCACCGACAGCGAGACAGGCTCGTCCGTGCCGGGGACGCGCAGCGCACTTAGCTGCAACATCAAATCACCGGTCGCATGAGTCGGCTCGTGGTAGTACTGCTCAAGGTCGCGGCCGACCATCAACCGAATCATCGCGTCGTGATCGATTTGTGCGTGTGACAGTTCACCCGCATTGCAGCCGTCACGCAGCACCGCCACGCGGTCGGCAACGGCGCTCACCTCACCGAGCCGGTGCGAAATGTAAATGATGCTCACGCCGCACGAGCGAAGGTCACGCATCACATCGAACAACTGATCTGTCTCGCGCTTCGAGAGGCTGCTGGTCGGCTCGTCCATAATCAGCACGCGTGCATTCATCGAAAGTACGCGAGCGAGTTCGACGAGTTGCCGCCGCCCCGGCGACAGCAATGCGACCGGCGTGGAGGGCTCGCAGTCGAGCAACACTTTCTTCAACGCGACGCGTGTGTCCGCGTGCAAGCGTTTGCGATCGATCAAACCAACACGCCCCAACCGCCTCGGTTCGCGGCCAAGGAACACGTTGCCCGAAATGTCCAGGTTGTCCGTCAGGTTCAGTTCCTGGTGAATCAGTGCGATGCCGTGCGCGCTGGCGTCGCGGACGGATTCGATCGCAGTCGGTCGGCCATCCAATTGGATCGCACCCGCGTCGGCGCGTTCGATGCCGGCAAGGATCTTCATCAGCGTGCTTTTGCCGGCGCCGTTCTCGCCGATGACCGCGAGAATTTCGCCCCTGTGCAGCGTCAGGCCGACGTTGTGCAACGCGAGCACACCGGGGTAGCGCTTGGTGAGGTTGGTGGCGAGCAGGACCGGTGGTGGGTCAGACATAAGTTTGCTGGCGTGGGACCCCCGCCACAACGCGCGGCGTTCACAGTGGCGGACCAGGCAAATCGATCACGGCATCGGCACGTCGTTGAGTTCGTCGATGATGCCCTGCCGGCGTTCGATTGCGTTCTGGGCGTCCAGTTTGCCGACGAAGATCATGATGTCGCCGCCGTCGGGCAGCGCCTGTTTGATCAGTTTGCCCGCTTCGTGACCCGCTTTGTAGTTGTTCGTGCCCACGTAGCACATGCGATCGCTGTCCGCGGCATCCGAATCGTGGCAGAACACGGGCATCACCTTCGCGGCCTCGTTGATCATGCCTATCTGGTTTGCCGAATCGATCGGGCTGATCGCCAGACCATCAAGTTTCCTGGCGATCGCGGTTTCGACGAACCGCCGCTGCTCGGCCGCCGGGTCGCCGGTGGGCATGTGAAAGTCACATTCGGCGTTGAACTCGCGCTCGGCGTGGCGCACGCCGACCTGCGCGTAACGCCAGAAGTCGGCGGCTGCGTTTGAAATAAACGAAAGTCGCACCGGCATCACATCCGCGTCGGCCGGCGCAACGCCCGCGGCGTCAAAATCTCCCTGCAACGTCGCCAGATGTTTCAGATATGCCGACGCGTCCGGCGCGGACTCGATGACCTTGACAGGCACCTCCATGACCCGGTCTTCGGGGATGACCGACCGATCGCCACGCGCGACGGACGCGAGCATGCGCACGCACTGATATCCGAATTCGTAAGGCTGCTGCACAATGGTGCCTTCAATGTGCCCGTCGATGATGCCCCGTAACACATCGACCTCCTCGTCGAAACAGACGATGATGACCTTTCCGTGCAAGCCGGCGTCCTTGACAGCCGACAGAATTGCAGGCCCGTTGTATGCCCACAGACCAACCAGACAATCAATTTGGGGGTACTTGGTCAGCGTGTCTTCGACGTTTTGCTTGGCGCGCGCCAGGTCGACCTGGTCGGTGCGTGTGTCGATGACGTTGTACTTCGACGTTGGCCCGTCACCTGGCAACTTTGGTGCGGTGTCCGATGGGTCGTCGCGCGTGCAGGCTGGCAGGGTCAGGCACATGGTGACGATGGCGATAATCGGTGTGCGGGGACTCTTACGGATCATGGCGGACCTTTGCAACGAGGAGAGAATGCACAGGCACTTTAACGCGGGGACGCGTTAAGTCGCAAGCGGCAGCGCGGTCGTGTGCGGCGCATCGGGGTAGGCGGTAAACTGTCCAGTCTCAATCGCGAACAGCGGAGCCATTCAACATGATTAAGGGTATCAGTTACTGGTCGGTGGTCGGCGGGTTGGAGAATACTTGTCCGGTCGACGCGGCGATGGGCCAGGTCAAGGCCGCGGGGTTTGACGCGATCGAACTGTGCATCGCGCCCGAAGGTGTGCTCACACCACAGACAGATCAGGCCACTTGTGAGGGCTATCGCAAGATGGCCGATGACAGCGGCGTGACGCTCGAGACGATGGCCAGCGGTATGAGCTGGGCGTTCAGCCCGTCGGATCTGGACGCGTCGGTACGGCAAAAATCAATCGATCTGCACGTGGGTGCGATTCAGCGCGCCGCGTGGCTGGGTTGTGACGCGATGCTGTTCGTGCCGGGCGCGGTGAAGATCCCCTGGGAGCCCGGTTTCGGCCCGGTGCCGTACGATCAAGCCGTCGAATGGGCGCGCGACGCCGTAACGCGCGTCGGCGAAGAAGCCGACAAGGTCGGCGTCGACCTGTGCGTTGAGAACGTGTGGAACGGCCTGTTCTATTCGCCGCTGGAATTCGCCCAGTTCATCGACTCGTTCAACTCCGACTGCGTGGGCGTCTACTTCGACACCGGCAATGTGCAAGGCTATCACCAGCACCCGCCGCACTGGATCAACATCCTGGGCAAGCGCATCAAACGTGTGCACATCAAAGACTTCAAGAACGAAGTCGGCACACTTGACGGTTTCTGTGATCTGCTCGACGGCGATCAGCCATGGTCCGAGACGATCGCAGCATTAAAGAGCATTGGCTACGACAAAACGATCATTGCCGAGATGATCCCTCCCGACGAAGGCATCCTCGATCGCACCAGCGCGGCGATGGACAAGATTCTTGCGATGTGAGGGCGTGGTGAACCGCGGCTGACGAAGCACCCAATTACCCAATGGCCAGGGAAGTGCCGCACTTGAGTACGTAGCGGCAGCACCGCATGTGCGCCCGGCGACGCCCCCCGATCATGCGATGAGTGGGCAAAGGTTTGCAGGTGTGGAAACCGGTCGCAAGCGACTGGGCAAAACCGACGGCATTGACAATGCGCCGTTACATCGTCACCGGCGCGCCTGTTCGCACGCTCTGAACTTCCGCCTCCACGATACGGATTGCCGCGACGGCGTCGTCGACGGTTACAACCGACGGTGGTTCGCCCTTTTCGATGCAGTCGGCGAAGTACGCGAGTTCCACTTCCTGCCCGCTCTTGGATTCGATGGTGATCACTTCCGTGTTGCCGCCCTGGTGAATCACCAGCGCCTCGTCACCACGGTCGAGGTTGTAGTCGATCGTCGCGTTTTCAAAGTTGATGGTGTATCGCATCGTGAACCCGAAACCGCCGGACATCGCCCATCCGCCTTCGGCAACGACCAGTGGCACGTCGTCGTACAGGTATGTCGTTACGAGGTGATCAACCTCGCCGGTATGTTTGACATACCCGTGACTGCTCACGCCGTTGGGCACGCCGAACAGATACTGGACAAAGTCGGTGTCGTGGAGGTGCAGGTCCAGCGCCGCGCCGCCGGACAGCGCGCCGTCCTGATACCAGCCCGGCGGTGGGTCTGAAACACGTCGGAAATTGGCGGCCAGCACCTTGCCGAACCGGCCGTTGTCCAGCACCTCCTTGGCCCACGACCAACCCGGCCAGAAGCGGATGCACATCGCCGGCATGAAGTAGCCTTCCGACTGATTCGCCGCGGTGGCGATCTGCCGTGCATCCGAACTGGTGCGCGCCAGCGGCTTCTCGCACACGACGTGCTTGCCCGCCTTCGTCGCCGCCAGCGCCACATCCTTGTGACCTGGTGTCTGCACGCAAATGTCGATAACGTCAACGTCGTCCATCGCCACGAGTTCTTTGTAGTCCGTCGTCGACGCAACGCCGTCCATCGGCAACTGGCTCGTCCCCCCGGTCGGCAGGTTGCCCCAAACGGTCGACATGTCGCCCTTGGCGCGATGCGGGTCGATGTCCGCCAGCGCGGTGACCTGCGTGTTGGGTATGTTCGCGTACGCATCGAAATGCGTACGTCCCATGAAACCCACGCCAACGAGTCCAACACGAACCATGGCCGTCTCCTGTGTAACCGCGTCCGATCGTCGTCCGATCGTCGCGGCGTTATATCGTACTCAAATAGGTATGGTTCAGAAACACGATCGCCTGGCGAATGTCGGGGATGCGCTGATCGCCGGCTTCGCGCTCGATCACCATGTTACCTGCGTACCCCAACTCGTTGAGCGTGGTGAAAAAAGCGGGCCAGTCGACGGCGCCCGTACCCACGGGCACCTCCTTACCCCAGGTGCCCGGCGTCTTCGCTGGTACGGCGTCCTTCAAGTGAATCTGTTTGAGATACGGGCCAAGAATGCGCGCCGCCTGCACCGGGTCACCCTTGGCGTAAAGGATCATGTTCGCCGGATCGAAATTAACGCCAACGCCCGGTCGGCCAAGTTCATCGAGAAACTGCTTGAGCGTCTCGGCCGACTCTTGCCCCGTCTCAAACCCAAGTTCAACGCCCTGTTCAGCGCACAGGTCCGCGATTTGGCCGATGCGCTGCAGAAGCGTCGCAAACGTCGGGGCATTCTTGTCATCGGGCAAAAACCCCGCGTGAAACGTGATCAACTTGATGTCGAACTGCTGCATGACGGGCACGAGCCCCTGAATGTTGCGCCAGTTTTCGTCCCATGTCGCGTCGGGCACCACGCCACCAGATCGGCGAATAGAATCGAGCGTCGAATAGTCTTCCCCCACCGCGCCGAACATGCCCGACACAACCGTAACGCCCGCGTCATCAAGTTTCACCTTCGCGTCAGCCCACGCCGGGTCGTCACGCACCGGATCGAAGGCAAGCTGAATGAATTTCATATCCAGCTCGCGCAATTGCGCAATCAGATCATCCGGGTCAGTCGGGTGCAACGACCAACTGCACAACGCGATACGCTGATCGACGTGCTGGTGTGTCATGATATGCTTCTCCATGCCCGCGCCGGCATGTGCGGGTTGACGTAATCCGGCATCATATAGAAATCGGTCGCAGGCCACGATCAACGATACAGATGGGTTCTCGTTGCATGATCCTCGGGCGAATTACCGCTTCGTGTGTCGTGCAGTGCCTGATGAACCCGAAGGAAAACGATCGTCTTCAAATACATACGGCGTTGTTACGGCCAACCGATCAATACCGGTAGTGCCCGGGCTTGTAAGGCCCATCGACCGGCACGCCGATGTAGTCGGATTGCTCTTTTGTCAGGGTGGTCAGGTTCACGCCCAGCTTTTGCAGGTGCAGGCGGGCTACCTTTTCGTCCAGATGTTTGGGCAGGACGTACACCTTGTTCCCGTACTGGTCGCGATTTTGGGCCAGTTCGATCTGGGCGATGACCTGGTTGGCAAAGCTGTTGGACATGACGAAGCTGGGGTGGCCGGTGGCGCAGCCAAGGTTGAGCAGCCGACCTTCGGCGAGGATGAGCACGCTGTGGCCACCCGTGTGCGCGGACACATCGGACAAAAACGTGAACTTGTCGTACTGAGGTTTGATGTTGGTGCGTATGACCTGGCCGTTATCGACCAACTTGTACAGGGCTGCCATATCGATCTCATTGTCAAAGTGGCCGATGTTGCCCACGATCGCGCCGTCTTTCATACGTTTCATGTGCTCGATGGTGATGACGTCGAAGTTGCCCGTCGTGGTGACGAAAAAATCGGCCTCTTCGATCACGTCTTCGACCGTCTTGACCTCGTATCCTTCCATCACCGCCTGCAATGCGCAAATCGGGTCGATCTCGGTGACGATGACCCGGGCCCCCTGCCCGCGCAGCGATTGGCAGCAACCTTTGCCGACCTCACCGTAGCCGCAAACGACAGCGACCTTGCCGCCGATCATGACGTCGGACGCGCGATTGAGACCGTCAATCAGCGAATGCCGGCAGCCGTACACGTTGTCAAACTTGCTCTTGGTGACGCTGTCGTTGACGTTGATGGCGGGAAAGAGCAGTTCGCCTGCGATGGCCATCTGCTCAAGGCGGTTGACACCGGTGGTCGTTTCCTCAGTCACACCACGCATGCTGTCGACAACCTTGTGCCAGCGCTGCGGATCCTGGTCGAAACACGTCGCCAGACGTTTGAGCACCTCTTTGAATTCAGCGTTATCGGTGGTGTCAGGGCCAGGCACGGCGCCGGCGTTTTCATACTCGTAGCCTCTATGGATCAGCAACGTGGCATCGCCGCCGTCGTCGACGATCTGGTCGGGACCTCGTGAGCGGCCCGGCTCGCTGGACTCGCTGAAATCCATGGCGCGTTCGGTGCACCACCAGTATTCTTCGAGCGATTCACCTTTCCACGCGAAGACGGGCACACCACCGGGGGCTTCGACGGTACCACCGCCGCCTGGGGGGCCGACAGCGACCGCCGCGGCGGCATGGTCCTGCGTTGAAAAAATGTTGCACGAGCACCAGCGCACGGTCGCGCCCAGTTCTGCAAGCGTTTCGATGAGCACGGCCGTCTGAATGGTCATGTGCAGACTTCCCGTGATGCGCAGGCCAGCCAGCGGCTTGGTCCCGGCATACTCAGCGCGCACGGCCATCAGACCCGGCATCTCCTGCTCGGCAAGCTCTATCTCTTTGCGGCCGAAGTCCGCCAGTGACAGGTCCGCAACCTTGAATTCGAGTTGCGCGGTCAAAGTGGCGGGAAGTGATGTCCGGGTGCTGGTCATGAAACAACGCTCCTTCGTTGGTTTGCAATTCATACGCGGCGGGTGCTTCGCCAGGTGCACCTTCGGTGCTATCGTTACGCGCGACGCGCCGGGACACTGCGTAATATGATAGTGCGCAGCGCGTTTGAGATCCTGCCGGTGCGACCGTCTTCTTGCAACAGATCATGTTCAACCAACACAGACAGAGCGTGCTGATGTTGCTGGTCGTCGCCATGCCGACGATGATCGTCGGCTGTGTCGAGACGCGCGTGGTGAATGACGGATGGAAGCAACTGCGGGCGCTGTCGGACAACCAGAATCGCGACCCGGACCGGCGTGACCGCGAGGACTCGATGTTTGCCCGATATGCGCGCTGGGCGATCCTGCTGGACACATTTGACGGTCCCGGCCATGAGCAGCACGCCCGGCAGTTGCTGGAGCAGCTTGCGACCCAGCACCACATGCCTGATTTGTGGATTCGCAGCGAGATGACGTGGTCGCAACTGTACCGCGGACGGTATCGCCGGGCGGACCAGGACCAGGCGGCGCGCGACTTGCGTCAGACCCATCTGATTTCATTCGCCGGCGATCGTCGGTTCCGTGCTGCGGCGATCGTGCCCGTAGGCGCCGGGCCCATGCGGCTGGACGATCCGTTGGACCTGTACCAGTTCGCAGGCGATGACCTGATGACGCTGCAGATCGGCTATTACGACGAGCAATACGGCAAGGACTTTCGCGAAGCGGCGGAACTTGCGGCCAAGGAACTGCGCGAGCAGGGCGATCAGGCGTTCTACTACCACGGCCCCAACCGATCGCTGCTCACCGTCGGCCTGTTCGGGCAAGAGGACCTGGTTCAGCACACCACGCCCGGCCAGGACGGGCGGATTTTCGTACAGACCCAATACAGCCAGCGCGTGGTCGAATTGCAAAAGAAGTATCCGCACAACCTGGGTAACGGGCTAACGCTGATGCAAAAGCAAGGCGGCAGGGACATCGGCACGCAGCCGAGTTCGCTGGTGCGGGTGCCAGATTGATTTGTGATTTGCGTTGGCCGATTTCATAATCCGGCGATTGGCGCACGTTTTCAGCCCCGTCGCTTGCGACCGATCCACGCACGAACTGCCGTCCAAAAAAGCGCCGCCGCGACGGGCACATACTCGACGATGAGCACCCACGCCGGCAGTTCGTACGCGACGGGGCGCGACCAGACGTAGTACGACGCCACGATCGTCATGCTCCACACCCATGTCGTGATGCTGAACCGCACGGGGACGATCACCAGCACCCACAGCAGGTACCATGGGTAGACGGTGCTCGACAGGAGCAACATCGCCAGCATCAACGCGCCAGCCACGCGCCACACGTCCCAGCGAGCGTGGTGGAGTTGGTAGATCGCGGTGACAAATACGCCGGCGAACACGACGCCGACGATCGACGTCGCGACGGTGTACCCGAGCCAATCGGCCAGGTGTGTGTGCACCGGACTGTTGAACCGCCAATGGACGGTAAACGTCTGCATCACCTGCCTGACGTTTTCCATATCGCCGGTCCAGATGACGAACGGCGCATACAGCGCCGTGCCCGTGGCCAGCGCCGCGGCGGTGGCAAATACGACGCGCCTCACGCCGCCGCGCAGAGCCCACGCCAACGGCAACGCCAGCGGGCCCACGATCGGTTTCACCGCGCACCCGGCGGCAAAAAACACACCCGCCGCGATCGATGAAGCACCCCCGCCCCCGGAGCCACCGGTACCGCCACCGCGGTCTTTACGACCCAGTGCATTGCTCACCGCCAGGAAGCACAGCAACAGCAGCGCCAGCCCGATCACGTCTTGATGCCCGCCGGCCGCGACCTCAGCCAGCGGCAGCGGGTGCCACGCGTACAACACCGCCCACCACACGTTGCGACCAATGCGCGACAGGTACAGCAAGAGCATGCCGACCACCGCCAGGTCGAGCAAAACGAAACCCAACCGAAACGTCACGTGAGTAAGTGGATCGATGCTTGCAGGATGCGCGCGCCACAGCAGACCGAACACGAGTTGGCTGGTCGGCTGATAAATGGTCGTCAGGTTCGGGTGATTCACACGATCGAGGATCGGGTCGTCATACATCGTCGCGAACCACTCGTCCGGCGGCATGGCGTACGGGTTTGTGTGCGAAGCCAGCGTACGACCGTCGTGAATGTAGCGCCAGATGTCATCGCTGAGTTGTGGCGTCGTCGTGAAGACGATGATCAGCCGCGCGATGGCTGCGACCGCGAGGATGACGATCACGCCGCGACGGCGCGCCGGGCAATTGGCATCGTCCGGCTTCGACAACAACACCCATGCAAGCGCTGATAACACCACCCACATCAGTGCGTGCCCGAACCAGTACGGCATCAACGTTGCGACGTTCTGTGCGCCGTCAGCATCGGATTCGCGATCGATTGCCACGCCGTGCAGCGCCCACGTGAAGCACGACAGCGCGCCAAGATACGCGCCCAGCAATTGGTGCCAGAGTCGCCGTTGTCGCTCGGGATTCATCGCTCGCAGCATATTGCCCCGGCACGTGCGGCCAAGTGCTGCCGCAGGCACGCGGCAAATGCCTCTTTCACGTCGCACATCGCCGGCATCCGGTCGTCTGCAAGCAGCTTGCGTAAACTCGTCACCCGGCAATCGGACATCCCGCAGGGCATGATCGTTTCGAAATGCAACAGGTCGGTGGTCACATTCAGCGCCACGCCGTGCAGCGATACGCCGTGCTCGATGCGCACACCGATTGAGGCAAGTTTTGTCTCGCGGGTTTCGGGGTTCGGGGTTCGAGGTTCGAGGTGTGGTTGGTCGGTGGCTGGCGAAACATGGCGCTTTGTGAACGTCGGATCTCCGTTCGTACCCGAATCCGCCGCCAACTCCCTGGCCACAGCCTCGATACCCGATACCCGACACCCGACACCCGTCTTCACCCAAACCCCCGCGCCACAATCGCGTGCGAAGCCGGACACACCCAAAGGTGCGATGGTTTCAATCACAACCAGTTCGAGCATTCGCAGGTACCTGCCGACGTTGAGTGCGAACAGGTTTAGCGGGACGATGGGGTAGGCGACGAGTTGTCCCGGGCCGTGGTAAGTCACGTCGCCGCCGCGGTCGGTCGGCTGAACGTCTATCCCCAGTTGTTTGAGCATCGCATCGTCAGCCAAAACATGAGCGCGCGCGCCATTGCGCGAGCTGACGGTGATGACCGGTTCGTGCTCGACCAAGAGCAAAGTAGGCGGCTTGCGGCCCGCGAGCACGTTCGCGTGCGTGCGGCGCTGGACCCGCAGCGCGGGCTCGTAAGCCATGCGGCCAAGATCGTGAACGTGCAGGTCCGATGACGGCATGAGCGGGATCACCTATGATAGCAGTCCTTCATGGTGTGGACGTTGCTTCGCACCGGTCCGTGGAGTCCACATTGTGGCTCAGATCCATCCGACCGCGACTGTCGATGCCAAGGCAGAGTTAGCCGACGATGCTGTGATTGGCCCGCAGTGTGTGATTGACGGGCCGGCGGTCGTCGGGCCGGAATGCCGGCTCATCGGCAGCGTGTACCTTAGCGGCAAGGTGACGCTGGGCCGATGCAACGTGGTGTATCCGTTCGTCACGATCGGTTTCGAGCCGCAGGACCGCAAATATGACGCGTCCATGCCGTCTGCCGGCGTCGCGGTTGGCGATAACAATATGATCCGCGAAGGCGTGACGATCCACCGGGCGTCCGATCCCGATGCGCCCACGCGCATCGGCAACGACAACTTCCTGATGTGCAACAGCCACCTGGGGCACGACGTGCAGGTCGGCAATCATTGCACGCTGGCCAATAGCGCTCTGCTGGGCGGACACTGCACCATGGCGGATCAGGTCAACATCGGCGGCAACTCAGCGGCGCACCAGTTCTGCCGAATCGGCAGGCTCGGCATGCTCGGCGGACACAGCGCACTGGTCAATGATCTGCCGCCATTCGTGCTCGCATCCGGCTTTAACCAGGCGATATCCCTGAACGTCGTCGGCCTGCGCCGAAGCGGCGTGGCACCCGCGACCATCGACTCACTCAAATCGGCGTTCGACATCCTCTACCTGTCGCAACACACCCGCCCCATCGCGATCGAGCGCATCGGGCAGCTCATCAAGGAATCGACCAACGGCACGGAATTGCTCTGTGAGTTCAAGCAGTTTCTCGAATCAATCAACGACCGGGGACTCGTGCCACACATTTCGACGCAGCAGAAGCATAAGTTGACGCGGTAACTTTTTCATCCCGGTCGCACACGACCGGGCTGAAAGGGACATCCGCGCCTCACACCTTCAAGTCAGGTGCCTGCCTGAGGTGCTCGCGGTAACGCTCGCGGATGGGTTCGACGACCTGTTTGATGAATGCGTCCACCTGCTGCGGTGCGCGGCCGACGTATCGCGACGGGTCCAATACCGAATCGAGATCGATGCCATCGAATGTGGCGTCGGTGCTCAGTCGATCAAGCAAGTCATTGTGGCCGCCGTCCTGTTTGACGCGTTGCGCGGCGGCCTGGCTGTGTTCACGGATAATTTCGTGCACCTGCTGGCGATCACCGCCGGCTTGTACAGCCGCCATCATCAGGTTTTCCGTTGCCATGAACGGTAACTCCGCGGCCAGGTTCGCGGCGATGGTCTTCGGGTAAACGATCAGCCCGTCTGCGACGTTGTTGACCAGGTCCAGCACGCCGTCGATCGCGAGAAACGGCTCGGGCAGACTAAGCCGACGGGTACTCGAATCATCGAGTGTGCGTTCGAGCCACTGTTCAGCGGCGGTGGTGTACGCCAGTTCGACGAAACTGATCACGAATCGGCTCAGGCCGCAGATCCGCTCACAGCGCATGGGGTTGCGTTTGTATGCCATGGCGGACGAACCGACCTGCGTGGCCTCGAACGGCTCCTCGACTTCCTTGCGGTTGGCCAGCAGGCGAATGTCCGTCGCCATCTTCTGCGCCGAGGAGGCAAAGGCGGCCAACGATGAAAGCACCATCCCGTCCACTACACGCGGGTACGTCTGCCCGGTGACCACGTATCGCCTGTCCACCGGCCAACTCATTTTTTCGGTGACCCGCCGATCGAGGTTTTCAACCTTGTCATGCGCTTCGTCAGTTGAACAGCCCATGCCCTCAAACAGTGCAAGAAACGATGCCTGCGTGCCCGTGGTCCCCTTCACGCCACGAAAACGCAGCGATTGGAGGCGATGTTCGACCTCTTCAAGCGCCAGCGCCAGGTCTTGTGCCCACAGCACGGCGCGCTTGCCGACGGTTGTAGGCTGCGCTGGCTGGTAGTGCGTGAACCCAAGCGTCGGCAAATTACGATGTTCGTTCGCGAAGCGCGCCAGCCGGTCAATCGCGCTGGCGGCCTTGCCCGCCAGCAGCGTCAGTGCGTCGCGCAATTGCAGCAGCTCGGTGTTGCACCCGACATACTGGCTGGTCGCGCCCAGGTGAATCACCGCCTTGGCGTCGGGCGCCGCATCGCCGAACGTGTGCACGTGCGCCATCACGTCGTGTCGCAGCTTCTTTTCGTACTGGGCGGCCTTGTCGAAATCGATGTCGTCCAGGTGATCGCCCAACTGCTGGACCTGCCTGTCGGTGACGTCCAGGCCCAATTCCTTTTGCGCCTCGGCGAGCGCAAGCCATAACCTGCGCCAAGTCGTAAACTTGCGATTTGCGGACCAGATCGCCTGCATTTGGGACGAGGCATTACGCGTCGCCAGTGGAGATTGGTAGCTGTCGAACTGGGTCATCGCGGACAGGTCATGATACCATGCTTGCACCCGCCCGGCGACGTGCCCGCAGACAAAAATGACGTCCGGCCCGGCCCGCCGCCCGCCCGCTATGATCGTTGGACGACGCACCGAGGCTCGCGGGCGCCGACGGGGCGACCGATCGGCCGTTGTGTGCACCACGAACCCCAAAACCCCGCCCACGCATGTCCGAAGCTGACGACGCCCTTGCCCAGCGTATCCAACGCGGTGACTTGACCGCGCTGAGCGATGTCCTCGAGGCCAATCAGGGCCGGCTGTTCAACACCGTCCTGCGCATGGTCAATAACCGCGATGACGCGGCGGAAATCACCCAGGAAGCCCTGCTCAAGGTCGTTGAGCACATCGAAGACTTCGACGGCCGGGCGAAGATCTCGACCTGGATGACGCGTATCGCCATGAATCTGGCGATCTCGCACCTTCGGAAGATGAAGTTTCGCCGCCACGCGAGCATCGACGCGCCAGGCACCGCCGAATCCGCCGGTCATACCGACCAAGCAGGCGCCCTTCGGCAACAACTTGCCGAAAACCGTGAACCCACACCCGCCAGCCACGTCCAACAACGGGAAATGGTCGATCATCTGCACAGCGCCATCGAGGCGCTGGATGAGGACCTTCGGGCGGTGTTGGTGCTTCGCGACATTGACGAGTTGAATTATCAGGGAATCGCCCAGGCCCTGTCGATACCCGTCGGCACCGTCAAGAGCCGTCTTTTTCGGGCCCGACTGGCCTTAAGACACGAAATGCTGCGCCGATTCCCGCCACCAAGGCCGCCCGAGCGCAGTCCCGCGATGCCTAATCCGAGACGGACGTGAACACCGTGACGTGCCAGGAAGAAAACAACGTACATGCCCGATGACCCGCTGAACATCCCGTACGACCAGGAACAGTTCCTGGGCTACCTCGAAAACGAGCTGCCCTCTGACGAGCGAGCACGCTTCGAGCAGCAGTTGCTCGGTGATGCGCGGCTGCGCAACCTCGTGGCGCAACTGATTCTCGACCGCCAGCACATGCGCCTGTTGCCCGACGAAACGCCCCCGCCACAAATCATGGACTCCGTGCGCGAACAGCTTGAACGCAAGATGCTGCTCGACGCGCCCGATACGGATGCGGACGCGGTGTCAACCGGGCGATCGATCTGGATCGGCCCGCTGCTGACATACTCCGGGCTCGCCGCGCTGGTGCTCATCGCCGTGGGCATCATCATCAATACGTTCAATGACACACCACAGGTGCAGCGCCACAGCGACATCGCAGGCACGCCGATGATCACCGACCGCGGCGACACCCTGGCGGATATGCGCACGGGCAGACCGGTGGGCGACGAACCTTCGCTTGGTGGGTTACCCCCGGCCGCCGCCGCCATGCGCAATGAAGGGTCGCGGCTTCGCGGCCTGCCGCCCGTACCCGAAGCCGATGCAGTTGCGGTAGCGCCGGATGACGGACCCACGCCGGCGATCGAAGTGGCGATGGCGACAAACGAGTCGGGCAAATCCGATGAATCACAACCCAAGCCCCTGCCGGGTGTGCGCCGCATCGCGCTGGGACGAAACGACCAGTATGTCGCGATCACCGACCCCGACTCACAGTTCGTCCGCTCAATCATGCCCGACGAGGTCACCGACCAGCCGGCGTTTGAGGGCACAGAGTTTTCGCGGACCGATGAGGCGGAGATGGCGTCCGCAGGGGCTGTCGACGATTCGGACGAAGTGGGCACGCCGCGTGCGCCGGAGGGTACGGACCGGCCGGATCCAGTGCCGGCGCCCATCCGAACGGTCGCCGATACCGGCCGGTCGGCTGATGGCAGCGGGCTTACGCGAAGCGCATCGACCCAGCCCCAGGACGATGCCATTGAAATCGCCGACGCCGAATCACCGATGTTGTTGCAGGTCGCCGCGCAGGACGTCGTCCAGGGCGCGACCGATGCGACGACGTGGGCACAACACAACGACATCCGGCTCGCCATTCCGCAGACAACACGTACCGAAGTGATTGGCGATGAAAAGATTGACCCGCCGCCCGCCAGCGCCGATGAGCACATGCCGCCGATCGAATTCGTGGCTGAACTCAGACGCACGCAACTGAAACGGCTCAAAGCGCACCTGAACGAGCGACAGGGTCAACACGCGGTGTTGATACAACGCACCGTGATGGGCCGCGGCGCATCCGGTAAGGCGAAGCGAACTCGTGACGAGTTGGATCGCGGGCCAGGCGCCGATATCGGCATGATCAAAACGCTCAACGGCAGGCCGATGGGGCGGACCATGCCGTGGGCCTCCGCCGGTGATGAAGGTTTGAAAGTGTGGAACCTGAGTGAGACCGATTGGGGCCAGTTACTGATGCCACAACTCCCGATCGAATCCGACCCAGTCGTCCGACGACGCACATATGACGGGCCGGTGCAGGTCAGAATCGTGATCTACCAGCTCTTACCGTCGAATACGGTCATTCACAAGAAGGAGATTCCCAAACGCGATCCAGATGCGACCGAGCAGACCGGTGACGGCAGCGATGAGTCCGCGCCAGAGTAATCGCACCGGCGGAACCGGTCGCAAGCGACCGGGTTAAAAGTCTGGGTACGTGTTGGGTATTTGGCTATTTCGCGTGACTCGCGTTTCGCGCAGCGAAGTGCTGGCCCATGACGAACCACATCGCCCACCACGGCGACAAGGCAACAAGGCAACCGGCTAAATAGACCAGCGACAGCGCAGTCATGCTCATGTCCTCGAACACGGCAGCGCACCAACCCTGTTGAATCAAGATTGCCGCAACCACGAACCCGCCCGTCGTAGTCAGGGCGATTGTGATCAGCGTCGCCCAACCCAGCCACCTGCCAATTCGTTGCAGCACAGACATGCAGCCATTGTAATCGTTTCACGGAACGTGACGACCCGTTTCAGCCCGGTCGCTTGCGCTTGGTTTGGGCGCATCGGTTACTGCGGCGGTGTGCCGGAAACGGGGGCAGCCCGGTTCACGGGGCACGGCGCGGTATTGCGAAACGATGACCAGGTGATTGTCCCGTCGGCGTGAAAACGCAGTTCGACCATGCCCAGATTCGCGGTAATCAAACGTTGCGCCGCGTCATTGCGAAAGTGGTCGGCCCAACGATCATGGTAAAGCCGGTCGCGCGCGCTCGACTGGAGTACAAACCTGGGCGCCGCACGGCGCAAAAAAAGCGGCGCAGCGTTGACAAAACTGCCGTGATGGGGCAACTCGCAGACGTGAGCGCGCACGTCGGCATCGGCGTCGAGCATGGCCGACATCGCGTAGCCCTGCACGTCGCCAGTAAACAAGATGCGATGCTCACCGGCGCGAACCTTCATCACCAGTGACGTGTCGTTGGCGCGCACGCCGGGCAAGTCCGGCGGCGGCCAGATCATCGTCGCACCGCAGTTGGCCCACTGCCGGGACCATCCGCGCACAACGGCGGTGACCGGCACGCCGTGTGCCTTCAATTGTGCGATCAAAAATGCCGGGGCCCGATCGGGATGCGATTGCGCCTCGGCGAGCATCTGCGGTGGCACGTACACCCGGTCAACCGGCACCTTCGCGATCACGTCCAGCGAACCGCCGTAATGATCAATGTCCGCGTGCGACAAAAACAGCGCGTCGATGCGCGTCACGCCCAGGTATTTGAGCGCCGGGACGATCACGCTCTCGCCAAGATCCCAGTAGCTTTGTGATCCGCAATCGAACATGATCGTGCGCTGTACGGTCGCCGGTTCATCGCGCCGTATATCGTACGTGCGCAACAGATAACAGTAACCGTTCACGACTACTTTACTCAGGAACGGGGGCGGACACCAGAGCAATCGCACTTGAATTGCCGGTCATCGCAGCCT
>NZCH01000070.1 GCA_002688155.1 Phycisphaerae bacterium
CCTGGCCCGGCTCGTCGTGGAACAGATGAAACGGCGGCACCGTTTCGCTTTGGAACACGAACGTTGTGTTGTTCGCCAGGATCTCCTCGAGCGCGTCCAACTCGGCCATCAGGATCGCGAGATCTTCGTTTTTCTTGAACACTTCGTAGTAGCTTCTGGCCTCGGCCTTGCCCTCAGTCTTAATCGCCTCAGCGCGACGATTGGCGAACGCGAGGATGCGGTCACGCGCGGAACGCGCCTGGCTGGTGATGGACTCGGCTTGCGCGTCCCCCTCGCTGCGCGTCTGCTGCGCCAGCCTCTCACGGTACGATTTCATGCGTTCGAACACTTTTTCCGTCACCGGCTGCGGCAGGATGACGCGGCGCATGCCCACCTGCTCGATCGCGATACCGTATTCCTGTCGCTTTAATCTCTGGGTGAGCTGTTCGGCGGCCCTGGTTTCAATTTCCTCAAGTTTGAGTTTCGACGCATCGGCATTCACCAGCTCATCAAACCGATAGCTGCTGATCACGCCCTGTCCCTCGCGCAGCAGCGTTTTGAGTTTCTGCTGCGCGCTCTCGATCGTGCGGTGTTTGACGAAAAACATGAGCGGGTCGTCGATCCGCCATGCGACGTATCTGCTGATGATCACGGAGTACCCGTCGTAGGTCTGCAACTGCTCAAGCTGATCCTCGAGGATCTGCACGGTCTTGGGCATCTTGTGAACCGAATGGATCGGCCAGGGCAGCCGCCCGTACCCGCCGGGCTTCGTCACGAGACTGCCGCCCTCTTGGCGGTCCCCCTGCTCCGCTTTGCCAAACCGGGTCACCACGGCGACCTGATCGTAACGCACCTGGAACATAAACATGTACAGGGCGAGTACAAGGATGATGATAAATGCGATCAAAACGGTCAGTGGGTTTTTCATGTGTCGGTCCCGATGGTCAATCGATCCGTGAATCCGTTGACGTTTAGCTAATTACCCTCTTCAAACAGGAACTTGCCGAGCGATTCGGTGGTCGTCAGGTCGATTGTGAAGACCCCCGGCTCGGTGTTGTCGGCGTCGATGATCGTCTTGCGTGCATTTGCCATGCCCGATGCCAGAACTCGCAGGTACTGCGACCACGCATAGTATTTTGGCGCCGCATCAAAGACGGCGATTTCAGCACTGAATCGTTCGGCGTCCGCACGGCCACCCAGCGCGGTTGTCCAACGCTCGGCGCGGGCGTCGAAGATCGCCTGTGCCGCGGCGCCACGCGCCTGCGCAAGGAGTTGTTCGAGTTCATACTCTTGCTGTGTAATCGCCTGCTCGGTCGTGTCCCCTTCCGCGCGCATCGTGTCAAGCGCCTGGATCGCATCGTAGATCTCAAGCGCCTCGTCGTACGATCCGGCAACGTCGGTCAGCAGTTTGACTGCCTGTTTATGCGCGTTTTGTATGGCGGTCTGTTTTTCCTGCAGGGCGCCGATCTGTTCGAGGAACGCGTCGGCGACGCCGATCGGCTCGCCGCCGGGCATGCCGCCGGGCATGCCGCCGGGCGATGGCTGTGTGCCCTGTGGCGGGTGAATGCCCGTGATCCCGACGAACACGACCTGCAGGCCCAGGTTCGCGACGTCGACGTCCTGCTGAATCTGCTCGCGCAGTTGCTGCCCCGCCTCGATTCGGCCGCGCGTGAGTAGGGTGTCGATGTCCTGGGCCGCGAAGTACGCGCTGACGCGACGTTGCGCCTTGGCCTTGAGCAGCATCTCGGGCGCCGCGGCGCTTTGCACGTACTCGACCAGGTCATCAATTCGGTACTGCACGACGACGTCTGCCGTAATCAGCGACATGCGCGACGCGCGGCGGTCCTCGTCACCCTCGGCCCCCGACTCTGCCTTCGCCAGCGGCGGCGCGGTGACCATGTAACTTTCGTGGCTCTCCTGCCCCTGAACGTGATGTTGCGTGTTCGTCCAGAGGATGGCCACGTGCTGGCCGGTCTTCGCTTCAACGGACCCGACGCCCACCGAATGCATCCGCCCGACCTCATACTTTTGCGCACGACTGATCGGCCACGGCGCTTTGAAGTGCAGACCTGGTCCCATCGGCCCGTCGCCGACCATGCGGCCAAAACGCGTCACAACCGCCTGTTCATACGGCCGCACAATCACCACACTGCTGATCGCGATCAGCACAAGCAACCCAAACGCGACCAGCCAGGTGACCGATCGGGCGAGCAACTGATAAAACCAGCTTCGCGAAATTTCGAAACCGAACTGGTAATTGACCGCTTCGGAGACGGCTTTGGCAAGCGACTCGGGCGTGGTCAGCAGGCCCAGCACGCGGCTGTCGAACGCGGGTCTTTTAAACTCGCCGGCGACGCGTGGCCTGTAAACGTTCAGCAGGAACGTGAGCAGAATCTCGACGCCGATCAGCATCATGATCGCGGGGGTGACCAGCCCCAGCCAACCGATGACGGTCGTGTTGTCAAAATGGAAAAAGAGCGCACCGATCAGCAACAGCAGCGCAATCAGTGCGCTTCCCATGAGGTAACTCGCACCCCCACGCAGGTGCTGCCAGGCGCGCACCTGCGTCATCCCCGAAACGTATCGCGCCGTGACAAACGCGATGAACGCGATCCCGGCACACAGGCCCATCAGAATCAGGCCGCTGGCCCGATCTCCTATCGCACTTTGCGTGAGCGCCTGCGTGCGCGTAAGCCCTTCCAGGGCGTGGGGCGTATCCATGAACATCACCAGACCGGCAATCAGCAGGTACAGCGCTGCCCCCACGCTCACAATGCCCATCCCCCACTTTTCGATTCGGCGCAACCGCAGGCGCGCCACCGACAGGCTTTCACCCTGCTCGCTGAAAATTGCCGATTGATCGGACTGCTGCAGTTGCTGCGCTTCGAGCGCCTCGGCTCGTTCGATCGAATGCTGATAGTAATAGAAGATCAGAATGGTCCAGATCGGCGCCCCGCCCAGCAAATGCCACATCGCGGACAACAGCACCGCGCTTTCGCCCCAAAGCGCGGCCAGGCCCATCGCGATCGTCAGCGCCAGCTGGACCGCCAGCCCGACCCCGGCGGCGGTGGTGGCACGGCGGAAAGTTTGTTGATCGTCTGCCATAATTCGTCAGTCGTTTCGAATCGTCGCCATCGTGGGAAATCCCCACACTGGCCGCGTTTGTTCACACGGCGTACAACATGGGGTTAACACTCGCAGGGGTTTAACGTAGAATCTTCGCCCTTGTCATGCTTGGCCAACTGTACACCATTACGCGCAATACGTTTCTCGAGAGTCTGCGCCAGCCCATCGTGCTGGTGATCACGATCGTGGGTTCGGTGCTCATCTGGCTGAACCTGTCGATCGCGGCGTATACGTTCGACGATGACAACAAGATCCTGATCGACTGCGGGCTCGGGACGCTGGCACTGGCTGGCCTGTTGGTGGCCGGGTTTTGCGCCACGGGCGTGCTCAGCGCCGAGATCGAGAACCGCACCGTACTGACGGTCGTGAGCAAGCCGGTATCGCGTGTGGTGTTCGTACTCGGCAAATTCCTGGGCGTCGCGCTGGCGGTCACGCTCGTGTACTGGTTGCTGAGCATGGAATTCCTGATGACCGTGCGTCACCGCGTGATGTCGACGGCGAGCGACCCGTTCGACGAGCCGGTCATTTTGTTCAGCAGCCTGGCAGGTCTGATCGCGCTGATCGTCGCGAGTTGGGGCAACTACTTCTTTCAATGGGTGTTCACCTCGCGCGCCGTCGTACTGCTGGCGATCGGACAGACACTGGCCCTGGGCCTGGTCCTGGTCATCGACAAGCAATGGCAGTTCCAGTCGCCGCTGACGGACATCGACCCGCAACTGATGATCGCGCTGGTGCTGGTGCTCGAGGGACTGATGATCCTGTCGGCGGTGGGCATCACCGCGTCGACGCGCCTGGGACAGGTCATGACGCTGGTCATCCTCGTGGGCGTTGGCGCCTTGGGGCTTGTCAGCGAAGTGATGTTTGGTCGCTTTCTGCAAGAGTCAATCCTTGCGAGGTTCTGCTACTGGGTGGTGCCCAACATTCAGTACTTCTGGCTGGCCGACGCGCTGACGCAGGGCCATCCGATCACGGTCGGGCACATGCTCTGGGTCAGCGGGTACGCGGCGCTGTTCCTGTTGGCGGTCCTGTCGTTGGCGGTCGCATTGTTCCAAACGCGCGAACTTGGCTGACGCACGGTCACGCCGGCGCGAGTTGCTGGCGCTCCGTGGCCTGTTGCAATTCCGACTGAGTATCCGCACGACCGGCGCTGGCGTCTTCAAGTGCCTGCGCTTCAGCCGCTTCAATATCTTCACCACAGCGCACCAGACGCGCGGAGTTGAACACGACGATCAACCCGCTGACCAGGTGCAGCACCGCAGCGTAAATCGGCGCGATGTAACCCATCGCCGCCAGGGATTCGAAAACCAGAATGAACAGTATCCCGATCGCCAGATTCTGCTTGATCAGCCGGCTGGCGCGGTGAGACAGGTCGATCAGGAATGGGATGCGGTTAAGGTTGTTGTTCATCAGCGCGATGGACGCGGAGTGGATGGCGACATCTGACCCGGCGGCGCCCATGGCGATCGAAATGTCGCCCGCCGCCAGTGCCGGCGCATCGTTGACGCCGTCGCCGACCACCGCGACGTGGTGGCCCTTGCCTTTGAGTTCGTCGACCATCTCGAGTTTCTGCTGAGGCAGCACCTCGGCTCTGTACTCGGTGTGCATCTGCTCCGCGACGCGCTTGGCGACCGACTCACGGTCGCCGGTGACGATGATCAACCGCTTGAGCCCCTGGCCCCGCAACTGTTCCATCGCCGCGGCAGCCTGCGGGCGCGTGTTGTCCGACAGGCCGACCCAACCCAGCAGTTGTGCATCCTTGACGACGAACAGCAAACTCAGTCCTTCGGCGTCGGGATGGCTCTGCAGTTCATTGATCGTGCTGACGGTATCGGCCGGCAGGTTGTGTTCGGACTCGGCCAGCCAGGTCGCCCGGCCCACGAGGATGCGGCCGCCGTTGTCTTCTGCGGTGACGCCCCTGCCAGACACTTCCTCAAAGTCCACGACGGCAGGCAACTCAAGGCGGGCCAGGCTGGCGACCTCCACGATCGCGCGCGCGACCGGGTGCTTGCTGTTCTGCTCGGCCGTCGCCGCGGCACGAAGCAGGTCCACGCCGTCGACGCCGGGCGCCGGCGTGAGCTTGGTCACCTGCAACTGCCCGGTCGTGAGCGTACCGGTCTTGTCGAAGATCATCGACGTGAGATTTCGCGCCGACTCGAGGTCAATGACGGACTTGACGAGCACACCCAGCCGCGCCGCGGACGACAGCGCGGCCACCATCGCCGTGGGCGTCGCCAGAATCAGCGCGCAGGGGCACGCAAGCACCAGCATGGCGATCGCACGCGGCCACGCCTCTTCCCGGTTCGTCTGGTACGTAAAAAACCACACGATGCCCACGATCATCAAAACGGTCGGCGTGTACCACGTGGCGTAGCGATCGATCATGCGCATGATCGGCGTGCGTGTGTGCTCAGCCTGGAGGATCATGTCCTTGACGCGGCCCAGTGTTGTGTCCTTGCCGGCCTTGGTCACCTTCACGTCCATCACGCCCGTGAGGTTGATCGTGCCTGAAAACACCTCGTCGCCGGGCTGTTTGTCGGCGGGCAGCGATTCGCCTGTGATCGTCGCCTGGTTGACCGTGGACGTACCTGTCGTCACTTCACCGTCGGCCGGGATGTTGTCGCCCGGCCGAACGCGCACGGTGTCACCGGACTGAAGTTGCGTCGCGTCGATTTCAGATTCACTGTCGCCGTCAACGCGGTGCGCCCGCGTGGGCGTGATGCGTACGAGTGATTCGATGCTCGCCTGTGCGCCCAGCGCGGTGCGGTTCTCCACGAGCACGGAAAGGATCATGAAAAACGCGATCGCGGCTGCTTCCTGGTACGCGCCGATCGCGAACGCTGCTACGACCGCCAGCGCAACCAGTTCGTTCATGTGCATGTGCCCGCGCATCAGGTCCTTGACCGCGACCACAACCAGCGGCGTACCCAACAGCAGCGCCGAGCACATGCCCAGCAGGCCCGCGTACGCATTGACGTGATCGGCCTCGCCAGGCCCGAACAAAAACTGCGCCGCAACGGAACTGATCAGCAGCATCCCGCCGACAAGCGTCGCGATGATCCCAAGGCTCACGCGCCCGGTTTGAGCCTCGAGTTGCAATTGACCTTTAACCTGATCGTGTGCCATCGCTGAACTCATGTTCCTAACCCGGCAACCGGGCGAATCGGTTTGTGGTTAACACCCGCTTGGGATCCCACCGCACTCGCGTGAACAACGCCCCCGTACACGGGACAGCCCCATACTTTACGAGATTTCCCGGGGCAGGTTCAAGCGGGGTAAGCGGTTAACCCCGATAACCACCGGCAGACGTGAATAATTCCGCCCCCTGGCGTCGGGCGCCGCGTCAAGCCCAAAGATCAGTCGCAGCCGTGCACGGCCACGGACTCTTTTTCGATCACGCAGACGCGCTTGCCCGGCTTCGCCATCTGATCGCCCCTTTTTGGCGGCTGGCCCGGCCCCAACAACCGCCAGATCGCAATGTTTCACGTGATCGCTTTCCCGGGGTCGCGCACCAGGCGCGCACTGATACCGGGGTTCTCAACGCGATCACGCCGCCGTTTTATCTGCCACCGCAGGGACAGGCATAAGCGCCGAACGTTTGTACGCCGTGCGGTGCACGAGGAAATTGACGGTCGCCAGCAGCGGTACCACGATAATGCCCACCAGTGGAATGACCTGGAAGATGGCCAGCGCGAAGAATGCCAGGCCAACGATCCGTTTGAGCCGCAGCCGTATGCCCGGCAACATGTACCGTCGAAACGGCGCCACCAGCGTCATCCGATACATGATCACGCCCGGAATCAAACCGATCAGCGGAATTGCACTGAGCAACAGACACACCGCGAATACGACGGGGTAGCGTCCGGTCACATGCCCGATGTACGCGTTGGCGAACTCCCGATCGGACATCAGTTCATGCCCGCACGTTGCGCATGTCTGGCGCACGCACGATTCGGTTAGCCGCGTGGCACAGACGGGACATCGCTTCTTCTCGACCAGGCGCAGACGATGTTTGCCAAGGTCACCGGCCGGCGTGTCGCGTGAAATGTGCCAATCTGGATAAGATCACCTGACGGAACAAACTCATGAGCCATCTCTTTAGCCCCTTTACCCTGCGCAATCTGACCCTGGAGAACCGCGTCGTCGTGTCGCCAATGTGCCAGTACATCTGCAACGGTGACGGCCAGATGCACGACTGGCACCTGATGCACTTGGGCCAATTCGCGATGGGCGGGGCAGGGCTGGTCTTCACGGAAGCAACCCACGTTTCCAAGGTGGGGCGAATCACTCCCCGCTGCGCGGGTCTCTGGAACGATACCCAGGAAGCAGCGATGAAGCGCGTCGTCAGCTTCTGCAAGGCCCACGGCGTTGCCAGGACCGCGATCCAGCTTGCTCATGCCGGACGTAAGGCGTCCACCCACACCCCGACCGACGGTGCCCAGCCGTTGACAGACGAGGAGGGACGCTGGACGGCGCTCGCCCCCTCGTCGATTCCCTACGCTCCGGACTGGCCCGTTCCGGAAGCACTGGATCGTGTGGACATGAACCGGATCAAGGCCGAATTCGTTGCGGCCACCGAACGGGCGGCGCGTATCGGGCTGGACCTGCTGGAACTCCACAGTGGCCACGGGTACCTGCTCAACCAGTTCTTCTCGCCACTGTCCAACCAACGGCAAGACGAGTACGGCGGCTCGCTGACGAATCGACTCAAGTATCCCTTGGAGGTGTTCGAAGCCGTGCGCGGTGCCTGGCCGTCTGAGCGACCGATGGGGGTCCGGATCAGCGCCGTTGACTGGGTGCAGGGCGGCACCACCATCGAAGATACCATCGTCTACACCACTGCCTTGAAGGAACTCGGCTGCGACTTCGTGGACATCACAACCGGCGGACTCGATTCCCGGCAACGCATCCGTCTGGACAAGGGCTATCAAGTGCCCTGCGCCTCGGCGGTCAAGAAAGCGGTGGACCTTCCTGTCATGACGGTGGGCATGATCATCGAACCGCAGCAGGCTGAAGCGATCATCGCCGAGGGTCATGCGGATTTCGTGATGCTGGCAAGGGGGATGATGTACAACCCACGCTGGGCGTGGCACGCGGCACACGAGTTGGGTGTGGAAACCGCCTATCCCACGCAGTATGTGCGCTGCATCCCCAAGCATTGGCCCGAAGCCTTCGATCTGGCCCGGGAACCCCGAAACGCCGCCGATCAGCGGGCCTGAACGAAATAAACCAACAATTCCGCCCCCTGGGGTAACGCCTGAACAGGCAGCTATCCGTGGGCCTGGGTGCGTTTCACGGCGTTCCTTTATTTCATACCCGTCGAGGCGCCGTCATCGTCATCGACCCAGCCCCCGGGGCAGCCCTTGCGCACGGACAGGCACATGCCGTCGGAGGCGTCGTCAAGTTGCGCGACGTGCCCGTCGCTGAGCGTGATATCGCCGGCGACGAAGTTCTCGTGGACCTGTTCGACTGTGTCGGCGCCGATGATCACCGACGTTACACC
>NZCH01000071.1 GCA_002688155.1 Phycisphaerae bacterium
ATAGCGACGCACCGCCCGCCCCAAGCGCCAATGCCAGCGCCATCGCCAGGCCGGACCAAGCTTGTGCCAGAGAACGATAAGCCAAAACATGGAGGTATGTCATGACCGGGACCGCCTTTTTCGGGGTGTTCTTCGATCCGCTTTTTCAAACGCAACATCCTGCAATGACGTCTTGCCGAGAAACTTCTTGAGCGTTTCGTTGACCGTCGTCCACTGATCGTGTGCCAGACACGGGTTGACGGCGCTGCACCGCTTGTTGCCGAACGGGCACGTCGCCTTTCCCGAGAGCTGAGGTTCGAAGCAACTGACCGTGTCCAGTAGTGAGATGCGCTGGGGTGCCTTGGTCAGTCGGTATCCGCCGCCTTTGCCGCGCGTCGATTCGAGTATGCCGCTTCGAACGCATTCGCGCAGCACGGCGGTCAGGTATTTGGCGGGAATGCGCGTGTGCGCACTGATCTGCGCGCCCGAAATGAGGTGCCTATTTCCTTTTTTGGCCAGATAGATCATGGCTCGTAACGCGTATTGGCTGGTTCGGCTGAGCATCGGGTCACCCCGCGCGGAGCAATTGCCTATAAGACTATAAACATATATTTAATTGCTCGCTCCCCGCGTGTCAAGGGGAAAATCGCAAATAGCGAAAAAAAAATGTTTCCGGATGGGCGCCGGGCGTCCGCCGAGTTCCCGGGCGGCGACCTTTCCGTCGCACAGGCGCCCGTCGGCTTCCTGCGAATCAATCTCAATCGGAACAATCGTCTCGCGGCGGGTTGAATACGGGCACGCGACCCGATAGACTGATAAGAAGACATAATTATCGTTTTCTATCTCACGGATATCGCATGCGGGCGGATATGACGATGGCCGGACCATTGGTAATCAGGTCGCAGCACCGTTCGCCGGCTCGGACGCAGCGCGGCGCGGTAGCCGCCGGACTGCACGACGCGCACGGCCGCGTGATCGAGTACTTGCGACTGTCGCTCACGCCATCGTGCCCGATGCGGTGTGTGTATTGTCGACCGGCGGGAATGTGCGGCCAGGCGTGCGACCAGATGACGTCGCAGGAAATCACCGCACTGGTCGGTCACCTCGTCGCGAACCACGGTGTGCGAAAAGTTCGCCTCACCGGCGGCGAGCCCACGTGCCGGCGTGACCTGGTCCCCATCATCGAACAATTGGCCGCCCTGCCGCACCCGCCTCAACTCACGATGACGACCAACGGGCTGTCGCTTGCACGCCACGCGACCGCGCTGGCCGCAGCCGGCCTGACGCGCGTGAATGTCAGCATTGACTCACTCGATCCGGACAGATTCAGGCAAATCACCGGCGTCGATGATGTCGAACGCGTCATGGGCGGCATCGACGCAGCGATCGCGGCGGGCTTGATGCCTGTGAAACTCAACGCCGTGGTCATGCGCAACTACAACGACCAGGATATGGCAGACCTGGTCGACTTCGCTGCGAACCGGCAACTGGAGATGCGCTTCATCGAACTGATGCCCATGGGGCCGCTGGCGGATACATGGGGCAGCCGGTACGTATCTGAGGCGTGGATGAAGCGGTGTCTGGATCGCATCGTCGAAACGTGGGCGCCATGTCCTGCGGACGGGTCCGCGGCTCGTCGATATCAGGCCAGGTTGACAGACGGCCGACACGTCACCGTTGGGTTTATTACGCCGATGAGTTGTTCGTTCTGTGACCGCTGCGACCGAATCCGTATCAGCGCCGACGGTGCGCTTTATCCGTGCCTGATGGACAAACCGGCGGGTACGCTGATGCCGGGGCTGCGTCCGCTGTTCGATCCGGAAAAAGTCACACAGATTCTTCTCGAAGGGCTCGGCCGCAAACGAATCGAACACCCGGCGACGGGCGTTTCCGTCATGACTGAGATTGGAGGTTAATCGAGGCGATGCGCTGGTGCGCCGCACGCCGCCACCGTCTGGTTTGGCCACCAACGGATGCGACGGCGCCGGCATCGCCGATTGCGTCCCATGACGTTCACGATCGACTCGTCGCGTGTTCGTGATGCGCCGCCACGACCTGTTTCGCATCATCGATGTCAGAGGTGATGTAAACCATCACGACGCCGGTCGGGTACTGCCCGACCGCACGACCGGTGATCAGATCGTTGCGTTCAGGACGAAGGTTGGTCATTGGAATGCGTTTGCGCCGGCACATCTCGTAGATCGCGTCAAAGTCCATCATTTCCGACTGACCGAAATCAAAACCGCGCAGGTCATCAATTTCGAGCACGGCTTCAATCAGGTGTTGGCCATCGCCGCAGAAATGAATCGTTCCGCCACCGACGCCGCGCAACAGGCGCGCATCGTGTTCACGCACGTGGTCGACGTACATTTCAGCAGGCAGCATGATGGCCGTGTCATTGCGGATCATCAGTCGGCCGGGAACGACGTAGCCGTGCTGTGTGCTCGCCCGCGGGTCAAGCCGATCCACCGTGAACGGCCGGTACCGGTCCGCCACCGCAAGCGTGACGTCCACGACCCGCGCCATCAGGTCGGCGACGAGATCTGGATCGTCGTAAAAATCCAGAAACAGGTCGCTTCCGCGCAGTTGCTCGGCCGTGTCGATGGGCCCCTGCAGATCCGGCAGTGAAATCTGAATTGCTCGATCGCAAGGAGGGTATTGCGCCAGTTTGTGTCTGTAACACTCCAGCGTGCGGATGCTGCTCTGCGCCACCCCCACGGTCCAGTCGATTTCTTCGCCGGCGCGGGCGATCCGTTTCAGAACGGCGACATCGCAAATCGGTTCGATCCACGGGTAATTGTCGCCGTGCATCTGCCACGAAGCGCCCAGGAACGTCGCGATCTGAATGGTTCCGTGGTCGTTGCGAACGGCAAGGGGGTTGTCATCCTTGAGGATCAGGCCCGGCACGACTCGGGCCAGCAACATGTTTTGCAGCATCGCGACGGGGTCATCGAACGCCTGCCGATACGGGTATTGACGGAACCGGTCCCACGGCGCAGGCAACACAAGGTCCGACGCGAACGCCGCCTGTACCACCAGAGGCGGCTGATCGACCTCATGCCAGTCCAGCGCGGCGCGATACCGACGATCGACCGCATCGACATGATCCAGGTCGATCTCTTGAGCGACCAGGTCGAGCAACTCGTCGAGTTGCCCTTCGTCCGCGTGCGCTGATGTCATGGGTTTCTCCGATGTCGCAGACCAGAGGATCAGCCGCCGCCCGGCGATCACCGCGGCGTGACAATTTCAGATAACTTTATCTGATGATATGAAGTCCGGCAACGCGGGGGGCCAACCTGCATCGGAGCGTCACTTGTGACTCATCGAGAACGAATCCTCGCCGTCTACCAGGGACAAACGCCCGACGTTGTGCCGTGCATGCTTGATCTGTCGCATTGGTATCTGCACAAGCATCAACTGCCGTGGGATCTGAGTGCACGTCACGATGAGCCTGACCGGCAACTGATCGATTACCACCGGCGGATGGACGTGGGCTTCTATATCGACAATCTCGGTTCGTTCTTTGACACGCACGTCCTCGACGACGTCACCATGCGAACGCACAAGCACGTTGTCGACGGCGTGCCCGAGATCGTCTGGCAGATCGAAACCCCACTTGGCCGAATCGAACGCCGGCGCAGATGGGAAGAGAAATCCTACGCCTGGGGTATCAGCCAATGGGGGATCCGCGATGAGCGGGACCTTCGGATTTTCGCGGGCGCCATGAGCCGGCGCCGGTTCCAATCCGATTGGAAGACGTATCAGCGATGGGCCGACGAAGTGGGCGACCTGGGTGTGGTGTATCTGATGATTGGGTACAGCGCCATGGGCTACCTCATGCACTATTGGATGGGCGTCGAAGGCGCGATTTATGCAACCGAGGATTTTCCCGACGCCATGCACGAGGCGGTGGACGCGGTGAACGCGAACATTCTGGAACTGGTGGATCTGGTCGTCACGTCGCCGGCGCCGGTCATCATGATGGGCGACAACTTCTCAAGCGACATCCAGCCACCGGCCTTCTTCGATCGCTGGACGAGGCCGTTTTACGAGCAGGCCGTCGAGCGTTTGCATCGCGCCGGCAAATTCGTCGCCGTGCACATCGACGGACAACTCAAAGGCGCGATTGCCATGATCCGCAAGACCGGCGCCGACTGCGGCGACGCCATCACGCCGGCGCCCATGGGTGACCTGACCCCCGCCCAATGCCGCGCGGAGGCGGGGCGGGATTTCGTACTCTCGGGTGGCATCTCACCGGAGCTGTGGTCCACCAGCGTGCCACTCGAGACGTTTTCGCAGAAAGTGTTCGACTGGCTTGAACTCAAAGCGCAGAGCTCGCGCCTGATCGTGGCCGCGGGCGATCAGGTTCCACCGGGCGCTGACGAAGACCGACTCAAGATCATGCGCGATCTCATCGAGACCCATGGGACATACTGACCGCAGGCCGATCACCGCTCACCTACGACGCTGCCGAAGCGATCTTCTCAAACGCCGCCTTATCAAATGCGCGCAGCGTTTGCGTGCGGACGTTACCCTTCGAAGCCAGCGAAAGAAGGACGGAAGTTGCCGTCTCATCGTCGGCCGCTTCAAAGATGAGCACGCCGTCGTGCGCGCCCAGCGTCCAGTAGACGTTCAGAACGTCCACGCCGGCCTGACTGGCGGACTGGGCAAACTGATCCGCGCGCTGCGGTGATTGCCCGGCCTGACGAACGCCCTGATCGGTGAAGTCAATCAACGTGATGAATGTTGCCATCGTTTCGCTCCATATGTTGAGACACGTTGTCCAACTCGTATCGTCCGGCGGCGCCGCCGGACCAGTTGCGAACAAGTGTAACGCGCCCGGCCACTCAATCTATTCTTCAACGTACCACTCATCGCGACGGCACGGTTCGCGCCGCTCGTTCCTGCGCTGAATCGACACCTGACGACGAAAAAGATGAGTCGGAAGCCACTCCCCCGGCTGATGATGTCTTCATGATTACAAAAGATAAAACACTATTGTGTTTGTGCCCAAGCGGTGGTAGTATCGGGTTGAGCAATCGGAGGCGGTGTTTTTGTGCGCCAGGTGTCAAGCAAGTGACGTGGGATGCACGCTCGCTGATGCGATTGGCGGATCGCCTCTGGACATAATCCTCAAGGACACGCGCACCGTGAAAAACGGGCCAACGTGTCTTGTCAGTTGGGTGCGGAACGTGCGCGAAGAAGTGAACCGATACCTGGAAGGTCCGCGGCCATGAACGAGCGGGAGCGCTACATGGCGACGTTGCGATTTGAGCGGCCCGACCGTGTCCCGTACGACCCCGGCCACGGGCGCGAGTCAACGCTGGCGGCGTGGCACACACAGGGGCTGCCGCCGCACGTCACGGACTACCACACATACATCCGCAAATCGATCGGCGTGTCCGACGAAGCCGTGTCCCACATGGATCGCGTTGACTATGGCGTCGCGTTCACCATGATCCCGGAGTTTGAAGAAAAGATTATCGAAGAGCGCGCCAACTCGCGCGTCGTCCAGGACTGGAAGGGCAACATCTGTGAGATCGGCAAAGAGTTCACGCCGCGTTATCTGCGATGGGCGCCGGACTTCGTAACGCGCACCTGGATCAAGTGCCCCGTCGAAACGCGCGAAGATTGGCCGGACATCGCGCGGCGATACGACCCGGACGATCCGCAGCGCTGGCCCGACGACTTCGACGCGCGCTGCCGGCAACTTCGCGATCGCGACTATCTCATCGGCCTGGGTTTTCCGGGCCCGTTCTGGCAATTGCGCGAATGGCTGGGGTTCGAAAACCTGTGCATGCTCTTTCTGGATGACCCCGCCTTCGTTCGCGACATGATCGACCTGTGGCGGCGATTCGTTGCCACGCTGCTTGAACGTATCTTCGCCGCTGAGCCTCCGGATTACATCATGATCAACGAGGACATGGCGTACAAACAACACGCGATGATCTCGCCCGACATGTGCCGGGAGTTTCTCTCGCCCACCTGGCGACACTGGGGTTCGCTGTGCAAAAACGCGGGCGTGTTTTATGAGGTTGACTCAGACGGGTTTATCGAAGAACTGGTCCCCGTTTGGCTTGAAGCAGGCATTCAGAGCAACTCCCCGGTCGAAGTGGCCGCGGGCAATGACCTGCCGGCGATGCGCAAGCGCTTCGACACGCGCATGGCGTACCGAGGCGGCATCGACAAGCGCGCCATCGCCGCCGGTGGCCAAACCCTGTGCGACGAAATCGCGCGGCTTAAACCGGTCATCGACGCCGGGGGCTACGTTCCCTCCTGTGACCACGGCGTGCCCGCGGACGTCGCCTGGCCCAACTTCGTCGAGTATTGCCGACAACTGGCGCAGGTGACCGGGTGGTTATGAGGCGCCGTTGGCGACGGGAGCGCCGTCTGGCGCCAGGAAAGCCGCGCCCAAACCCCATCGGGAGGAATCCGCGTAATCCTCTGCAAATACGCACCTTACACGGCGCACACCTGGACGCGACACGTTGGTCATTGACTGTCGAGCGGGAATTGAATACGATAAAATTGTCTTTTTATACGGTACCGTCACAGACGGCGGAGGCCCGGAGCGAGCAAGGGGCCCATCTTGCATTCAGGGCCAGCGTTCGGACTGGTTCGATGATTACTAAAGGCCACCTCTAAAAATCCCCCGGATTTCTCTTGACACCGATGCTACAAGATACGGATCGCATGGATCACGTTTGATGGACTTGAACGAAAGGCGGCA
>NZCH01000072.1 GCA_002688155.1 Phycisphaerae bacterium
AAGGTCGCAGAAAACAGAGATGAAATGTTCCTCCGCTGATTTTGCAAGAGCCGAACCGCTGCAAGCTGTATCGTGTCGTGGATAATCTTCTGCGTATTCTGCGACTTTTTGCGGCTAATCGAAACGCCGACGATCAGTGGTCGGTCGGTATCGAGTTCGTTATCCATTGTTGGATCGGTAGCTCAACTGGCAGAGCAGCCGGCTCTTAACCGGCAGGTTGAAGGTTCGAGTCCTTCGGGGGGCATTTCCTAATGCCGGAGTTCGATTTCCGGTTTCCAATTTTAACGCACAATGCCCAATTTCTTAGCGAATAGAAACCGGTTTACACCAAACCCATGGCGCTGCTCCGGGCTATAACGTCCGGCCCTTTCAGGGCCGGTTCGCAACTTACCGGCGCCTTCGCAAAGTCATTATCAATTACCGAATTCGTGCGTTGGCGGTGAGAATCACCGGTATTTTACACGGCGAACGCGCCAGGCGCTGCAAAGAAACTAATGGGCATATGGGAAAACCGGGTTTAAAGGTGCGGGAGGTGTCCAAGACCGTGCCAAGTATGCACCATCGCTGGATCGGGAAGCACACCGGTCATCCGTGCACGGCCGGCAGTTTCAAAATGATCGCCCGGTTGATGCTGTCGTGGGCGCGCAGCTTGTCGAGCAGGTCGGCCGGCGGGTCGTTGTCGACTTTCAGTACCATCATCGCGTCGCGTTGCCGGCGGCTGATCACCATGTCGGCGATGTTGACCCCGGCGTTGCCGAACTCCGTGCCGACGATGCCGATGATGCCAGGCTGATCGTCGTTCTGCACGATCACCATCGCGCCGGCAGGGACCATATCCATGTGGTAGCCGTTGATCTCGCGCACGCGCGGATGCATGCTGTCGTCGACGCCGCCGACGATGCGGCGTGGCGGCGTGCCGTGCGTGGCTTCGCCGGCGATTTCGATTATGACCTGCTCACCGCGACGCTGGTCCTTCTCGTCGATGACCGTGCGCAGTTTGATACCGCGCTGCTCGGCGGCGTGGCGGACGTTGATCATGTTCAGCGGGGTGTTCATGTGTCCCTGCAACAGGCCGATGAGCGCCACGCGTTCGATCGTTCCCGCGACGGCCGCCGGCTGCTCGCCTGTGACCTCAAACGTCACGGATGCGAACCCGCGTGTGACCATCGGGCTGATCAGCCGCGCCATGCGTGACGCCAGATCGACAAAGCCGGCCTGCACCGGGTCGAGGTCCAGGCGCAATCCAGGCGCGTTGACCGCGCCGCTGATGCCCTGCCCTCGCAGGTATTTCAGTAATGACTCAGCCGCGTCGATACTGACCGCGCGCTGCGCTTCGACCGTGCTGGCCCCCAGGTGCGGTGTGACCAGAAGTTTCGGGTGTTTTCGCAGCGGGCTGTCCGCTGGAAGCGGTTCGGTCGCGTATACGTCCAGCGCTGCGCCGCCACACTGGCCGTTGTCCAAAGCGCGCAGCAATGCGTCTTCGTCAATCACCCCGCCGCGCGACGCATTGACCGCGAGCATGCCCGGGTTGCACTGTGCGAAACTTGCATCGCTCAGGATCCCGCGCGTATCGTCCGTCAGTGGCACGTGGAAAGTGAGCATGTCCACGTTTGGCAACATCTCCACAAAGGACCGGAACAGTTTGACTTTGCCGTCCATCGTGGTGGGCGTGTTGATGAACGGGTCGAACCCCACGACATTCATATCGAACGCCAATGCACGCTGCGCGACTGCCTGGCCGATCCGCCCCAGGCCAACGACCCCCAACGTCTTACCCGAAAGCTGAGTTCCTTGAAATCGATTGCGGTCCCATCGGCCGTCGGCCATCGTCACATGCGCCTGGCCAATGTGCCGCGCCAGCGCCAGCAGCAGCCCGAACGCGTGCTCGGCCGTCGTGATCGTGTTGGCCTCGGCGGTATTGATGACAAGGATGCCTGCCGCCGTCGCCGCATCCAGATCGATGTTGTCCACGCCCACGCCCGCGCGCGCGATGATTTTGAGCCGGCCCGGGTGCTCGAGCACGTTCGCCGACACCGTCGCCGCGCTGCGCACGATCAGCCCGTCATGTTCGCCGACGATTTCCGCCAGTGCGTCCTCATCGAGGCCCGGCCGGTTCGTCAGTTCAACGTCTGACTGCGCACGGATGTACTCCAGCCCCTCGTCATTGAGCTTGTCAGCGACGAGGATGGCGAACGTGCTTGCCCGTGGCGTGGTCGAAGCGGCGGCTTGTGTTGGGGTCGCGGTCATTGCATGTACATCGCGTGCCGATCTGGCGTGCCGTCAACTTATTCTATACGCACCTTATCGGGGGAAACGGGCCAGAGGATGCGACCGATAACTGATATGCGCTGACTTGCACATTGCCGGTGCACCTGCGGTGCTACCGCGACGCGCAGATGGTGGGTGTTTGTCGATTGATTGATTGACTGGATTATTTCGGGTGCCTGGGTGCTTCACCGCGCCGTGCTAACGCTGCTTCTGCGCCACGGTGCGAAACGCTTTCTTCGCGGCGTGCAGCGTTCGTTCGATCATCAGGTTGTCGTGTTCGGTGCTGACGAACCACGTTTCGAACTGGCTTGGCGGCAGGACGACGCCTTGGTCGAGCATGGCATGGAAGAACGTCGCGAACGCATTCGTGTCGCATTGTATTGCGTCATTGTAATTCTGCACCGGGCCGCTGGTGAAGAAGCAGCACACCATCGAGTTGACGGTCGTGCATCGCGCCGGGACGCCGGCCTGCACGGCGGCGGCACCGAGTCCCTGGGCCAATGTCTTTGAGTGTTGTGCGAGCGACGTGTACACGCCCGGTTCACGAAGCGCGTCAAGTGTTGCCCGGCCAGCGACCATCGCCAATGGGTTGCCGCTGAGCGTGCCCGCCTGATAGACCGGCCCGTCGGGAGATATCTGGCGCATCAGGTCCTCGCGCCCGCCATACGCAGCGCAAGGCAACCCGCCGCCCATCACCTTGCCCAGGCAGGTCAGGTCAGGCGTCACGCCAAACAACTCCTGCGCTCCGCCGTACGCCACGCGGAAGCCGGTCATCACTTCATCAAAGATAAGTAGTGCCCCGTGCTTGTCGCACAGGTCGCGCAGCGCGTCGAGGTAGCCTTCGTTGGGCGGGATGGTGCCCATGTTGCCCGCCACCGGTTCGAGCAACATGGCGGCAACGTCACCGGGCTGCTCCAACGCGGCCTGCGCCGCATCCACGTCGTTAAACGGCACGAGCAGCGTGTGCTGTGTGACCGCGTCCGGGACGCCGGGCGAACTGGGTGTCCCCAGCGTCGTTGCGCCGCTGCCGGCCTGCACCAGTAGCGAATCCGCGTGCCCGTGGTAGCAGCCGGTGCACTTGATGATGTTGGCCCTGCCGGTGGCCGCCCGCGCCAGGCGGATCGCGCTCATCGTTGATTCCGTGCCCGAGTTGACCATCCGTACGACGTCGATTGACGGCACAGCGTCAACGATCAACCTCGCCAGCGCCGTTTCCGCTTCCGTGGGCATCCCGAACGCCGTGCCGCGCGCGATTGCCTTCGTGAGCGCCACCGTTATCGCCTGCGGTGCGTGGCCGAGGATCAACGGCCCGTACGCGCCGACATAATCGATGTATTCATTGCCGTCGACGTCCGTCACACAGCAACCACTTCCCGAAGCAATAACGATCGGCTCGCCGCCAACGGCCTGATACGCGCGCACCGGCGAATTCACCCCGCCGGGCATCACCGGTGTCGCGCCCGCGAATGCGCGCTGCGAGTTGGCACGTTTTGGCTTCGTTTGTATTGCTTCAGTCATGACAGACAAAGTTTAACACGCTGTACGGCACATACCATCGCGCGTGCCGGCAACAGCGACAGTGTTACGAGAACTTGGTCATCAACTCGCGCTCGGGATATTGCGGGTCCCGCAATTCCACCGTCAATTCGATCAGGTTGATCGCATCAAGCAACACGCTGGTGGTCAGCGCGGCAGCGAATGCGTCGAGTGTGTCGGCCCGGCACGCCGCGACGCCGTACGCGTCGGCGAACTTTTGAAAATCCGGGTTCAGCAGGTTGCAGCCAAGTTCCGCCCGGCCCAGGTTCAGCTGCATGCCCGCTTCGATTGCGCCGTATGAACGGTTGTTGCACACGACGATCGTGATCGGCGTCTGCTCCTGCACGGCCATGATCAGTTCGGTGCCGGTGTACTGGAATCCGCCGTCGCCGATGATGCAAACGACCGGTTGATCGGGGCAGGCGATTTTCGCTCCGATCGCCTGCGGCAGCGCGCCGCCGAGGCCGCCGTAACCCATCGGATACTGAAAACATCGAGGCCGGTTGGCAGGTAAGCACCGGTGCGCCCAGTAGCCAAGGCTGCACCGGTCGGCAACGACGATGGTGTCCTCCGGCAGTGCGTGGCGCAAGACCTCGACGGCCTGTGTTTCCGCGGGCGCCAGCTGACGAATTTGCCCGAACAGCTCGCGCTGTGCGTTGTTGGCGCGGTCAAGCCATGCGGTGTCAGCCGGCGCGCGATCGGGTAATTCCGCGACGATGGCCTCGAGCGCCACGCGCGCATCGGCAACGATTCCAAGGTCCGGCTCGTACGTTCGGCCGATTTCCTCTTCGTCGATATCAACGTGAATCAGCTTGCCATCGAACTTGATGTTCCAAAGTGACGCATCTTCCTGTTTGAACATGGTGCCCACCGCCAGCACGACGTCGGCGTCGGCAATCAGCTCGTCGACGGGTCCGCCGGCGAGCGGGTTGCGCATGATCAGATTGGGGTGCTGCGCCGGCAGGACGCCTCGCGCCAGCGCAGAGGTTACGACGACCGCGCCGAGCCGCTCGGCCAGTTGCGCAAGCACGTCGCCGGCCCCGCTGATCACAGTGCCGGTTCCTGCCCATAGCAGCGGCTGCTGCGCACCGCCTAACCATTGCCCGGCGGTTTCGACGCACGCGGACTCGGGCGGTTCTGGTGCGACGGCCACGGTCGGCGGATCGGTGGCCGGCACCGACGCCGACAGCAGGTCATGTGGAATTTCGCAATACACACCGCCCGGTCGGCCGTTGCGCAGTTGACCGACTAATTCCGCGATGACGTGCGGAATCTCGTCGGCCCGTTCGCACCGTCGCACCGCGCGGCACACCGGCTTCATGATTTCCAGCGAGTCGTTCAGGTCATGCAACGCGCCGCGGTTCTGACGGACCAGCGTCGTTGCGACGGTCGTGGACACCGCCAGAACGGCCGACGTGTCGGTGGTCGCCTGGCCCATCGCGGCGGCCATGTTCGCCACCCCGGGGCCACTTGTCGTCGTCACCACGCCAATGCGGCTGCTGGCACGGCTGTACCCGTCAGCCATGAATACGAGCCCCTGTTCGTGCCGGCCCAGGACCAGCCGCACCGCTTCCTGCTGCGAGAGGGCGTCAAAGATCGGCACGCTGTGGCCCCCGGGCACGCCGAAGATTCGGTCGATGCCCTGCGCCGCAAGCGCTGAGACAAGGGCCGTCGCGCCTGTATGAATTGTCGTGTTCGTTTCCACCATGATCACCGTTTCTTTTCAGCCCGGTCGCATGCCAGCAGGCTGCGCCGTCCCAAACTGCGCTTCGGGACGCACGAGGTTATCCGACCCGACCTGAGCCGTCGCCCCAGGTCTTGCAATTGCCAGTCAAATGACGTATTGTACGGGATTGAAATCCCCGCCCCGGACTCTGGACGGACACACTTGGCATGGCACTTACCGAGCAGCGAACGACACAGATCATTGAAGATTATCGGCGTGGCGACAAAGACACCGGCTCGCCGGAGGTGCAGATTGCTCTGCTGACGTCGCGGATTGTCGACCTGACCGAGCATCTGAAGTCCAACAAGCATGATTTCGCGTCGCGACGGGGCTTGCTGATGATGGTCAGCCGGCGCAACCGGCTGCTGCGCTACCTGCAGCGAACCGATCGCGAAAATTACCAGAAGTTGATTGGTAGACTGGGCCTGCGCAAGTAAGCGCAGCGGTATTGTTGTGTAGATGGGGCCCTTCGGGTACCGAACGGGCAGCGAATAGTCAATCAGTAGTGGCCATGGGCTTGGCGCCCCGGCCCCGGAACGACGGACCGGGGCGCCAATCTCAATGTCCACTGCTGAAAAGTCAATCGGAGCGTCTTGCTTGTAGTCCGCGACGCAATCAATGTCGCAGACCATCGGCGGGGCGTTTATTTAACACTTTTGTGGTAGAGGTACATTCAAATGCAGGTAACACGCGTTGAAATGGAACTGGGCGGCCGGACTCTGAGCATTGAGACCGGCAAGATGGCAAAACAGGCGGACGGGGCCGTCATCGTGCAGTACGGTGAGACGGTCATTTTGGGCACTGCGGTCCACGCCGCCCCGCGCGCGGGGATCGATTTCTTTCCGCTGACCGTTGACTACCGCGAGAAGACGTCGGCTGTGGGCAAGTTCCCCGGCGGCTTTCGCAAGCGCGAAGGGGCACCCAATCAAAAAGAAATTCTCACGATGCGCAACATCGACCGGCCGATTCGGCCTCTGTTTCCCAAGGGTTATTTCGATGAGGTGCAGATTCAATGCTGGGTGCTGGCAGCCGACGGACAGAATGAGCCGGACGTGCTGGCCGGCATCGCCGCCTCTGCGGCGCTGAGCATCAGTTCAATTCCGTTTGAAGGTCCCGTCGGCAACGTGCGCGTCGGATTGGTCGACGGCCAGTTTGTGGTCATGCCCACCGCTGCACAGGCGGAATTCTCCGAACTCGACATGCTGCTTTGCGGCCACAAGGACGGCCTGAACATGATCGAGGTGGGCGCCAACGAGTTGTCAGAGCAGCAGGTCGCCGACGCGATCCGATTCGGTTATGAACCGGTCAAGCAGATGGTCGATATGATCGATGACCTGGTCGCCAAAACCGGCAAGGAAAAGGTGTGCGACCTGATTCTGCCGTCGGACGAGATCGTCCAGACGGTAAACACGAAGCTGTCCGAGCCGCTGCGTGCGGCCAAGACGGATGAGGGCACAAAGCTTCAGCGGCAAGAGGCCGTCAAAAAGTCGATCAAAGATTTCATCGCAAGCGAGTTCCCCGAGCCCGGCGAAGAGGCGACCTTCGTGCAAGTCAATGCCTGGCAGGAGGACGTCAAGCAGGCGAAGATGGCGGTCCACGACCTTGAGGAAACGATCACCCGCGAGGTGATTCTGACCGGCAAGCGCACAGACGGCCGGGCGGTCGATGAGATTCGGCCGATCGAGTGCGAGGTCGGCGTGCTGCCGCGCGT
>NZCH01000073.1 GCA_002688155.1 Phycisphaerae bacterium
CGCTCCGTGACCGGCTGGCCTTTGTAAGTAAATGTCTGGCCGGGCTCGCCCTGCACTTCAAACGCGGACTTGCCATCCTGGTTCACGACGGTGTCTGCGGGCACGCGCACTTTGCGCTCGTCTTCGTAGTAGTACGCCTGAATGTAGCCCTGATTAAACAACCGTCCGAACGGCTCGGGCGTCGACACGTGGCCAAGGTCGTACAGAACCTTGTGCCAGAATCGCGCGTATAGCAGGGGAAGCACAGCGTGCTCAGCCCCGCCGACGTAAAGGTCCACGCCACCGGCGTGCGCGTCGCCGGAGGAGTTCTCGCTGACCATCCAGTAACGCTCGGCTTCTTCGCCGACGAAACGCGTGGCGTTTCCGGGGCTGCAGAACCGCAAGTAGTACCAGCACGAGCCAGCCCACTGCGGCATGGTGTTCAGTTCGCGCTCAAAGCGGCCCCCACTACGATTCACGATCTTCCACTCATCGCCAGCGCGCGACAGCGGCGTTCGCACCGGTGCGTCGGGATCGTCGCTGGTATGGGGTTTAAAGTCCGCCATGGGGGGCAACTCGACAGGCAGTGCGGCATCGTCGACAGGTACGGTGGCCCCGTCGGGGCTGTGCAGGATCGGGAACGGCTCGCCCCAGTATCGCTGCCGCGAAAACAGCCAGTCGCGCAGCTTGTACTGCACCTGTGCTTTGCCCAGGCCCTGGTCCTCAAGCCAGCCGGTGATCTTCTTTTTCGCATCGTGCGTGGACAGGCCGTTGAGCGACACCTCGGCGCTGGCGCTGTTGAGGTTCACACCTTCGTCTTCGAAAGCCGAGTCGCTGATGTCGACCATCACGCCCGAGCCGGCGGCCGGCTCTATGACCTGCGTGATCGGCAAATCAAACGTGCGGGCAAAGTCATGGTCGCGCTGATCGTGCGCCGGCACCGCCATGATCGCGCCGGTGCCGTAACCCGTCAGCACGTAATCGGCGATCCAGATCGGGATCGTCTTATTGTTGGCGGGGTTGATCGCGTGCGCGCCGGTGAACACGCCTGTCTTCTCACCGCCGGTGGTTTCCGCCATACGGTCGATTTCGCTGCGTGCAGACGTCTGCTGCCGGTACGCGTCGACCGCGTCGTTCTGTTCGGGCGTGGTGATCTGATCGACCAGCGGGTGCTCGGGTGCCAGCACCATGTAGGTTGCGCCAAACAGCGTGTCCGGCCGAGTTGTGTATACGGGAATCGTCTGGTCGGCGGGTGTGGGGAGAAACTCGCCCACGCCCGCGCCGCCCATGTTTTGTGCGAGCGCGAAATCAACCATCGCGCCCAGTGATCGGCCGATCCAGTTGCGCTGCATCAGCTTGATCGGCTCGGGCCAGTCGACCCGGTCCAGTTCCGTAAGCAAACGCTCGGTGTATGCTGTGATGCGCAACATCCACTGCTTGAGCGGGCGTTTGAAAACCGGGTGATTGCCGCGCTCGGACCGGCCCTGGGCCGTCACCTCTTCGTTCGCCAGCACCGTCCCCAGCGCCGGGCACCAGTTGACCGGCACTTCCGCCAGATACGCGAGGCGATACTCGTTGAGCAGCGCCGCTTTCTGGTCCTGCTCCAACTCGTACCATCGACGTACGCCCGCAGGCATGCCCGCGATCGCCTGCAGGTTCTGCATGTCCAGCGAAACGATCAGTTCGCCGTCCAGGCCAATGAGGTAGTCTTCGCCCTCGAGCTTCGCGATGAGCGTCGCAATGGGCATCGCCTTGCGGCCAACGGGGTCGAAGTAGCTTTCAAAAAGCTGCACGAAGATCCATTGCGTCCACTTGTAATAGTCGGGTTCGCAGGTGGCCAGACAGCGGTCCCAGTCGTAGCTCAGGCCCAGCCGCTTGAGCTGGCGGGTCATGTTCTCGATGTTCTTTTGCGTTGTTTGAGCAGGATGCACGCCGTGCTCGACCGCAAACTGCTCAGCCGGCAGTCCAAACGCGTCGTACCCCATCGGGTGCAGCACGTTGAACCCGCACATTCGCTTGTACCGCGCGACAATGTCCGTGGCGATGTACCCCAACGGATGGCCTACGTGCAGACCGACACCCGACGGGTAGGGGAACATGTCCAGCACGTAATACTTGGGCTTGGACGCGTCGAACCCGTCATCGCCCGGATTGGGCGTCCGAAACGTCTTTTGCCCGGCCCAGTGGTCCCGCCACTTGGACTCGATGGCGTGAAAGTCGTATTGCATAGGGATCAGGATACGTCCGGAGGTGGGTGGAGCAAGTCGGGGCGGAAATGAGGGGGGTTATTGTTGATTTCCGATCTTCAGTTTTGGATTTGCCCGTCCCGCCGCCGCCGCCAGGGCTCACAGATCGGCAATCACAAATCGCAAACCAGAACACACGACCGTCAAGTTTCAAACACCTTATTCACACCCCTTCACTTGTCCGCCAACATCGGCAATAATACCTCAGGATGACCACCACCTCGACTCGACAGGACGTCGACCCCGGCACACGTAAGCACCCGGTTGAAGCGCGGCGGCAGCAGATAAGCGATCTGTTGGGCAAGCAGCCGCCGCACGCGATCGAGGCGGAGGCGGCAGTGCTTGGTTCCATGCTGCTGGATCCGCGCATGATCGGCGAGGTCGTGCAGATCATCACCGGACCTGAGGATTTCTACTCGGACCGGCACGCGGCGATTTACCAGGCGTGTGTCGGATTGTACGACGCGGGCGACGACTTTGACATCGTGCATCTGAACCAGTCGCTGCGCGACGCGGGGCTGCTCGAACAGGTCGGCGGCGTGGACTACCTGATCGAGCTGAGCCAGTCGGTGCCGTCGCCGACCAGTGCGCCGTACTACGCGTCGCTGGTGCGTGACAAGGCGCTGGTTCGCCGGCTGGTCGACGCGGGTGGGCAGATTCTTCACGACGCGTTCAACAAGTCCGGCTCCGTTGACGAATTGCTCGACGCCGCGGAGCAGGCGATCTTCCAGATTGCCGACAAGAAGATCGGTGCCGAGGCGTCCGACCTTGGCGGGCTGCTCCAGGAACTTTACTCGCGCCTTGAGGCGATGGAAGGTCAGGGGCTGACCGGGCTGGAGACCGGGTATTTCGAACTTGACGACATTACCTCCGGGTTACAGAACGGCGAAATGATTATCATCGCCGCGCGTCCCAGCATGGGCAAGACGGCGCTGGCGCTGAACATGGCCGAGCACGTGGGCGTGGTGACGGGGCAGCCGGTGGCGGTGTTCAGTCTGGAAATGAGCCGGCACCAGCTCGCGCAGCGGCTGCTGTGCTCGCGCGGCAAGGTCGATTCACACAAGCTGCGCCGCAACATGCTCGGGCCCGACGAATATGCCCGGCTGGCCGCCGAGGTCGGGAAGCTCAAAGACGCGCCTATTCACATTGACGATTCACCGGGCCTGACGCTCTTGCAGTTACGCGCCAAAGCACGGCGACTCGTAGCGCGGCACGACATCAAGCTGGTCGTGGTCGATTACCTGCAACTGATGAGCTTTCCCGGCGCCGAATCGCGGCAGGTTGAGGTCTCGCAACTGTCGAAAGGGATCAAAGCGCTCGCACGCGAACTGGGTGTGCCGGTCATCTGCCTGAGCCAGCTCAACCGCGGGCCCGAAGCACGCGAGGGACACAAGCCGCGCATGAGCGATCTGCGCGAGTCCGGGTCCATCGAACAGGACGCCGACGTTGTGATGATGTTGCACCGCGAGGAGTATTACCACAACGAACCCGAATGGGCCGATGAAAACCCGGACATGGTCGGTCTGGCGGAACTGATCATTGTCAAACAGCGCAACGGACCGACGGGCACGATCAAGATGCAGTTCGACGGCACAACGACGCGATTCAACAACCACACCCCGGCGCACAACGCGCCGATGCAGGCAGTGCAGACCTAATCGGGGGTGCCGATTCAGGCCGGTCCGGCAAACGTTTCGCACGCGATAAAGTGAACGCAACAACGATTCACCATGAAGAGACTCAAGGACAGGAAGATCGGAATTTGATGAGATGGGTCGATCCGTTCTTTAAACCTTCATGCTCTTTCTGTACTTCCTGGTGAGCAGATCAGGGATGCCCGTGTCGTACCATCAGGAACTTGAAGTCGCGATCCGGTCCGTACGTGTTGCCGCGCATGTCTGTCGCGCTGTGCAGGACGACATGGTGACGCCGCAGTCGCTCGAAAAGAAGGACCGCAGTCCTGTCACCGTCGCGGACTTCGCGTCACAGGCGATCGTGTGCAAGTTGCTTGGTGACGTGCTGCCCGATGATCCCGTGGTCGGTGAGGAAGACGCCGCGGCGCTGCGGCAGGACGAACAGGTTCACGTCCGTGACGCCGTTGCACAACATGTATGCGAAGTACTGGGCGATGATTCGCTCGATACGAACCGGGTGTTGTCATGGATCGATCGCGGCAACGCCGACGGCTCAACCGGCCGGTACTGGACGCTCGACCCGATCGACGGCACGAAGGGGTTCTTACGCAAGGAGCAATACGCGATCGCGCTGGCGCTCATTGAGCACCACGAGGTCGTGCTGGGCGTGCTGGGCTGCCCGAACTTGTCCGTCGGCGACCAGAAGGGCGCGTTGTACTGGGCGCACGAAGGCGTGGGCGCACACGCGGCGCCATTGTGGGAAGGCACAGCCGTGCCGTCGCCCGTCACGGTGAGCGACTCGACGGACACGTCGTCCGCGCGGTTTTGTGAATCGGTCGAGTCGGCGCACTCGGATCAGTCGCAATCGGGCCAGATCGCCGCGCGGCTGGGCATCACCAACGAGGCGGTACGCCTGGACAGCCAGGCGAAATATGCCGTGGTCGCGCGTGGCGAGGCGGACATTTACATGCGCTTGCCCACGCGGGCCGACTACCGTGAAAACATCTGGGATCACGCCGCAGGCATGGCGATCATCCAGGCCGCCGGCGGAAAGGTAACCGATATCACAGGCACACAGCTTGATTTCTCGTACGGCAAGCGCCTGGAACAGAACAAAGGCATCATCGCAACCAACGGCAAACTTCACGACCAGGTGATCGAGGCGGTGTCGGCGGTGGTTGACTTGTAAATACCGGTCGTCGGTTGGCGCAGTGAGGTCGCACTTCCGACGCGTCGGTTGCCGCGTGTCACATCTACTTACCCGTGCAACGGCTTGTGTCGCACGACGTCGCGTGCCAGGCCGACCTTCTCGAGCAGACGAATGGTCCAATAGGTCGGGTCGAATTCGAACCAGCGTCGGCCGTGCGCGGCGGCGCGCTGGTCGCCGTGATGGTTGTTGTGCCAGCCTTCGCCAAAGGAGAGCAGCGCGACCCACCAGAGATTGGTTGACCGGTCACCGGTTTCGTAGTTCTTGTAGCCCCACGTGTGGGCGGCGGAATTGACGAACCATGTGCCGTGATACACGCATACCGTGCGCACGGCCACGCCCCAGACGAGCCATGAAAGGGCGCTTGTGTTCCAACCGAGCACATATTGCGATATCCAGCCGCCGGCGAAACAGAATGCCATCACGGTGATCTGCGGGAGGATGTGATACTTGTTGAGCAGCCGCAGCCCCGGATCGCGTGCGAGGTCCTGCGCGGCGCTGGCGGCGGACCACGGCATCCCGCCGGGATGTTTGTGCATACACCAGAACATATGCGACCACGTGAAGCCGTGGTTGGGCGTGTGCGGGTCCATGTCAGTGTCAGAGTGTTTGTGATGCAGGCGATGTGTGCCGACCCACTGAATCGGTGCGCCCTGCGTCGCGGTGCAGCCCAGGAAAGTAAGCAGATAACGGAACCATGCGGGCGTCGTGAAACTTCGGTGCGTCAACATCCGGTGGAAGCAAAGCGTCACACCGAGGGGCCCGCTGAGGAACGCGAAGAAAAATGACACGGCGAGCCCGCTCCACGAAAAGTAAAACGGCGCCGCGATACAGCCCAGGTGAAGCAGGGCAATACCGATCGCGACCGGCCAGTCCAGTTTATGCAAACGCAATCCGCGGCGCTCTGCCGGTTTGGACACAGGCTGCGCCTGCTGGCCCATAACCTGGCCGTCGGCCGCCTGGGACACCGGTGTCGACGCAACCGCTGCGCTGGTTGCAGGCGTGGGCGTTTGCGCGCACGCCTGTGCCGCGGCCTCGGGGGTTGTATCTGTTTGTGCAGGCATCAATGGTCCTTGGGGCGGTGGAGTGTTTTGTGTCAGGAGACCGGCACGGTGTCCAACGAGTCGTGCGCGCCCCAACGCAGGGTAACACTATACCGTTTTATTCGGCCGATGTGCGGTTTGGCGGCA
>NZCH01000074.1 GCA_002688155.1 Phycisphaerae bacterium
CTGGACGCCAATGCGCCGGTTGAACGATTCCTCAAGAAGGCAGGTTGACCGTTTGGAATTAGATCGATCATTCTGGCTGAAGCGCCGTCTTGTCGCCAGCGGCCTCGGATTGCGTTTTGCAGAACTGGACCTGACGAGCAGGAACAGGCAATGCGATCGTCGAAGAAGCGGTTCGCGCCGGTTCGACGTATTTCGACTTCGCGCCGATCTGCGGCCAGGCCATGGACCGGCTGATTCCGCATCGCGATCACTGATGACGGGTTGGAGTCGCTTGATGCACACTACGGCGCGACGATGCCCCTCTTTGTGTGAGGGTTGCTGACTGTGAGGTCGTCACTTGCAGATCGCGTCCATGAGACCTCGCATGTAACCGATCGCATAGAGCCGACCTCGCATGGCGTATCCGGGCGGGACCGGCGTGTCCGGGCCGTTGTATGTGTCCGCGGTGATCTGGTCTTCAGACATTTCCAGCAGTTCGATCATGTCTTGGGTCGTCTCGCCGGCAAGGGTGGGCACGTGGTCAGGCCGCATCGGGCCGGCGAAGCCAACGTCCTGATAAGCACGAATCGCATCGGCCATGTCGGTCTGCCCGTTGTCGTGAAAGGTTTCGTGAAAGTTGATCGCGCCCCCGCACACATCGCGAAAATGCGCGTAGTGGATGTGTGGTCCAAGCCGGCGGATCGCTGCCGGCACGTCCTCGCCCATCTCGCTGAAACAACCCTGACAGAAACAGACGCCACTTGTCGGGCTGTCGACCAAGCCGATCAGGCGCTCTAATCCTGCAAGGTTGTGCATGATCTGATCGTTGCCGCGGAACGAAGGGATTGGCGGATCGTCCGGGTGCATTGCCAGTTTCACGTTCGCCTGCTCCGCGGCGGGCACGACGTGCTCGAGGAAATATTGCAGGTTCTGCCACAATTGCTCAGCAGACACGTGCGGGCCGTCCGTGTCCTGCGGTGACTGGTCGACATCGAACGCGGTCACCTGGGCACCGGCGCGCTGGGGTGTGTTCATGCTCGTGCGCGCCCATTCCTGTGTCGGCATGAAATTGTAACAGCAGACTTCGACACCAAAAGCGCCCATGTGTTCGAACATTCGCTGGTAGGCCTCGATCTGCCGATCTCGCTGCGGCCCGCCCAGCACGACATCGCCATGCGGTACGTAACCCTCGATCACATTCAGACGCATGCCGTGCCGTTCAACCCGGTCACACAATCGGCCCATCTCCTCACGTCGCGGGCCCGGGTACCTGCCGACAATGTCCGACACACCAACCTGCGCGGCCAGTTGAAGGTTTTCGTCGGTCATACGTGTGACAACCAGAGCGATTTGCATGGTTTTGGGTTTCGGGAGTTGGTGGTTGATTCTGCCTGGAGATTTGGGTGCCTGGGGATTGGGGTAATTCTCTTACCGAGCCGTCCAGCCGCCGTCGATGACCAGTGTCTGGCCGGTGAGGTTGCGTGCGGCACCGCTGATCAAGTACTCAATCGCGCCGGTGATTTCCTCGAAGGTGATGAACGCTTTCTTGGGCATCGGCTCGAGCATGATACGGTCGACGATCTGATCAGGCGGGAGGTTGTATGCGATGGCCTGTTCGGCGATCTGTTTCTCGACCAGCGGTGTGCGCACGTACGATGGGCAAAGCGTGTTGACGGTAATGTCCACGTCCGCCGTCTCAAGCGCGACGCTCTTGGTGAACCCGTGGACCGCGTGCTTGGCGGCGGTGTACGCACTCTTGAACGGAGAAGCGATCAGCGAATGGATCGATCCGGTGTTGATAATCCGGCCGAACCCGCGCTGCCGCATGCCCGGCAGGGTGGCGCGGGTCATCATGCAGGTACCTTTGACCATCACGTCGATCAGTTGGTCCCACTTGTCCTGTGCGAACGATTCGAGCGGGGCAACATGTTGCAGACCGGCGTTGTTGAACAGTACGTCGACGCGTTGGCCGGCGGCACTGGAGAAGAAACGATCGATGTCATCCGCGCATGTAACGTCGATGCGCGTCGCCACCGCAGTTCCGGTGTGACTGCCACCCTCAATCAACGTGACGGTTTCATCGGCAGCGTCGACGTTGACGTCAGCGATGATCACGTGATGGCCCGCGCGCGCCAGTTCGATCGACACGCCACGGCCGATGCCGCTGCCGGCTCCGGTGACCAGAATGTGTCTCGGCGTGGCGGTCACCTGCGGTCCCTGACGTGGCGGTAGTGTGGCGGCTCGAACTCTTCACCGCCCGCGATGTTCGGCCACGACAGATCGATCCAGTCCAACGGATACCCGTGCGGAAACGTCACGATATTGGACAATTGTTCATGCTGCTCGTCGGTCAGGTTCCAGTCGCCAACGACGAGGTTTTCTTCCATGTGTTCGACGTGTCGAGGTCCGATGAGCACGGCCGCGACGCGCCGATCGTGCAGCAGCCACGCCAGCGCAACCTGCGAAGGTGTTTTGCCCGTCTCATCGGCGACGACCTTGACCGCGTCGACGAGGGCAAACCCCGTGTCGTTGAAGTACCGCGGAATGTCGATGTTCTTTCGGAAGGAGATGCGTGAACCTTCGGGTAGCGCTTCGTCGCGCTTGTATCGACCGCTTAGAAACCCGCTCGCCAGTGGGCTCCAGGAAAGCATACTCATGCCCTGATCCGCGCACGCGGGCAGAATCTCACGCTCGATGTCGCGCCGCACCAGGTTGTACATATGCTGCCCGGAAACGAACCGCGTCAGTTGTGCCTGGTCGGCGATCGCATTGGCCTTGACGATCTGCCACGCGTAGTAGTTGCTGCACCCGAGGTAGCGAACCTTGCCGGCGCGCACCAGGTCATCGAGCGCGCGCATCGTTTCATCCAATGGCGTGAAGTAGTCGTACCCGTGAACCTGGTAAAGGTCGATGTAATCGGTGCCGAGCCGGCGCAAACTCGCGTCAGCGGCTTCCATGATGTGCTTGCGCGACAAACCCCTGGCGGTGGGCGCCGGGTTCATGCGAAACCACACCTTTGTCGCGATCACCAGGGCGTCACGGTTGTGGCCTTCGATCGCCTTGCCAACCATTTCCTCGGACACGCCCGTGCTGTATATGTCCGCGGTGTCAATAAAATTGCCGCCGCCTTCGACGAACTTGCCGACCATCTTCGTCGCGACGTCCTGGTTGCAGCCCCAGTCTTTCATGCCAAATGCCATCGTGCCCAGGCAGACACGTGAAACCATGAGACCCGATCGACCCAAGTAACGATATTGCATGGTGGTGTCCTCTTGCTGATTCTCGTGATGCGGTGCAGCGATCATCCTTGCCTGTGCCGCCACAGCTGATCGCGCGGGTCATATAATACCGTCATGGTGCTGGCAGCCAACATGTATATGGTTGCGCGGTGAGATGTCGGGGGGTGCGTTTGGGTACCGGTATTTGCCGGTCACGCTGGTCCTGATCGGCACCGTGGTCGGTTTGCGCTACTCGTATTCAAGACAACGTTGTATTTGTCCGGCCACGTGTTCGATCATCAATTCGAGCGAGCCCGGCGCGAGCAACGTGATCGATTCCGCGTACATCCCTTTGCCGTACATGTCCTCGGATGGCAGATACGTTGGCCACCAGCCTTCCGACAACGTCATCAACAGAATCGGACAGTCAAAACGATCGCGCAAGGTCGTCTGCAGAACGCTGTAAGGTTCCCCCGGAACGCTCACCCAAATCGCGTCACCGATCCGCAAGACAGTTGTCTCGCACGGATAGGCATCGCCCGGTGGCAAGTCTTCGAGGCAGCTGATCGTGCGGTCCTCGCGCTCAATGAGCGCGTGCAGATCGGCGGCGCGCGTTTTGTCTCCGACCGATCGCGCCTGCTGACGTGCGTTGTCGAGCCGGGTGCGGTTTTCGATCACCTCGTCCAGTGACCGCTGGTCCGCGCGATACGGCAGCGCACACGTGCTGCGCTTGACATGCCAGGTCGACGCCGCGTCGTGCCGTGCGGGCGGCATCGGAGCGTACCGCCACGGCGCGAGCGTGGCGCCCGAGACGACCGGATGCGGATTCTCAAACTGTGTTCCGTGCGGCGGCATCGTGGTCAGCGTTGACAGGGCCGCCAGCCCGAGTTGGCGGCCGTTTCGGTCGGCTACCTGAACGTCGCCGACGAACCCGACGCGCGGACCGAGCTCACCCGCCGCGCCATAAAGAAAAACACAGGGGGCGCCCGTGTCGTCCTCTACGGTCTCGCGCATCGCGCCGACATAGTCCGGGCTGATCAGCCGGTTCTCCCACGCCAGCGTGGTTGGATGGCATGCGTAGTTAACGATATTCGCGAGCGTCCGGCCGTCATTATCCGACGAGACGCGTGCAACCATCACCGTGTCGTCGGCAGGGACGTCGGTGTTGTAGCCGATCACCCATTGCTGCGTGGGCTCATGCCACTGATCACGATTGACCGCCAGGTTGCATCGCCCCGTGCCATAGACGATCGAAGCGGGTTGCAGCGATCTGTGCGCTTCTTGCGCAAGTGTTGCATATGTGTCGATCAGCGATTCGAGATAGGGTTCGATCAGTTCGCCGCCGGGATGATGCGCCCGGTCGTTGGCGATCCATCCCACGCCGTGCGTGTGTGAAAACGTGATGTGGATCGCGCGGGGATCGAGGCTCGTCGCGCGCGACACCGCATCAATGATACCCTTGACCGTCGCCGTCGCGAGCAGGCAGTGGTCGGCGGTCATCACAAGCTGGGTGTTGGCCGAGTCGGTCGCGGAGTCTGTTGATTCGCTGTCGCTGACTCGTTTCGCGAACGCCATGACGCCTGCGCGCAGCGGGCGGTGTACGCCTTGGGAGCGATCGTGTGACGACGCGGCCCACATCCGATGGTACATGCCCACCGGAGGCGTGATGTCGGCGGCCACGTAGCTGAACCGGCAAATACTCTGAGGAACCCCTTCGCTGGGTATTGCATTCATCGTGACAGTTTACAATGCGACGCGTTGCGACTTGAACACACGGATTGCAATCCGTGAACTTCAACGAGTTGATAACCCCGAGGACACCAACGATGAAACAGTTCAGCTCACAACTTCGCAGCAAAGTGTTGGGTGACGATGCGGGCAGCGGCTATTGGGCGTTCGCGTCGCGCAGACACTGGCGGTCGCGGAATTCGTCTCGAAGCAAACAGGTACCAGGCGGCTGACGATCAGCGCTGACGGCGTCGTCGCGTCGTTGACCGCCTTGCTCGCGGCCGCAATTAAACCGGGTCGTTTTCACACCGCACAGATGCACCTTCATTGCACGACGTTGTGGCGACTGTTCGAATGGCCGTTGCCGTACGAGTGGATTCAGTCGTGCATGTGTTTCGGGCTGCTCGAAGTCGCGGACGTGCCGCAGATTCTGGCGCTGATGGAGGGCGTGACGCTTTCCCAACCCGCCCGGCGGGTGTCCGATGATCCATGTTGACGCCTCGGGCGCCGGCGGTTACCCTGTTTGGCTCGATTTGATAGCTACGGTGGCGGCATCGGTGCCGGCCGTGGCCCGAGAGTGAAGCGGCATCCCCAACGCACATGTAACGGACGGCCACGATGCTTCCCTGCCAACGTCAAACTCGAACACAGGGCCGCAAACGACGGTCGCACAACGCGTTGCGGCGTGTTCAGTGGGTCCGCTGTCCGAACTGCGGCGAACCGAAGATGCCGCACACGGCGTGTCGCGAGTGTGGGTACGTGCGTCCAGGGCTGAAACTGGTGCTTTCCAAGGAAGAGTAGTGCGAATCGCAATCGACGTCATGGGCGGCGATCACGCCCCGGACGCGATCCTCAGCGGCGCGCTCGACGCGCTGACGCTGCTCAACGACCAAGACCAACTGGTGCTGGTTGGCGACCTGAGGATCATTGAGGACGGTGTGACGGCGCGCGATCTGTCCGGTGACGCCCGCATCGAGATTGAGCCGACCACCCAGATCATCGCGATGGATGAAACGCCGGTGACCGCGCTGCGTGCCAAGCCGGACAGTTCACTCGTTCGGATGGCCGAGTTGGGCAAGCGCAGGGCAGGCGCCCGGCGGTGCGACGTGATTATCAGCGCGGGCAACACCGGAGCGACGGTCGCCGCGGCACAAATGAGTATGCGCCGTTTGCCAGGTGTGCACCGACCTTGCATCGCTGTCCCGCTGCCGACATTCTCAGGCAACATGGTGTTGTGTGATGCGGGCGCCAATCCCGAGCCCAAACCGACGCACCTGCATCAGTATGGGCACATGGGTGCGATCTACTCCAATCGCGTACTCGAGTGCGATCAGCCACGTGTCGCGCTATTGTCGATCGGCGGCGAGGAGGGCAAAGGCAACATGCTTACACGCGAAACGCATCAACTGTTTAAGAACGATAAGCGGCTCAATTACATCGGCTACGTGGAAGGCCGCGACCTGTTCGAAGACCGATGCGATGTCGTCGTGACTGAAGGCTTTACCGGCAACGTGGTGCTCAAACTCGTCGAAGGTCTTTCCAGCGGAATTTTTCGAGCCGTGGCGCGTGAGTTTCAAGAGGGGGCGCCACAGATGGTCCAGCAGTTCGGCACCATCGTGAAGAAGATTTATGCGAAGCACGATTACCACGAATACGGTGGCGCACCCCTGCTGGGCGCCAACGGGATCTGCTTGATTTGCCACGGGTCGTCCGAAGCGCGCACCATCGTCAATGCGGTCCGAGCCGCGCGACGTTATTATCAGTACGACCTCAACGATGGGATCGTCGAGGCGCTGGGCGCGTGTGAGGGCGTAGTATGATTGGCCCGCCGGCCAACAAATCCAATACATCGATTGGTGTTCGCATCGCCGGCACCGGCATTGGCGTGCCCGCGCGCACCGTAAGCAACGATGAACTGGCCAAGACCGTCGATACGACGGATGAATGGATCGCCCAGCGCACCGGGATCAGAACGCGCCACCTTGTTCAAGACGGCGAAACCGCGCGGACGCTCGCCACAGCCGCGCTGGCGCAGGCGCTCGATCATGCGGGGATCCCGGCAGGCGAGTTGGACATGGTGATTTCGGGCACGTTGACCCCGGAAATGTGCACACCATCAGACGCGGTGCGGATCGTCGCCGACGTTGGCGCCAAGCCCGCGGGTGCCGTGGATATTTCCGCCGCATGTAGCGGGTTCGTCTACGGCTTGAACATGGGGTCGGCGCTGATTCAGACCGGGATGTACAGGAACGTCGGCGTGATCGGCGCCGAGACGCTCAGCAAACTGACCAACTGGGATGATCGCACGACATGTATTCTGTTCGGCGACGGCGCCGGGGCGGCGGTTCTGGCCGCGACCGGCAACGCCGACCAGGGCTGCCTTTACCAGCGCATGTCCAGTGACGGCGCGATGTGGTCATCGCTTTATTGTCCCCGCGATCAGACCAATCTCCCCATGGATTCCACCGGTTTTACCGGCAAATTCAACACCCTTCAGATGAACGGTCGCGAGGTGTTCAAGTTCGCTGTCGTCACGCTGCAACGCGCGATCGACGATGCGCTGAATGCCTGTGACGTCAAGGCGGATGACTTGGCGATGGTCATCCCGCATCAGTCCAATATACGCATGATCGAGTTGGCACGCCAGAGGTTGAGCCTGCCAGAAGACCGGATCTATGTAAACATCGACCGCTACGGCAACACATCCGCCGCCAGTGTGGCGATCTGTTTGCACGAATTGGTCGAACAGAAACGTCTGCACGAGGGTGATCTCGTATTGTTCGTCGCGATCGGTGGCGGCATGACCTGGGCGACGAGCCTGTGGCGGCTCTGATCGCACATCATGCCGTTGCACGGTGGCGCGAAGCAGCGGGCCCCTGCCGACATCCCAACATATTCCCAGGAAGACATGTCCGAATCCATCATCATTCTCTGTCCCGGGCAAGGTGCACAGCACGTTGGTATGGGCACGGCGTGGCACGACGCTTCACCCGTGGCTGCAGCGACGTTCGCCGAGGCTGACGACGTGCTTGGCATCGCGTTGTCGAAGCTTTGTTTCGAAGGCCCCGAAGATGACCTGAACCGCACGGACATCGCTCAGGCTGCGCTTTACACGGCATCGGTGGCGAGTCATCGCGCACTCGTCGACCGCGGTGAGATTGGTGATATTGTCGCCGCTGCGGGTTTGAGCCTCGGTGAATTCACCGCGTTGCACCTTGCGGGCGCATTTGATTTCGCGGCGGGGCTGCAACTCGTGCGGTTGCGAGGCCAGGCGATGCAGGAGGCCGCCGATACGGTCGAGTCGGGTATGGTCGCGCTGGTCGGCGCCGATGAGCAGCAGGCCAATGAATTGTGTGACGCCGCGCGCGGTGACGCCGTACTGGTTCCGGCAAACTTCAATTGCCCGGGGCAGGTCGTGGTATCGGGGGCGAAGGCGGCATGCGACCGCGCGCTGAATGTAGCGGAGAAAATGGGCCTGCGTGCCACCGCACTGGCGGTCGCCGGAGCGTTTCATTCACCGGTCATGCAGCCCGCCGCGGACCGGCTCGCGCAGGCAATCGAGGACATCGCATGGCAAGCGCCGACTGTGCCCGTCGTCTCAAACGTGACCGCCGAACCACACGATGCGAGTGACATCGCGTCGATCAAGCGTCATTTGGTAGAGCAACTTACCAGTCCGGTGCGCTGGTCGGATTCGATGCGCTGGTCGATCGACAATGTCGAAAGCAATTTTGTTGAACTGGCGCCGGGCAAAGTGCTGTCCGGGCTGATGCGCCGTATTGATCGCGGGATAAAAGTCCGCAATTTTTCCGAACCCTCATGATCTGCTAACGTACGGAGCCAGATGGCAGACGACAACAGCCAACGTGTTGCGCTGGTGACTGGCGCCTCCCGCGGGATCGGCGCGGCCATCGGGTATGCGCTGGCCCAGGCGGGCAGACACGTTGTGCTCTGTGCCCGTGACCAGGATAAACTCGATCAGGTCAAACAGCAGATCGAATCCACAGGAGGCAGCGCATCGGTGCACACCTGCGACGTCTCCGATGGCGAGGCGGTCACCGCACTGGTCGAGTCCGTTGCCGGCGAACACGGTCGGCTCGACATCCTTGTCAACAATGCCGGCATCACGCGCGATAACCTCCTGCTGCGCATGACCGATGACGAGTTCGACGCGGTGATGCAAACGAACATGCGCAGCGTGTTCGTGGCGTGTCGTGCGGTGCTGCGGCCGATGATGCGCGGCAAGTTCGGCCGAATCGTCAACATCGGGTCGGTGGCCGGCCTGGTCGGCAATGCAGGCCAGACCAACTACGCCGCCGCCAAGGCCGCCATCGCCGGGTTCACCCGATCACTGGCCAGGGAAATGGCGGCCAAGAAGATCACGGCGAATGTTGTCGCCCCGGGTTTTATCGAAACGGAGATGACCGACGTGCTGCCTGACAAGGTCAAGGAGTTGGCCAAGGGCGCCACGCCGGTCGGGCGATTCGGCTTGCCCGACGACATTGCGGCGTGCGTTGCATTCTTGTCCTCAGACCAGGCGGGCTACATCACCGGGCAGGTTGTGGCCGTCGATGGCGGTATGACTATGTGTTGAAATAACTTACGACCACGTGATTGGCAGGATGCCACACATCAACCCGTGGCGATGATGACGGCTCGCCACCATCCGCACATCGCTTGAGATACCGGTTAAACCACGTTATAGTTGCCCTCGATTCAGGCAGTGCCAGAGGCACAAGACGAGCGTGACCGAACCCAGTACAAGCTCAGCGTTACGCGCATAACCAAGCACATACAAAAGATCCTGGGAGATCAAATCATGGATGAAGCACAGATCAAAGAGAAAGTCATCAGCATCGTCGCAGAGCAAATGGGCGTGGACAAAGGCGAGATCAAGCTGGAGACTTCATTTGTCAACGACTTGAACGCCGACAGCCTCGACACCGTGGAGCTGGTGATGGAATTTGAAGATGAATTCGAGACGTCTATTCCTGACGATGAGGCGGAAAAGATTCAGACCGTCGGTCAGGCAATCGATTTCATCAAGCAGCACGTCGACAAAGCCGGCGAATGATCAGCTGCGCCATACCATGTCACCCAGACGGGGTTTGCGAACGGTTTGCGAGCAGCGCTGCTCGTGGTGTGCGCTGCGCGGCGTCGGATCCATCGACAAAAGGCTATGAGCATGTCTAACCATTATCGCCGCGTCGCCGTTACGGGTATGGGATGTGTGACCAGCCTCGGCCAGTCGGTCGACGAGTACTACTGCAACCTGCTCGCAGGCACGACAGGGATCAAGACATTCGAACGGTTCGACGCCAGCGGCCATACAACGCAGTTTGGTGGCGAGATTACCGAGTACAAGCCCAAGCACATCGATCACCGCGCGGCCAAACGCATGGACCGGTTCGTTCAGTTCGCGGTCGATGCGTCCGCCGATGCGGTTTGTGACGCCGGGCTGGACTTTGCCCGTGAGGATGTGTGGCGGTGCGGGACGTACATCGGTTCAGGTGTCGGCGGCATCGAGGAGTTCGCGGTCGGCCACGAGAAACTGCTCAAGAAAGGTCCTGACCGCATCAGCCCTTTTATGATTCCCAAGCTCATGTGCAACGCCGCCCCGGGCAACGTGTCGATCATGTTCGGGCTCAAGGGACCCAACTGTGCGATGGCGACGGCGTGTGCTTCGGCCGCGCATGCGATCGGTGAAGCGGCTCTGTCGATTCGCCACAATCAGACGGATATCATGGTCGCAGGCGGTGCCGAAGCCGCCGTGACCGCACTGGGTGTCGCCTGTTTTTGCGCACTTAAGGCGCTGTCGACGCGTAATGATGATCCGGAGAATGCGTCGCGGCCATTTGACACGGACCGCGACGGGTTTGTCCTCGCCGAGGGGTCGGGCATACTTGTCCTTGAGGAATACGAGCACGCCAAGGCGCGTGGTGCGCACATCTATTGCGAACTGGCGGGTTACGGCCAGGCCGCCGACGCCTACCACATCACTGCGCCGGACGAGCAGGGTGTCGGCGCCGCACATGCCATGGACGTGGCGCTCAAAGACGCGGAGCTGAATCCATCGGACATCGGATACATCAACGCGCACGGTACAAGCACATCCCTGGGCGACCTCGCGGAAACACGCGCCATCAAGAAATTATTTGGTGAGGATGCAAAGCGCATCCCCGTCAGTTCAACCAAAAGTATGACCGGTCACCTGCTGGGCGCATCAGGCGGTGTCGAAGCCATCACCGCCGTCAAAGCCATCGTCACTAACTCGATGCCGCCAACCATCAACCTCGACGAACCCGACGAAGAATGTGATCTGGACTACATCCCCAAGCAGGCGCGCAAGGGGCAGGTCGACTACACCATGTCCAATTCGTTCGGCTTCGGCGGGCACAACGTGGCGCTCGTATTCGGTCGCGTGTGAACGTCGCTGTTCACCATTGCGGTACGAAGCGTGATTGTACGTGACCCGCGCTTCTGTGTGATGGCCTCGCCGAATCGGACATCAACAGCATCCTCGGTGAACTTGGCGCGACATTGTTGTTGTTGTGAACGTGCGCCGATACGCGCGTCAACCGCGGCCAGTCAATACCGGTCCCACCGGCTCGGGTTCATGCCCGGTGCCTCAGACTTCATTCCCGTGGGTTTGTTGCCACCGTCGGGTATCCAGACGCGCTGGTTCTTGTCGCCAAGTAGCGGCTTGGCTTCATCGGGAACGCCCTCGACGTACGAGGGATTCCATGGCTCAACCTTGTCGATCGGGCCTGCCCAGCCGGGGCGGTATGCGATCGCGACCATTGTGCGGGGGCGGTCACCGGTATTCGGGAAATTGCCGTGGAATACGCGATGGTTGATCAGCACCGCGGAGCCGGCCTTGCACGGCACCATCACCTCCTCCGGGTGCGATTCGTATCGCAGATACGGGTTGGCCTGCTCGTGCATGCAAATGTGCGATCTTGGGATAACGCGAAACGGGCTGATGTCATGCGTCAGATCGTCGAGGTAGTACAAAACGCGGACGAGAAACAGGCATGACCCCGCGAAACCGAAGATTTTCGAACCAAATGGCTGGCCGTCTGCATGCAGGCTGATCCCCGGATGGCCCGGCTCGGATCGCGCCACGCCCATGTGCATGAGCACGATGTCCGGACCGAATAACTCCTTTAGAAACGTGATCGTCGGTGAATGGGCGAGCAGTCGGATCATCGCCGGCCCTTCAAATGGTTCATTCATTGAACCTTTCTGGTGCGGACTATAGTCGGCCGGTCTGAAGGTCACCGTGTCGTCAATCTCCTGTTTGAGCTGCGTGATGAGTTCGGGCGTCAACAGATCGGGCAATACCAGGTATCCTTCGACCTCAAGCTGCTTGATGCGCTCGCCGGGCGTCAGCGCGGACCAGTCGCGATCGTCGACTCGCGGCGGGTGTGTAGTCGTTGCAGTGGCGGTGCTCATGTTGAATGTCTCCTCCCGCAAGGATTACCCTCTTTGTGGGGATACTGTAGACGTTGCAATCATAGCATGATCGTGGTGCGATAAGCGTGTCAATGTATCGCGACGATGGTGAAACGCCGAATGATAAGGTTATTTCGACGGCGAAATCCGGTCGCGCTGCCGGGGTCTTCATGATCACCGGCGAATTATGTGCTCGGCATCGAGCCGATCATTGTCGCGGCAACGTCAGACATCTGCTGAAAAGCCTTGGCATGGATACCCAGCGGAGCGCCGCGGTCCGACATGTTTTGCCGATCGCGCAGTATGACCAAGTCACCGGTCCAGTGTGGCTTCGTCATGGCAGGTGGTGGCGATTGCAGCCGGCACAGCCTTGGCAGGAGCAACCTAGAATGTTCTGGTTAAGACGGTCGCCGGTCTCGATGCTACGGCCGATGCCGATTGCGGCTTGCTCGACGATATTGTCACCCCCCGGACGTGGGTAGGACTACCGTATGGCAATTCAACGCCCACACACGACTCGGATGAAGACGGACTTGATCATCGCGGTGCTCGATGCCAACCCCGCGCTGGGCGCACCGACGCCCAAGTTCCGCAAGCCAGTGAAGCAGGTGACGGTTGGCGGGTGGCCCTGGCAGCGTTTTGATGAGGGCCGTGTGCAGTTACCGATAGCTTTGGGGCAGATAACCGTGCAAACTCAGCACGGCACCAGGACCGCACCTCGCCTCGCGCGAAGCACGATGGACTTTTTCGTCTGGGAGTGGGGCTCCAGGGACGGTAAACGTACCTTTTGCCCATTCTGCCGCCGTGGAGCGATCAGTCCACGGCGCTGTTGCGCACGAAGGCCGGCGCATCACCGGGTACACAGGAGGCACGATGTTGCGTCGTCGGCCGGGTCGCAGTGTCGTATCACTTGATGGTGCGTATTTGGTTGTGCGATTTGATCAAGCGGATGAAGGCGAACGCTGGAAGCAAGAAACCGCCCGGCCCGGGGCCTAAAACATGAAACACCAACCAGTCGGTAAACGTGGTTTGATATTCTTGTGCGCCGTTTTGATGAGTGCCGCGCACCTTGGTGGGTGCCACAGGGACGATGTCGCTGCGTCCGGTACAACAGCCGACAGGGAGTACCGAGTTTTGCAAAAGCGGTCCGATCGTCTCATGGTTGAGTTGCCCAATCGGATGATCGTCATCGTGCAGGAGGTTCGCGCTGCGCCGGTCGTGACGGCGCAGGTTTGGATCAAGACCGGTTCGATTTACGAGCAGGAGCACATCGGCGCAGGTCTGTCGCATTTTCTCGAGCACCTGGCGTCGGGCGGTTCAACCAGCACGCGCTCTGAAGATGAATCGTCCGCCATCCTCGGGCGAATTGGCGCGCAGACAAACGCGTCGACGGGGCTCGATACCGTTCGGTACTACATTAACACCACCGCTGAGCACACTGGCGCTGCGATCGGTCTGCTGTCCGACTGGATGCGTAACAGTTTGATCACGTCGGCCGAATACGAGCGTGAGCGAGACGTGATCCAGCGCGAGTTCGAGATGGGCGTGGGCGATCCCGGGCGGATTCTCTGGAAAACGACGCAACAGGCGCGCTACCTGGCAAATCCGGCGCGCCATCCGACCATCGGTTACATCGATGAGTTCATGTCCGTGTCGCGCGACGAGATATTCGACTTCTACAAACGCATGTACGTGCCGAACAACATGGTGTTCGTTGTGGTCGGCGACGTTGACAAGGACGCTGTGGTCAATCAGGTTACGTCCTTTTGGGCAGGCGCCCCGGTGGGTGAATTACCGAAGCTGAGTTTTCCGATCGAGTCGGAGGATGCACCACGGCAGCGCGAGTTCACCGCGCACGCGGACATTCGTCGGCCGCGACTGCGACTGGTATTCCCCGGCACTGTGCTCGGCGAATCGGGCGATTACGAATTGGACCTGCTGGCGATTATTCTCGGGCAGGGCGAGTCCAGCCGGCTTGTGCGAACGGTTCGCGATCAGCTGCGCCTGGTCAACACCATCGACGCGTTCAACTGGTCGACCAATTGGGGCAAAGGTTTTTTCGGCGTCGATTGTGAACTGGCGGACGCCGACGGTTCCATCGATCAGATCAAGCAGAAGATTCTCGCCCAGATTGCAGAGCTTCGGGACGAACCGGTGACCGATGCCGAGTTGGCGCGCGCCAAGCGCAAGGTCATGGCGCGTGTGGTGCAGTCGAACCAGACGGTACAGGGCATCGCCGGCCGGTTGGCGCGCGATGTGATCGGCATCCGCGACCCGGACTACCTGACCCGTTATTCCGATGCGATTCAGTCGCTCAAGGCAATCGCATTGCGCGACGCGGCGAACCGGTATCTTTCGACAGACAGGTTGATTGTCGTGCGGTTGTTGCCGCTGCCCGAAGGGCAAACCGTCGAATTGCAGAAGCGCGCGCCCGCGTCAGCGGACCCCGTTGAATTCGAGCAGAAGCCGGTTGATTTCGATAATGCAACGATCGTCTCGGGCCTGATGGCGAATTTGAGCAAGGTGACGGATGCCGCGCGCCCAATTCAGGTCGGGCCGCTCGTGCAGTATGAACTGTCGAATGGGCTGCGTTTGCTTGTGCGCCGTTCGACGGTGGTGCCGGGTGTGGCGATGCAGATGTACTGGCTTGGCGGGCTGCTGGCGGACGAGCCGGGGCATGAGGGCGTCGCCAACGCGGCGGCGACCATGTTGCGCCGCGGTACGGCCACGCATAGTGCGCAGCAGATCGCCGAAGCCATCGAGGACCTGGGCGCCAGTCTGCACACGAACTGCGGAAACAACACCAGCTTCGCGTCTGCGACGGCGCTCAAAGACGACTGGGCGGCCGTGCTCAAGCTGCTGGCGGACGTCGTGCAGCAGCCGTCGTTCCCCGACGATGAATGGGCAAAGATGCAGCCACGCATACTCGCGTCGATCGACCGGCAGCGCGATCAGTGGCACACGGAAATCCGGCTTCACTTCGCGCAGGCGTACTACGGTGAGCACGCGTGGTCGCAGCCGTCCGCCGGGAGGCGGGAGGTGGTCGAGGCGCTGACGGCTGACGACCTGCGTGCGTTTCACACGGATCATCTGGACGCGCGGCAGGCGGTCTTGTCCGTGGTGGGTGACGTGGTTCCACAGGATGTGCGCGATGAGGCGGAGCGGCTGTTTGCGGCGATGCCCGCCGATGCCTCAAACGCCTTCAACCCGGCGCGGCCCTCGGCACCGGAGTCACATGTGTCGCAGGTGAGCACGCAAAAGCGTGTCGCCGCCGTCGTCGTGGGTTTTGGTCCGGGCATGACGCGCGACGCCCCGAACTACGCGACGATGGTCGTACTCGCCCGGTTGATGAGCGATTTCCCCTCCGGCTGGCTCGAGCAGGAGCTGCGCGGCAAGGGGCCGGGACTGGTGTATGCCGTGGGTGCCGGGCCGCGTGTCGGGTTGGTTCCCGGCCATTTTTCGGTGCTCTTCAACACGCAGCCATCGCAAGCCGTCGAAGCGCTTTCGCGAACATTCGATGTCGTCGAGCGCGCAAAAAGCGGTGAGATCGACGAACAAGCCTTGGCACGTGCCAAGGCGAAAGTGCTGTCTGAAGAACTGCTGGCGAAACAGAGCAACGCAAGCCTCGCGACGGAGGCGGCGCTCGATCAGTTGTACGGCGTCGAGGACCCGGACATGTCCGCGTTCATCGCACAAGTCAACGCAGCCGACGCAGACGCACTACACGCCGTCGCGCGACAGTATCTGCGCAATCCGATTGTTGTGGTGTTGTCGCATGAGCCGGTCGACAAGGCGGCCGTTCAGCGGCTTGTCGATCAGGCACGCGGCCGATAACGTCCGGTCAGCTCTTCCACACGAACTTACCCCTCGCTCGTTTGATGCCTCGATCGTTTGCCGTCATGTGTTCGAGTACATGGTGCACGGTCTCGACGTGTTCGGGCTGTTCGATCGCCACCGCGATTTCGTCCGGCGACATGGGCTGCTTCGCCGCGCGCAATGCGTCCGTGGTCTTGTGTTGCACGTCCAACACCGCGGCGGCGGCCTTCTTGCCCGCTTCAACACCGGGCTGGTGATATGCATTGACGTTCACAAGAGATGCGTACAAGCCAACCGCGCGTTCGTACAACGCGATGAGCGCGCCCACCGATCGGGCGTCGAGTTTGTCGAGTGTGATGGTGATCGAGCCTCGACCGTTTTCGTACAGCGCCTGCCGCGTGCCTTGCCACAAACCATTGAGAAAGTCACCGCTGGTCACGCCCGGATCGACCTCAACTCCGTGCGGTCGTCCACGCGTGTGATCGCGCTTCACGACGATGAACGTGGCGAAGAAGTTGTTGACGCCGTCACGCAGTTGCTGCACGTACGCGTGCTGATCCGTTGACCCCTTGTTGCCGTATACCGTGATGCCCTGGCAAACCGTGTTACCGTTCAGGTCCTTTCCCTTACCCAGCGACTCCATGATCAGTTGCTGCAAATACCGCGACATAAGCAGGAGGCGGTCCTTGTACGGAAGGATGACCATGTCCTTTTCACCGCGGCCGTTCGTTTCGTGGTGCCACATCATCGCAAGCAGCGCTGCCGGGTTGTTCTGAGCATCGGGCCTGCGCGTGGCTTCGTCCATGCGCGCAGCGCCATCGAGCATCGCCTGCACGTCGATGCCCTGAAGCGCTGCCGGCAGCAGACCCACCGCGGAAAACACGCTGGTCCGTCCGCCGACCCAGTCCCACATCGGGAAACGCGCCAGCCACTCGTCTCGCTGCGCGACCTGGTCGAGCTCCGAATCTTCGCGCGTCACCGCCACCGCGCGGCAGGCGAAGGACAGGCCTTTGCGCGTGAAGACGTCGGTGATCTCCACCATGCCGTTTCGTGTCTCGGGCGTTGTGCCGGACTTGGAGACGACGACGACCATCGTGCTCTTGAGTCGTGCGCCGATGTGATCAACGGTGCGCGCCATACCGTCCGGGTCAGTGTTGTCGAAGAAGTGGACGCGCAGTCGGTCGCGCTTCGTGCCCAGCGCATCGGCGACGAGTTGAGGCCCCAGCGCGCTGCCACCGATTCCAACGAGCAGCAGATCGGTGAATCGCGGCGCGCCTGAACCAGCAGGGGGCGTGATCTCTTTCAGATGGACCCGGTCAGCAAACTGGACAACGTCATCGCGTGCCGTTTCAATTTGCGCCCGCATCACGTCATCTGGCGCAAGTTGCGGTGCGCGCAGCCAGTAGTGTCCGACCATGCGCCCCTCATCGGGGTTCGCGATCGCCCCATCCTCCAAAGCGGCCATGTCGTTGAATGCGCGCTGCATCGCCGACCGTATTGATTCGTACCAGTCAGCATCGAACTCGATACGCGAAACGTCAACCTGTATGCCGACGGAGCGACATGTGCACAGGTGCTGGTTGTAGCGACGCCAGAGGTCGGTTGGTGTCATGGTGTTTTGCAATCTGTTAATTGTTCATAGGGGCATCGGCCACCGCCTGCCGAAACCGCCAACGATGGCAACCTCACGGCCAATACCCCATGCCACCGATCCGTTGAACATTCACCATGACCTGCGAACCAGTTCAGTACCGCCGCTTCTCGCCCCGCACATTGAACCGATGCCGTTTTGGTCCAACAGGCACATCGGGCAGATAGGCCTCGACGATCATGACGGGGAACGCCTTTTCCGGCGCGAGGAAACCGGCGACGGGATACGTTTCGCCGTGTTGGTTGATGAACCACTCCAGGGGAATTTGCAGGTCACCGCTTTGGCCGTGCAGAACGGCTTCGATGATAGGTATGTCGTCGGCCGAGAGTTTGCCGAGGATTGGTAATCCCTCCGTGATGCCTGGCGTTGTACCGCCGGTCGTGACCGGGATGTGATGTACGTGCGCGACGTATTGCTGATTGATCCACAACTGCACGTTACGCAGGTCCGTGACGCTGCGATTGTGCAGACGCAGCGCCGTCTTGCCCCGCGTGACGACGACGTCCAGGTCCGGCCCAAAGGGCACGTCCGCCGGATAAGGCAAATACGCCAGCCGCGCGATGCGCTCCATTCGGTCGGTGTCCACGACTTGATTGTTCTTACAACCGACGATGATGCAGACGACTATCATCGAAACGACTGTGCTGGTTGTGGTTCTGTGCATTGGTGTATTTCTCAGAATTGCTTTGGGACTTACCATATATAATGCCCGTGATGGCTCCAATCGGCAAGGTGACACTGGACGCGCCGTTTTTCCAGGCGGGGCTGGCGGGCTATTCGGACGCGGCGATGCGTCTTGTTGCCCGGCAGCACGGGTGTCCGTACGCGATCACCGAGGCCATGCTCGACCATTTTCTGGTCAACGGGGGCAAGGGGTTGGCGGCCGCGCAAATCATGACGGGCGACCGGCCCATTGCCGGACAGTTGATGGGGTCGCATCCGACCGAAATCGCGCATGGCGCCAAGATCCTCGTCGAGCTTGGCTACGACGTGGTCGACATCAACCTGGCGTGTCCGGTCAAGAAGATCAGGAAGAAGTGCCGCGGCGGACACTTGCTGTCACAGCCCGATGAGGCGATTGCGATCCTCGACGCGGTTCGACAGGCCGTGGGTGACGATCGGCCGTGTACCGTCAAACTGCGCCGCGGCAGCAACGATGGCGATCGCGCGGCGGCGAACTTTCACCGCATCTTCGAGGGCGTGATTGAACTGGGTTACGCCGCTGCGACCGTGCACGGGCGCACCGTCGAGCAGAAGTACATCGGCCCGTCACGATGGCCGTTTCTGCGCGCACTGGTTGAGCGATATGGTGGCACACCGCGGTTCGCCATCTTCGGGTCAGGCGACATCTGGTCTGCGCGGGATATCTTTCGCATGATTGCCGAAACGGGAGTCGACGGCGTGAGCGTCGCGCGCGGGTGCATCGGCAATCCGTGGATATTCGCACAGGCCCGCGCGTTGATGGCAGGCGACCAGGCAGGCGCTGATCGGCCGCCCACGATCGCCCAGCAGCGGCAGGTACTGCTAGACCACTTTCACCTGGCAGTGCGGGTCCATGGCCAGCGGCGCGCGTCGCTGAGCATGCGCAAGTTCGGCATTAAGTTCTCCTACCATCATCCGAATGCCGAGGCGGTCAAGGCGCGGTTTATCGCGGTTAAGTCCCTCGATGACTGGCACGACGTGGTCGAATCGTTTTATGTGAAGCCACAAGCGGCGGCGCCCGCGAACCACGCGCAACATGTCGCCGTATGATTTGCTGATGCGACTGGTTCTGATTGGTGACATCCACGGGTACCGGCTGTCCGTGCCGCCGCGGGAATTGCTGGGCAAACGGCTGATCGGGCAGGCGAACCTGTGGCTGATGCGGCGGATGCAGTTCAACACGACCTTGCTGGACCGCGTGATGACGCGCGCGCTGGAGTTGTTGCCTGATTTGGCAGTGTGGACGGGCGATCTGACATCGACGGCGCTTCAGTCCGAATTTGACGACATCCTTGAACGCATTGAGCCCTTTGCCCGCCGTCTGCCGATGCTGGCCGTGCCAGGTAATCATGACCGGTACACGTTCGCTTCGATGCGCCAGCACCGGTTTGAGTCATCGCTTAACGGAATGGCGCCGCGCACGTTTCCCCACCTGCGTGAACTGAGCGCGCATTGGTATTTGCTGGCCCTCGACTCAGCGGTGCCGAACATGGTCTCATCGCGCGGGCGCATTGGTCACGACCAACTTGAACACACCAGCGCGCTGCTTGATCAGGCCAAAGGCGACAAGGGGTTGGTCGTTTTGTGCCATTATCCTGTGGCGGTACCCAAAGGTCAGCCGATGACTTGGGCGCACCGGCTGGCGGATTTCCGGCAACTCACCGGCGTGTTGGCGCAGCACGTTCGGCCGACGTTGTTCCTGCACGGCCATATTCATCAGCCGTGGTCGTTTCATCCCGACCGTGGTCCGCTGATGCACGTGACGCACATCAACGCGGGCTCACCCACGATGGTCAAACCCAGCCATCCGCATGGGCAGGGGTTTTGGCAAATTGATCTGCCTGACGACCCGGCGGCGACGGTCGGTCTCGTGCATCACGTGCCTGATGACCACACGGGCGAGTGGGTGGCGCAGCACGTCCAATAAAACAGCGCGTAACGATTGCACCGACTTATACGCTTGTTACAGCGGCGGTCGTTGCATCACATGTGTGCGCCGTCGTGCGTCAACAACGCATCGGTTCTGGTCGATTCACATTTATATGTGCGGGATCGTGGCTTATGTAGGCAACCGGCGCGTCGCGCCTCTGCTGATTGAAGGGCTCAAACGGCTCGAATATCGCGGGTATGACTCCGCGGGCCTGGCGGTGGTCAATGGTGACGGCATCCAAGTGATGCGGTCGGTCGGCCGGGTCAGCGTGCTTGAGCAGCAACTCGCGGAGCATGGCATTGACGACGGCAATGGCCACTTTGCCGGCACGCTCGGTATTGCGCACACACGTTGGGCCACCCACGGCGCACCGACTGAAGTAAACGCTCATCCGCACACCGGCCGCACCGCGTGTGGGCACACGCTCGCGGTCGTGCACAACGGCATCATCGAAAACTACGCGGCGCTGCGCACTTATCTACAAGGTCAGGGTCATGAATTCACGTCTGAAACTGATACGGAAGTGCTGAGCAAACTGATCGCGCAACTCTATGAGGGCGACCTCAAAGCCGCGGTCCAGGCGGCGCTGCGCGAAGTCAGTGGCGCCTACGCGATCGCCGCGATCTGCGGCAACGAGCCCCACACAGTGATCTGCGCCCGCAAGGGTTCCCCGCTGATCATCGGTATCGGCGACCGGTCGTACATCGTCGCGTCGGACGCATCGGCGATCGTTGCACACACGACGCAGGTCATCACGCTCGATGACTACCAGGTAGCGCGGTTGTGTGCAGGCCCGGTTGACAAGAAGGACCCGGTGGGTGGGCCATGGGCCGAAGAATTTCAAACAACCACGATCGACAACATTCCGGTGTCGCAGCAGGTTCGGGCACTTGAATTCGACCTGCAGAAGATCGAACTGGGCGGCTACTCGCATTACATGCTCAAGGAGATCATGGAGCAGCCGGACGCGCTGCGCAACTGCCTTCGAGGCCGGCTCGATCCGCGCGAAAACCGTGTTGTGCTCGGCGGACTGGACAGATTCACACGCGAACTGGTGCGTGCCAAGCGCTACGTCTTCACCGCACAGGGCACGGCGTTTCACGCAGGCCTGATCGGCCAGTACCTGATCGAGGACATGGCCAAGATCCCCGCGCGCTGTGAATACGCCAGCGAGTTTCGGTATCGCAATCCGATCATCGAGGACGATACGGTGATCGTAGCGGTCAGTCAGTCGGGTGAAACCGCCGACACGCTCGCGGCGCTTGCGGAAGCCAAGGACCGCGGGGCATTAGCGCTGGGTGTGGTCAATGTTGTTGGCTCATCGATTGCTCGTGAGACGGACGTGGGTACTTACCTGCACGTCGGGCCGGAGATTGGCGTTGCATCGACGAAGGCGTTTGTAGGACAGGTTGCCGTAATGACACTCATGGCGCTGTTTCTCGGTAAGCGACGCTATATGTCCGCTCAACTCGTGAGCGACTACCTGGCGGAACTCGAACAGATCCCGCGCCACATCGCGCGCGTACTGGAGCAGAGCGATCACATCCGCACGTGCGTTGATCGCTACGTCGATCGTGACAACTGGTTGTTTCTCGGGCGCTGGTACAACTACCCGGTTGCCCTGGAAGGCGCGCTGAAGCTCAAGGAGATTTCGTACATCCACGCCGAGGGCATGCCCGCCGCGGAAATGAAGCACGGCCCGATCGCGCTGATTGATGAGGGCATGCCCGTGGTCTTCGTGGCCACACGCGGGTCGCAGTATGACAAGGTGATGTCGAACATCGAAGAGGTCCGTGCGCGTGGCGGCCGCGTGATCGCCGTCGCCACCGAAGGTGATACCGACATTTCTCGCTATGCCGATTCGGTTTTCGAGATCCCGCCCGTCTCGGACGCACTGGCGCCGCTGCTGACGGTCATCCCGCTGCAGTTGGTCGCCTATCACGCCGCCGTGCTGCGCGGCTTGGACGTCGACAAGCCGCGCAATCTGGCCAAGAGTGTGACGGTCGAGTGAATACCCGAATGCAGTTCGCCGCTTCGCGCCGGACTTTCACCGCGACGGTGTTGCGGGCCACATTGCAACTGGCCGCAACGAATTGTTACAATGCGCCCGTACGCACCACTGCTGCGAGGGCACCATCATGTCAAACGGACGAACAACGGTCACCATCCTGCTCTCGCTCGCGATTTTGCCGGCTTTGGGCTGCGCGACGTACGTGAACCTGCCGCCGCACGATTCAGACGTGGCTATTCACGTGCCCAACGAGTCCAACACGTTGGCCGTTCAGGGCGCTGCGCTGCGTGCGTTGAAACATGACTGGCCTGAGGGCCAACCGACTCAGGTCCTGCCGTATGCCGGCACAAGCCAGGCCAACGCGCACCAGGTCGCCGTCAGCGCGGGCCAGCCGTTTTTTTTCGCGTCCGAGCCAACGTCCGACGTGCCGACCATTGAGATTCGCCAGGTACGCATCCGTGGCACACGTGCCGCGGTTGACATCGCCAGGCCGAGCATTCCCGCCGACGCGCAAAGCACGCTGCAACTGATCACCGTCCATCTGGACTGGAGCGTGATGACAGGCTGGCAGTCCCGTCGATTGCGCGTGTGGCGCGTCGCGTTGCAGGACGCTCTGCCGGTCAGTCACGAGATCAACCCTTAACGTTGTTCGTGACCGACAAGCGGCAGGCACCTTCGCGGGGCGTGCTCACACCGTATGTGCACCCGTCGCGATGTCGCGGCGTGAACCATTCAATATCGCAGTTCGGAGCTACGCATGACCTGGCAGTTGAGCGCTTTTACCGACGAAGCCGCCGATTCGATTGACGGGCAGATCGAAGCCGCGCTCACGGCGAAGTTGAAACTCGTCGACCTGCGCAACGTCAGCAAGGTCAGCATTACGGAGTTGCCGATCGACGCCGCCAAATCGATCCGCGACAAACTCGACGCCGCCGGCCTGGCGGTGGGTATGTTTGGCTCACCGATCGGCAAAATCGACATCGCCGACGAGTTTGACTCTGACCTGAAGCGTCTGCGACATCTGGCTGAACTGTCACCCGTGCTGGGCACGACGGCGGTTCGAATATTCAGTTACTACAACAAAGCCGATCGGGACAAAGGCGCGTGGCAGGCGGAAACTCTGCATCGACTCAGTGAGCTGCGCGATCTGGCGCGAAAGCTTGGGCTGGTCCTTTACCACGAAAATGAGCGGCTCATTTTTGGCGACCTGTGCCACGATGTGAAAACCATCGCCGATGCGCTGCGCGACCCTGACAGCTTTCGGATGATCTTTGACTTCGACAACTACAACCAATCCGGGCAAGACACCTGGGAATGCTGGCAGTTGCTGCACGACCAGACGGACGCGTTTCATCTGAAGGACTCGGATGCGGACCACCAGCATGTGCCGGCCGGTCAGGGCGCTGGTCAGGTTGAGGGAATCCTCGCCGACGCGATCGCACGTGGCTGGGCGGGGATGCTCGGCCTCGAGCCGCATCTCACGCACTCGGCTGCGGTAATGTCGACCGGTGCGCACGGCAGCGGCAACGAGCGCTTAAGCGACCTGTCCCCGCGCCAGACGTTTCAGCTCGCCGCCGACGCCGCGCACGCGCTACTGGCCGACATCAGCGCACCGATGTAATCGGCTGATAAGTGAAATGCTGCGGGAGCGATCAAATCGCGCATCGTAATCTCAGACCCAAGCCGGGCCGTCAGGCCCGGGATCGTCCATGGAGGTTCTACATGACATGTTCCAAACTGACTTTCTTGGCATCAACAATCACCTTGGCGTGCATCATCTCGTTCGCCGTGGCGCAGGACGCGGTGCCCGAATCGACCGATCCGCCCGACAAGCCGTCGTCGGCGGAGCAGGTCCTCCAGCAGATGCTCGAGAAGATGCAGGACAACCCGGAGCTGGATCAGGCTCCGGCTCGCGGCGGCTCGCCGTCGAGCGCCAGCGCGCTTCCGGGTAAAGTGCCCGTTGCTGACGGCGCGATAGGGCAGGTCGACCCGCGTGTGCTTGGTCATGCACCTGGCATGGCAACACCCGCACTGATCCGCGAAGGTCAGTTCATCGTCTCGCGGCGAGGGCGGCTGGTGCGAGGACAGGACTCCAATGAAACGCTGTTCGTCTTTGAGTCCGACGCCCGCAACGCGCCTGAACCGCCCATGATCATGATGCCGTGCCGGCTCCTCCAGAGCATGGAAGACCACGTCCGCGAACGCGGCGAGGTGCTTGTCTTCGTCGTTACCGGTCAGGTGTTCGAATACCGAAGCGCCAACTACATGCTGGCGACGATCATGAGAATCGATTACGACCAGGGGAACCTGGAGAAATAGAGCGCTTGATCACACCGTGATTTTGCCATCGTGTTTTGCGAACTTCGCCAGCGCGGCGCGGTTAGCGTGGAAGCGAATCGTCAATCGGTAGTGCATGGTCTGGCCCGGCTTGAGGAACTGTTCGGCACGCGGATGGTCATCCTCGGCCTTGCCTGTCAGTGAGCCGTTGAACGGCTCGATGCCTGTGATGTAACACCCGGCCGGCCCGTAGTGCTGCCAGTTGGCAATGCGTGGCAGTTGTTCGACGGGGAACTCGAGTTCCATGCCGAGCGTCAGCTTCGGGTTGATGATGCCCACGTGCGCATTGTCCGCACGGTCTGGCTTCAGTTGTACGATGATGCCTCGCTCGCCGCTGCCAACGTGTTCGGGCAGCGGGTCGGTCACGGTTTTCCATCGTGTCAACTGCGCGGCGGACTGTTTGGGCTCTGCCGGCCAATGTGTCACGTTGCCCTTGTAAACGAACTTGCAGCCCCGATCGAGCAGCGGGTAGCCCGGGTTGATGTGGTACAACCAGTGGTGCGCGCATTTCGTGTTGTTGCGGTTGGTGACCTGGTCGAAGATGCGGATTTCCGGCACGCCCAGAACGCACTGAATCTGCCTGCGCACCTCGATGTTCGGGCCGAACATGCGCACCTGACGCGTGACCATGCTCAGCAACATTTCGTTGCGTCCGCGATGCGGATCAGGGTTGAGCACCATTTCGAGGGCTGTGGGGTTGTTTGAGTGATGTCCGTGCAGAGTCACGTCGACTCCGTCCTCATGGCGCGGCGAGCCCATGTACTCGGGCCCGCAGGTTGTCATCAAACCGCCGGGCCAGTTGGACAGCCACTCCAAACCGGTGTTGAACGCGTGACTCGGCGGTCTGTACCCGACCTGTGTCAAGTATGCGAGGTTGGTGTTGTTGTACCAGGCGTCGACGATGTCCCCGCCACGGTCCAGCGCGACTGTAAACCGCAGGCCTGAGCCCGTGTTAACCAGCGCGACCCGGCAACCCTGTCCCGGCCCCGTGCCCGCGTGCGCATCGAATGAGCCCGTCACGATGCCGCCGACCTGATGGACATTGTCAAATTTGTTCGTGTCGAACTTGCGGGTGTTGGATCGTGTGCTGGAGGCACGACGTGTGATTGTCTTCTTCTTGATTGTTGTCTTTTTTGCCATGATTTCGTGTTCTTTGTTTTGGATGCAGAGTGTCAGATTACGCGATTTCCAAGGTGTGATCTGGTGCGTTCGCCGTACGGCTTTCAGCCCCGTCGCCTGCGACCGGCTTCGGATGGACGAATCACGGTGCCGTACGCACTTGCGGCGGGAACGCGACGCATTTCATCGCCGCGACTACAATATAACCTGAACATCCAACCCGCAAAGGATGCACCATGCCGATTTACGAGTACGAATGCAATGCGTGTGGGCACCGCAGCGAGCTGATTCGCCGCATGGCGGACGCTGACGAGTCGGCCGCGTGCGATCAGTGCGGCGGCGACGATGTGGCCCGCGTGCTGAGCGTCTTTTCCACCAATGTCGGCGCGGCTCACCAGCACCCTGGCGGTGCGCCGGCACCGTCGGGCCCAACCTGCGGTGCGTGCGGCGGGGCGCACGGGTCATGTGGGGCTCGGGTCGGGGGGTGATGGCTCCCATACCCCGGCGCCGCCGCAGCGTTCACCTGTTATGCAAGATCGACCCACGTTATCCATCGTGATTGCGGCGCTTAACGAACAGGACAATGTCGCGCCGCTCATTGAGCAGGTGCGGCAGGCCGTAATCGATCGCGACATTGACGCGGAACTGATCATTGTCGACGACGGCTCAACGGACCAGACGCTCGCACGTCTGACGGCCCTGCAGGCAGACCATACATGGCTGCGCCTGCTGCAACATGAGCGGAACCTGGGCCAGTCCGCTGCGTGGCGCACCGGTATCGCCGCGGCGCGTGGCAGTTACATTGCTACGCTCGACGCCGACCTGCAGAACGATCCGGCCGATCTGCCCGAGATGATGCACATGCTCATCGACAGTGAAGTCGACCTCGTTCAGGGCAACCGCAAAGCGTCGCGCAAGGACAGCGTCATCCGCAAGTTCAGCAGTTGGGTCGGCCGGACGGCCCGGCGGTGTCTTGTCAGCGATCACACCATCGACACCGGATGTTCGGCGCGTGTTATGGGAGCCGGGTTGGCGAAGCAACTGCCGTTACAATACGAAGGAATGCACCGCTTCATCCCGGCATATGCGCGGATCGCCGGCGCCGAGGTCATCGAGGTGCCCGTCAACCACCGGCCACGCACGGCCGGCACGACGAAGTACGGTATGTGGAATCGAGGCCTGTCCGGCCTGGTCGACTGCTTTGCGGTACGCTGGATGTTCAGCCGATACCGTGTCGCCACGGTGCGCAAGCATCGCACGCCAGACTTCGAATGACGCAATGCCCAACGACCCCGTTACCCGGCTGTATCTGTGCACTGCAATTCCATTCGCGTAACGGTAGTGTCGCTGGTGTGCTCGAAAGTGCACCTCTGCTATGCATACTCCCTGCCTTTGCAGCATCTGATTGATTGACCCATGACATGGCGCGCCACACTTTTGATTGCCGCGATGATCGCGGTCTTGATAATCGGCCTTGGCTTGGCCTTCGCAACGCCAGCGTCATCCGATTCGCCAGATCAGGACGACCGTGTTGTCATCAAGGTCAAAGTGGCGAACGCGGACCGTGTTGAATTATCGCCCGGCGCCAGTGGCAAATACCGGTTTATTATCACCGGCGCCAACGGCCATTCGACGTCGATCACGGCAGACGAGTTTGCTGACAGGCTATACCGCGATCGCGTAGATCGTGGATGGCTGTTTGTCCTGCTGAATATCACCACGCCTATCGGTGTTGCCTGGGTAAGTCTGGGATTGTTCGGCCAGGTGCTGTTTACCGTACGCATGCTCGTGCAGTGGATTGTCAGTGAGCGCAGCCGACGATCGGTCGTGCCCGTTGCATTCTGGTGGTTTAGCCTCGTGGGCGCCACGATGCTGCTTGCCTACTTTGTCTGGCGCAAGGACATCGTCGGTGTGCTTGGCCAGGCCACCGGCTGGTTCATTTACACACGAAACTTATGGATGATCTACACACAGCGGCACACCCAGCGAGGCGCGGCACATGGACGTTCGGCCACATAAGGCGCCCTCGATGACACCGCAGCGCAGGGCAATGCCGGCGTACGCCGCGCTCGCACTGGTCATGCTGGCGGCCGCGGTTTTCTACTGCATGACGCTCAACGTGCGACAGTTGCACATCGACGAGTACAGGACATATGAGATCGCAGGAAAGCCGTTCGTCGACATGCTGCGCAACCGCGCGAACGTTGGTCATGCGCCGCTGTACTTCTCGCTCATGTGGGGCCTGCAGCAGTGGGTTGACGGCACGGAGACCGTGCTGCGACTGCCATCGGTCGGTTTGGGCGTGCTGGCGATTGGCTTAGTCTTCCTGCTGGTCCGCAAAGCCAGTTCCACACCGGCGGCGCTGATCGCCGCCGCGCTGGTCGCCGCCAATCCGGTGCACCTGTATATGTCCCAGTTCGCCCGGCCGTACGCGCTGCTGATCGTGCTGACCCTGGCCGCAGCCTGTCTGATCCAGCACGAACGTGACCCGGCCAAATCCCCGCGCACCATGCACTACGCGTGCATCGCCTTGCTTGTCACACTGATGTGTCACACGAGTTATGCCGCGTGGTTCATCGTACCGGTCTTCGTGTTGTATGCCTTGATGTGCCGGCCGCGTCGTGTCGACGTGGTCATCGCGGTGATCGTCGCC
>NZCH01000075.1 GCA_002688155.1 Phycisphaerae bacterium
AAGGCACATCGCATATGCATATGGGCGATGCTTACCACCGGCTGAATCAACCTGTCAAAGCGCACGACGCGTATGCCATCGCTGCGCGTATCGATACCGACCAGTCGATCGCGATGATCGAACGGCTCGTGTACACCCAGTTGCGACTTGGCGACAGCCCGGCCGCCGTCAACACGCTCGCCGGCTACCTGCAGAACGGAAAAATCACCGGTGCCGACGCGGCGTTGATCCGTTACACCGCCCAGAACATGCCCGATCAAACAATGCTTGTGACCCGGCTCGAGGACGTTTACATCCAGACCGGCCGGCCGCAACGTCTCGCGCTCACGCTCGCGCAGTGGCTGCAGCACGACCAAGCGATCACTTTACTCGTGGAGCACCTGAGCGAACACCCGCAACACGAGGACGTGTTCACCGCACTATTGCAACATCAGATCGGACCCGATCAGCCGACGATCGATGCCGTGTCCACCGCGGCACGTACGACGGTGGCCGTGATCATGGCTGACCCCGGCATGGCGCGCCTGTACACGCGCAGCCTGTTTCATAATGTCGGCGACCTGGACCTGCTGATTCAAACGTTAAACCAGTGGCCTTGGGACGATGAGCCAACCGACCAGGCCAAACACCAGGCGGTGCTTGATTACGTACACGGCCAGACGCTACGGCGGACGAACGACCTCGAAGGCGCCATGGAGAAGTTATCCCTGTCCGCCAACGCCGACGAAACATTCATTGCGCCGCGTTATGAACTGGCTCGACTGGCGATCATTCAAAACGACTTTCAGAGTGCTGAACGCATTATCGAGCCGATCCTTGATTCGCAAGACGGCGACGTGATCGGACTGATGGTCAAGATTCTTGCGGAAACCGATCGTACCGGCGAGGCGCTGGTGATGTTGGACCGCATGCTTCAAGGCCAGCCCAGCAACGTTGGCCTGATCCGCGACAAGGCGACGCTTCAGGCGTTGCGTATGGGCCAGCCTGACGAAGCGGAGCGCACGTTGCTCGATGCCCTTGATGCGTTTCCAACCAAGGAAGATCTGTACGCGGCCTTATTCGTGTTGTACGACTCGGACAAGCCGCCATCGAATGCGACCAGCGGGTTCACGCGTCTGGTCCGTCGGATGCAGCGCAACGTCCCGCACACGCGCATCGCCAGACTCAAACGCGCGGAGATGCACGAGATCCAAAAGGATCTGGACAAGGCGCAGCGCGAATACCAGCGCCTGCTCGACGAAGACCCCAACGACTTCGAAGCGTTCGACGGCCTGATGAACGTGCTGGCGCGCTCCGGCCGAAAGTCGGATGCGAGGAAACTGCTGAGCAAGTACCTGACGCGCCAGCCCAAAAACCGGGTGGTCATTCAACTGGCGATTAAGCATTATCACGAGCGCGACCCGGATGAGGACAAGTTGTTCGAGTTGACCGAGCGTTTGATTCTTCTCGATCGCCCGAGCCCACAGCGCGCCGCGAGTCTCGCGACCGTGTACCTGCGTCATCAGCGCGCCGACCAGGCGGTCCCGGTAATCGTCGAAGCCCTGGACAACCCCCAGCTTGACGACCCGCGTCTGCTGTTGTTGCTGCTGGGCGAGACATACAACCAACTCAAAACGCCTGACCTGCTTGACCCATTCTTTCATCAGGCGATCAAGCGGTTTGGTGATCAGGCGCCGGCGCTGCGTGAGCAATGGGCGCAGATGTGCTTTCGTTCAGGCCGCAACGAAAAGGCCGCCGACCTCGCCATTGTGGCGATCGAGCACGACCCCGAGAAGCCACAGGCGCTCGTGATGTTGCTCACACGGGCACTGTCGCGCACCAAGCAATGGGACCGGCTCGATGAGCAAATGCGGCTGATCGTCGTGCGCTTCGCGGACATCGAGGCGGACGTGATGTTTCAGTGGGCCATGTCGCTGGCATCGGCCGGCAAGCCACAGCGCGCCGAGGCGCTGATGGCCGAGACGCTGGTTAAACATCCCAATCACCCGCAGACAAACAACGGGCTGGGATACCAGTGGACGGATGAGGGCAAACACCTCGAAGAAGCCTATCGCATGATTGAAATCGCGCACAAGGCAGACCCGGGCAACGAGGCCTACCTCGACTCGCTGGGTTGGGTGTATTACAAGATGCAGCGGTTTACCGACGCGCTTCGGTACCTGAAGCTGGCTGAGGCGGCGGGCAGGCAGTCCGGCGTCGGGCACCCGGTCATCCTCGATCACCTGGGCGACGCGTACCTTCGCCTGGGCCGCAAACCTGAGGCCCTGCGGGCATGGACAAACGCAATGCGGGCGCTCAATCAGATGCAACAGATGGACCCGGGGATCGTCGAAAACGACCCCGAGTTGCTCGGCCTGCCTGACAAGATCAACGACAAAGCTCAGGCGGTGCGAGCCAACCGTGAGCCGGCCGTAGCCGACGCGCCGGGCCTTGCGCCTAAGCCTGATCCCGATGCCCTGCCCGATGCGGCCAGCGCGACTCCGGACAAGCCTGTGACCCAAACTGCTGCGGTAACCGACGAACCCGCCGGACAACAGAAGACAGTTGGTGGCCCAGCCCCCGGTGAGGACAATACGTCGCCCTGACGCATGGCGTCCATGGACCACAATCCCCCTTGCGCCGCCGTGTGCAGATGTGATAACCACACAGCCTGACCAACGCTTTTCACCCAAATCTCGCTGGTGAGCGGCCACCAATTCTGCTATAATTCAATGCACCATTTTCGGCTGTAAAGGCCGAATTCGCATGTTTTTATCGGGTTTGGCTCGACCTCGATTCGTTCGCTAAACCAGCGGACACCGGCGTTACGACACACAATGGAATCAACGGAATCGACCATCTCTTCACAGGCCGTGCAGACGCCTGTCACGGACACTCTGACCAGCGCGGCAGGGCAGTACACCGAAGATCAGATTCAGGTGCTCGAAGGTGTTGAGGCCGTGCGCAAACGCCCGGGCATGTACATAGGCGGGACCGACGTCAACGCACTGCACCACCTGGTGTATGAAGTCGTCGACAACTCGATCGACGAAGCGATGGCAGGCTTTGCGACGACCGTTGACGTAACGATTCATGCCGACGGCTCGTGCTCGGTTATCGACGATGGCCGCGGTATTCCCGTGGGCACAATCAAGGATCCAGAGAACCCGGACATCGACAACAAGCCCGCGGTAGAAGTCGTGCTGACCATCCTTCACGCGGGCGGCAAGTTCGGCCAGGAAGGCTCGGCCTACAAAGTATCCGGCGGATTGCACGGCGTAGGGGTGTCGTGCGTCAACTTCCTTAGCCAGTACCTGGAAACACAAGTGACGCGCGACGGCAAGGTGTACCGCATCGAGTTCGCGCAGGGACGTCTCAAGACGCCGTTGCATGAGGTCGGCCCTGCCGAGTCGAACGAAGCGACGGGCACGCAGATTACGTTCCAGCCGGACCCGGAGGTCTTCGCAGACACCGACTTTCGTTACGACGTGTTGACCGGACGGCTGCGCGAAATGGCGTACCTGAACCCGGGCGTGACCATTCGCCTGACCGACCAGCGCGTCGCGAAGAATCAGCCTGCCCGACATGAAACTTTTTGCGCCGACAATGGCCTGATCGAATACATCGAGCACCTGATGGTTGGCAAGACCGCCGCATCGGAGCCCTTCTACACGAACAAAGTTGACGGCGACCAGGTCTGCGAAATCGCTCTTCAGTACAACGACGGATACAACGAAACGCTGCTTACCTTCGCGAACAACATCAACAACACCGATGGCGGCACGCACGGACAGGGGTTCAAGGTCGCCCTGACGCGCACTGTCAACAACTACGCACGCAAGATCAACATCATCCGAGACAAAGACCCAACGCCCAGTGGCGAAGACCTGCGCGAAGGCATCATCGCTATCGTCAGCGTCAAACTGCCCGACCCGACATTCAACAATCAGCCAAAAGAAAAACTGCTGAACCCGGAGATCGAGAGCTTCGTGTCGCAAGCCCTCGGTGATGCGCTGAGCGCGTGGCTGGAGGAGAACCCAGCCGAAGCGAAGCGCATTTGCCACAAGTCGCTCATGGCGGCCCAGGCACGCGAGGCGGCACGCAAGGCGCGCGAACTGACACGCCGAAAGGGCGCACTTGATTCCGGCGGCCTGCCAGGAAAACTCTACGATTGCACCAGCAAAGTTGTCGACGAGAGCGAGATTTACCTCGTCGAGGGGGAGTCCGCCGGCGGCAGCGCCAAGGCGGGACGTGACCACAAAACACAGGCCATCCTCCCACTACGCGGCAAGATACTAAACGTCGAAAAGGCACGACTCGACAAAGTTCTCGGGTTCGAAGAGATTCGCGTGATCATCCAGGCACTTAGTTGCGGCATCGGCGATGACTTTAACCTCGATAGCCTGCGCTACGGCAAGATCATCATCATGACCGATGCCGATGTGGACGGATCGCACATCCGCACCCTGCTGCTGACGTTCTTTTTCCGGCACATGAAAGAACTGATCGTGCATGAGCGCGTGTACATCGCGCAGCCCCCGCTGTACCTGGTGTCGCGCGGCAAGGCGAGGGAGTTCGTGCTCAACGAAGCACGCATGCAAGAGGTCTTGTACGCCATGGGCCACAAGAACGCACAACTCATCATGCGCGATGAATCGCATCAGGAAGTGCACCGAATCGACGGCGAGCGATTCAACGATTTGCTGGACACACTGACGCAGATTGAAGACTTGGCGGCCATCGTTGAAGGGCGTGGCGTGCGGTTTGCTCAGTACGTGTCGCAGCGCAAGGTTGGCCCCGGCGGCAACGAGGTACAGGACGGAGCGCTCCCAACCATTCGATTAGTGACCGCGAATGGTGACGAGCATTACTTCTGGTCCGAAGACCAGGAATCGGCGTTTCGTCGTGAGCACGCGATCCTTGACCACGCCGCGGATCCGCCAGTACACACCTTGGGCGTGGACGGGCCGCCGCGCGCCGTGCGGATTGAGTTTCACGAGGCACCGCAACTCGACGAACAAATCGCCGCACTTCATGAGCTGGGCCTGTCGATCGACGACTACGCGATCACGCAACATCGCTCGCCCAGCGGCGAAAAAATGCCCACCCGCTTCGTACTGCGTACCCCCGCAGGCAAGCAGGAAACCCGCGACGCCGAGGTGGTGAATCTGGCGCAGGTGTATCAATCAGTACTCGACGCCGGAAAGCAGGGCATCGAACTCAAACGCTTCAAAGGCCTGGGCGAAATGAACCCCGGCGAACTGTGGGACACGACGATGAACCCTGAAAACCGGGTGCTGCTCAAGGTCACCTGGGACCAGGCGTCAGAGGCCGAGCAACTTTTCAGCATCCTCATGGGCGAAGAGGTCGATCCGCGCCGCAAGTACATCGAAGAGCACGCATTGGATGTGAAGAATCTGGACGTCTGAGTTACATGGCCACACCCGCGAGAACCATCGTGTTGGCAGTACTCAAGGGCGACTCCACGTTACCAGACCTTCCCTGCGGGATGTCACGCGCGGATCGCCGACGACGACGCCTTCATCGGTGGAATCGCAGTCTTCCTGAACGGATACGAACGAAGAACCACGGACGTTGAAGTCTTCACCGCTGACGCAGCGCACCGTTTGCGTCTGACGCCGGCAAGTTTTGTGCGATGCGCGGCTGGCGCGATTCTGTGGTGACGATTCGGTGAGCCACCCGATGCGCCGAGCATGGCGCATCGGGAACAGGTCAATCAGTTCATGCTCGAGTGGATTGGGTAAACGCGCGGCACCGACATATTCGCGGTGCTTTCGCCGCGATCACGCCGCAAGCGGGGCGGCTAAATATCGGTTGGGTCGCGTTGAATGCTCGGGACTATCGTTTCGAGAACTGGAACCGCTTGCGTGCGCCCGGCTGCCCGTACTTCTTACGTTCGACGCGTCTTGGGTCTCGTGTCAGGAACCCGTTATCGCGGAGGATGGATTCGAGAGTTGGGTCGTAACCCTTCAGAGCACGCGCCAGGCCCAGAAGCACTGCGTCCGCCTGGCCCGTGTAGCCACCGCCATGGACGTTAACAAAGATGTCGAGTTTGCCTTCCATCTGCGTGGCTTCCAGCGGCGCGTGCGCTTTTTTTCGGTCGCGGAGTTGCGTGAAGAATTCGTCCACTTCGCGTTTGTTGATGAGGAACGTGCCTGCGCCCTGCTTGACACGTACACGCGCGACGGCAGCTTTGCGGCGGCCGGTGCCCCATATAAATCCGCCGACGTCCGGCTTTGCCGGCTGCGCGATGGGCGCCGGTTGAATCTGGTCATCGCCCCCGGGGGCCTCGGACGACGTCGGGGCATCGAGCACTGCCGTCGTCGATTCAGTGGAAGTCGGTGTTGCGTCTTGGGCCATGTGATGTTTCGTGTTGGGATTGTGCGCAATTCGGTCGAATCAGATCACGCTACAGTTCAAGCACCTGAGGCTGTTGCGCCTGGTGCGGGTGTTCGTCGCCGCGGTAGACCTTCAGTTTCTTGAGCATCTGCCGCGCCAGCCGATTCTTGGGCAACATGCGGCGCACGCTTCGCTCGATTACCCGTTCGGGGTGGTGCTCGATCATCCAGTCATAGGTGTACGCCTTGCGCCCGCCCGGATGGCCCGAGTACGTATCAAAAACCTTCTGCTCACGCTTAGCGCCGGTGAGTTTGATCTTCTGGGCGTTGATGACCACGATGAAATCGCCCACGTCCTGATGCGGCGTGTACTGCGGTTTGTTTTTGCCCATGAGAATCGTCGCCAGCCGAACCGCCAGCCGGCCCAGCACCTGGTCCGTCGCGTCCACGACATGCCAGTGCTGCGGCACATTCCCGTTTTTCGCATGAAACGTCTGCCGATTCATCGCAATGCATCCTGGCGAGCTTACACGTAACCCGTTGTTGTTACAGCCAATAACATCTGCCTGGGCCCATCGGCCAATGGCAAGCCAAGTAGTGTACCCTGACCGGCACCGCTGTCAAGTTCTGTACGAACAGCCAAGTCGATGAGAATGGAGTTGGAAAACGGGTGGCTGGCGACGTCAATCGCCGCCCGGACCGTTTAAGACCTGCGACCCCGGCCATAAGGACTCTGTTTCGAGGTGGGTCAGATCGTCCGACTCGAGATCGTCGAACACGCTTGACGCCCGTCGCAGCATGAACCAGACAACCGCGCCGGCCACGATCGCCAGCATGATTGCGCCCACGAAAATCTGCATCGCCAGCGCGATTCGCTTGTCTTCGAGCGGCTGAGCATCGCGCGTCGCAGTCTTGACGATCCGAGCAGCGATTTGTCGGTTCAGCGCGCGCGCCTTGGCAACCTGATGCGAGAGGATCGCGCGCGTCACGGACTCCAACACGTACACCACCATCTGCTTGTCCGACCCCCACAACTGAATTTCGATCTGCTTGCCGATGCCCGGCGACATTGTTATCGAATCAACCAATGACGCGTGCAATGTCGCGGCGTTCTCGTACTCCTGAATCCCTCGCTGCTTGAGCTGATTCGTGGTTTCAGCCATGACAGCGTCTGACAGGGTCAACTGCTTACATTGCGCGAGCCACTGCGCTGCCGACAGGGAGGCACTGTTCGCTATGCCGACAATATCCGGTAACTCGACCATGGCGGTGGCGCGCCACACCGGTTGGGCGAGCCGCTGCCCCGCCTGGTAGCTCACCGCCGCCAGCGCACACAACGCCAGCACCGCGGTGATGACCAAAGTCGCCATTTTGTGCACGGCCCACCTGCGAATCATGTGCGATTCGCTTGTTTCAAGAAAATGCTTCACATCGATCAGCATGCGCCGCTGTTGAAGCAGCGACTGGCACTGCTGCTCGAGTGACTGTATGTTGCGCTTCTCGACGTCCAGGTCGTGGGATCGCACCCGCAAAAGTTCACGGTAGCGATGTACGCGTTTTTTCCGTGATATGGTCGCGGCGTCGGCCTGCTTCAACTGGACAACGCGCAAGTCGATCTTCTTCGACTGGGTGCGTAGCTGTTTGGCCTGCTCCTTGAGCTTGTCTTTCTCGTCATCGACTTTGCGCGATGCCCTGGCCATGTCGGCGCGGTTCTCAGCGAGTTTGCGTTCGCACTGCTTCATGTCAGCGCCCATCTCCTCGAGGCCGGCCAGATCGGCCTGGCCCTGCTCCACCTGCTGCGCCTGCTGGCGCGTTAGATCATCGCGGAGTTGCTCGAGTTGGCCGGCCTGTTCGTCGAGTCGTACCTGCCGGTCGTCCAACTCCGCACGTTCCGACTCCACCTGGCAATGCAGTTTGTTGATCTGTGCCGCCTGGTCCGCAAGCATCTCGCGCTGTGCCTGGGCTCTGTGCTGCTGCTGTTTGATGTCCGTGCGCTTACTTTCCAACTCGAAACTGAGCGTTTTGAGTTCTTGTGAACCGTGATCGAGCGCCTCCTCGCGACAACACAGTGTTTCTTCACGCTGTGTCAGTTCAGCATGCTGCCTTTCGAGTTCGGCGATATGGCCGCTATATGTCTTGCGTTGCCCGTCAAACTCGCGTTCGTCCTCTTTGAACTGTGCGATCTGTGAACCCAACTGCGACTGACGCTGGCCGATCTCGTCCTGCAGATTGTTGAGCTTCGCCTGCTTGTTAGTGAGTCGCGCCTCACGTGCGGCGAACGTCTTCTCGCGATTCTCAAGCTCCGTGCGCCGCTGACCGATCGCAGCGCGCATCTGTCGGAGCCGGTCGCGCCGATGTGAAAGGTAGTCGACCTTCCGTTTCAGTTCGCCCCGCTGCCCCTGAACCTCGCGATCCTGCGCAGTGAGTTGATCGACATGCCGCTGATTTTCGCGCTGCCACTGTTTGAGTGCACCAAGACGGCTCTCGAGCTCTCCGACGAGGTCCAGAACCTGTTCAGTGCCCAGCGGCTTGACCGCGGCGGACCCGGTCGTATCCGACGGGTGCTGCCGTGGTACAGAAGATAAACTGCCTTGTGAGTCCACTTATGCGGTATCGGGCGATCCTGTGACAGATCTGAGCGGCGGGTGGTCAATTCGACACATCGAACCGAACGTCGGCGCAACCGCCTTAGAAACAATGCGTGCGCGTCCTCATAACGCCCCGAGACGACGACGCGCCCGTGCGTTTCCTGGAAGCAGCTGATAGAATGAAACGGTAGATGGCCGCGAAGGGTCCGGTAACTTGCCGCGCCCGTGAAACTAAGGGTGACTCATGATCACAAACGCACAGCTCGCGCCGGTACTCGCCGAAGGGAGTTCCTGGCTTATTTCCGTCATCTTCCTGGCCGTGATGTTCGGCATCCCCGCGCTCAAGAAGCTGATCGAGTCGCTTAAGGAATCGCCACAGCAGCGCCGCAGCCCGTCCACACCGAGCCCTGCTCAGCCGCCCGACCAGCCCGCCTTAATGGAAGATATAGCGGCGCAGCGCAAGCGCATGCTTGAAGAAATGGCGCGCCGCCGCAGCGCAGCGCAGCAGCCGCAGGGTCAATCGCCGCAGCAAGCGCAACCACCACCCACGCCGCCACAAACGGCAACCGCGTACGATCGACAACTTGAGCAGCGCCGTCAGCGCGCTCAGCGGCATCAGCAACAGCGCCAAGAACGCCCGCCCACCCAGAAGCCGGACCAACGCCCCGTACCCCAACCGCCGCGACCCATCGCGCCCGCCGCTGCGCCGCGTCCGGTAGGGCGCACGATACCGGACGCCGACCAAGGCGTCACGTCCCTGCCCACCGAAGCACTCGAAACCATCTCCAAGCGCACACAGGATGCACCCCAGGCCGCACCAATACTGAAACCGGTACGACGATCACGCGCTCCGCTGCGCAGAACTTCCAAGCGTGTTGTATCCACCGGCAAGCAAGCACGCCTGATGCGAATCATGCGACACCCCGAATCTCTGCGCCAAGCGATCGTGATCAAGGAACTGCTCGATGTGCCGGTATCACTGCGCGATCGGACGCACGGCCACAGCTATGGATGAACCCGCTCATCGACCGCATCGAAGTGACGACTGGCGACATAACGACACTGCACGTTGATGCGATCGTGAATGCCGCAAACGAATCGCTTCTGGGTGGCGGTGGCGTGGACGGCGCGATCCACCGTGCTGCCGGGCGCCGACTGCTCGAACACAACCGCCAACTAGGCGGCTGTCCAACCGGGCTGGCCAAAATCACACCCGCATTCGATCTCGAACCGATCGGCATCAAACACCTCATCCACACCGTCGGCCCCGTCTGGCACGGTGACGATGCGCTCGACATCGGCGCCAACGACGATGATGGCGCGCTCGCTTCGTGTTACGACACCTGCCTCACACTGGCGCGCGAGCATCGACTCGCGTCAATCGCGTTTCCCGCGATCAGCACCGGCGTGTATCGGTTTCCCAAACCACGTGCGGCGCGCATCGCCGTCGGACGTGTTGTCGACTGGCTCGGTAACAACGGCCATCCGCGGCACGTCGTGTTCTGCTGTTTCGGCGCGGATGATGCGGACGGGTATCGGCAGGTACTGTCATCCGTCATGAGTGACACCGGCGCGTAACCGCCGAATTTCAAGCGTACATTGGACGTACCAGGGTCGCGACCCCGGGAAGGCAACCTGTTCTGCGGGCAACGTGACATCTCACGTGGATACCACCGTCGGCGGCTTGCGCAGCAGCATGAGCCGGAGGATTGCCAGCAGGGCCTGCGGTTCAAGGTAGCTTTCGTCCGGCGGACGGTAGTAAAGGGTCTTTGCGTCGACGACGCTGAGTCGACCCGGTGCGTCGGACAGGTATGGCTCGAGCTTCTGTGCGGCGCTCATTCGGAATATCAGATCCTTTTTCTCCAGCCTAAACGATGTGACCTCCAGCTGGCTTAGCGCGATGCGGATTTCGGCCAGACTGATCAGCATCTGCGTCGATGCGGGTGGTTTGCCGTAAGCTTGCGTCAGGTCGTCGACCAGCTGATTGAGTTGTTCCTGCGTGTCGCAACGTGCAAAACGTTTGTACGCCTCCATACGACGCGTTTGCGAGCTGACGTAGGTGTGCGGTACGTGCCCTTTGATCGGCAAGTCCAGGTGCGTCCTCACCGGATCGACGTAGCCCGACTCGCGCATGCGGTTGGTAGCGTCTTCGAGCATATTGCAATACATCTCGTACCCGACGGCGGCGATATGGCCGCTCTGCTCGGCGCCCAGCAGGTTCCCGGCGCCGCGAATCTCCAAGTCGCGCATCGCGATCTTGAAACCGGCGCCGAGCATCGAGTATTGCTCAATCGCGTTGAGCCGACGTCGCGACATTTCCGTGATCGGGCGATCTTTCGGCAAAAGCAGGTAGCAGTATGCGCGATGCTTGTACCGTCCGATGCGGCCGCGCAACTGGTGCAGGTCCGCAAGTCCAAAGTGATCGGCGTTGTTGATGAGCATCGTGTTTGCGGAGGGAATGTCGATACCTGATTCGATGATCGTCGTGCACACGAGCACGTCGATTTCCGCCCGTATGAAATCAAGCATGACCTGCTCGAGCTGCTGCGGCGTCATCTGACCGTGTCCGATGGCAATGCGTGCTTCAGGCGCGATCCGCTGCAACTCGTCCGCCACGTCCTTGATGTTGTGCACGCGGTTGTGCACGAAGAACACCTGCCCTTCGCGGCTAAGTTCCCTGCTGATCGCGTTGCGGATGCGTTTCTCGTCGTATGAGATGACCTCGGTCACGATCGCGCGGCGATCCAGCGGCGCCGTGGTGAGCGAGCTGATGTCGCGCAGCCCCATCAGCGACATGTGCAGCGTCCGCGGAATGGGCGTCGCCGTGAGCGTGAGTACGTCGGCGGTCATACGAAACTGCAGCAGCCGCTGCTTGTGCTCGACGCCGAAACGCTGCTCTTCGTCAATCACAATCAGGCCGACGTCGCTGAACTTGACATCCTTGCTCAGTAATCGATGTGTGCCAATGACGATGTCGATCTTTCCTTCGCCCAGTTCGTCGAGCAGTTCTTTCTGCCGGCCGGTGGACTTGAACCGGCTGATCGACTCAATACGAAACGGGTAGCCGGCCATGCGATCCTTGAACGTGCGCTCGTGCTGCTCAGCGAGCACCGTGGTGGGCACGAGCACCACGACTTGCTTGCCGAACTCGGCCGCCTTGAACGCGGCGCGGATGGCGACTTCGGTTTTGCCGAACCCGACGTCGCCGCAGATCAACCGGTCCATCGGCCGTTCGTCGATCATGCCGCGCTTGGTTTCAGCGATCGCGGCGATCTGGTCCTCGGTCTCGTTGTAAGGAAACTCAGCCTCGAACTCGCGCTGCCATTTCGTGTCGGTGGGAAAACCGACGCCGGGCATGGCGGCACGGGCGGCCTGAATACGCAACATTCCCGCCGCCAGATCCTTGACCGCGTCCTCGACCTGACGCTTGGTCTTCGTCCATCGCTTGCCACCAAGCAGGGACAGCGGCGGCGTGCCGTGAAAACCGCCGATGTACTTTTGAACCAGATCGATGTCCGTCGCCGGCACGTGCAGCAACGCGTTATTCGCGAACTCGAGCGTGAGGAAATCCTCACTGCGTTCCTTGGTTCGCATTGTGCGCAAACCCGTAAACCGCGCAATGCCGTGGTCGATGTGCACCACGTAGTCACCCACATCCAGATCGAAAAACACATCTGCAACACTCTCAGCGTCGAAACTGACGCGCCGAATCCGCCGGCGCGTATGGTAACGGTGGAATAGTTCGTGATGGGTGACGACGATCTGTAAGACGGGGCTGGTTTTTGATTTGTGATTGCCGATTTGTGATTCAGCTTGGTCGCTGGGTGCGTCTTCACTGTCGGGCGCGTCGTTCGACTCAAGTCCATCATCGTCCGATGTGTCGGCTTCTTTTGCCTGCAATTCATCCGCGCTCGGTGATGATTCGGTCGCGTTGACCGGCGAGGGCGTCGTGTCGATGGGCATCTGCCCGCCGTCCTCGGCCCACAGGAATCCGCGGTGCAGGTAACCGACTTCGATGTCTAGTAAATCAACCGCGTCTTCGTCGTGCTCCCTGATCAGTTCGATCAGGCGATCACGTTCGTCTTTCTTCTGACACAGCACGGTGACGCGCGCTGCATCGTCCGCCAATTCAATCAGTGCATCAATAGCGAGTGCGGGGTTCGTGTCGAACAACATCAGGCTGTGCACAGGCAACTCGATGTCCGCGTCGTCTCCGGTGGAATACTGATTGATTTCAACGTGATCGCGCTTGGTCAGTTTTTGAAGCACGGCATTGGGCGGATAGATGCCGCGCGGGTTGGTCAGCCGTTCATAGTAGCCGCGGCCCTGCTCGGCCAGTTCCATTACCTCGTTGAGTACGAACAAGGTGTCCTCATGCAACAGTTCGAGCAGGTTGGTCGTGCGCTCGTCCGACTGCAAGCCCGCCGCGGAAGTACCGATCATCTGCACGTGGGCGATCTTGTCCTCCGAGCCCATTGAGTCGGTGTTGATCCGACGAATCGACTCGACCTCATCACCGAAATAGTCAAGACGGATGGGCAACGGCCCCCCAGCAGCGTCGACCTCATCGGTCAAACCCGACGGCAGGTAAACGTCGATGATTCCACCGCGTGTCGCAAAGTCGCCGGGCTGCTCGATCACCTCGTTGCGCGTGTACCCGGCATGATCGAGCCAGTCAATCAGTTTGGCCGGCGGACACGTATCACCGCTACGCAGGTGTTTCGAGAAATCGCACAGGGCATCGGGTTCAGGCACGGCCTGCATGAGCGCCTGAATGGGCGCGACCAGCACCGTCGGTTCCGCCACGTCTCGAATCTGATTCGATACGACCGCGTCAACAACCGCCAACCGCGCGGCGAGCAATTCGAGTTGCACGTTCGACTCACCGGGCAATGTTTCCAGTGCGCTGAACGGGCGCGGCGTGACCGGCATGCCGATGCGGGTGAACCACTGCAGGTCTTCGATCGCGTCGTCCGTGTCGTCAAGATGTGCAACAACCAGCATCACGGTGCGCCTGGTTCTGACGGCAAGGGCGCCGGCGAGCAAAATCGCGCTCGAACCCCAACTGCCCGACGCGACGACGCGCCCACGCGCGGCGACCTGCTCAGCGAGCAACTCGACCGTAGTTGAGTCGACGAGGTCGCGAAGCCAGGCGTGCGCCGTTGGTGGGGGTTTGCTGGTCACGGGTGCGGACACGTGTGAAGCCGCAAGCGGCTTTATTTGTGCATCTCGTCCATTCGTAGGCGACGCTGCGCGGCATCACGGCTGGGGTCCGCGCCGCCAACGTTCAACTGAACGGGAACGACGTACTGATCGTCTGGCGGCGTGAACGCTTCGGGCGCGGGCACCACCCGCACGTCATCAAGCACACGAACCATCGCGATCTCATCACACGCCTGATGTTTTGAACAGTGCAGGCATTCACTCCACACTTTCAGCGGGAGCTGTGCACGGTCGATCACCTTGAAGTCAAGTCGCTCAAAGAACGGTTCTTCGTAGGTGAGCGCCATAACCCGGCGCACGCCCAGCCGTCGCGCGTCGGCGACTGCGGCTTCGACCAGCGCACGCCCAACCCCTTTACCCCGGCACTTCGAGGTTACCGCGAGCGCATAGACCTCCGCCAGGTCCGCCCACACAATATTCAACCCGCACACACCCATGACCTCGCCGTCGTCGACCGCGACTGAAAAGTCACGCAGGTGCTCATACAGGTGCGCATACGATCGATGCAGCATGAGACCGAATTCGGCACAATCATTGATGATCTTGCCGAATGCGGGAACATCTTTAATGAGTGCGGAACGAATCATCGTTTGTGTCGCTTTCCGGACACCTTGTTGTGCGGAACTGATCCAGGCGCAAACGCCAACTCCCAGGACGATACACGGCCTGGGTCGCCAAACGGCATTTATTTGTCCGACCTTGCTATGGTCGGCGATCGCAACCCGCAAGCTGCGAACTTTGGTGAATTATACGCCGGTTCATTGCGTGGTGACGTGCCCGATCGTTTCGGCACCCGCGAATGTTCGGCGCGACGTACGCAGATCGATCCATCGGCGTTTGGCAGGCGGCGCCGCACGATCCAGCAGCGCACCGACTTTCATGCGCACATCCCACAACTGCCGCGGCGAAAGCGAGCCGAATGTAAGCGTCCCCGCGTCCTCACCGCCCTGCGTTTTGAATACAGGCTTGAGCTGCAACATGCGCCTCACGTCCCGACCCACACGCCAGCAAGGGTGGTTGTATACCTTTGCGAACATGACCAGATACTCAACGTCCTGCTGGCCACGTCGGTAGGCTTTGAGCCTTATGCTCGGCACCGGAGCCACCTGCTTGAGCGGCTTACCGTGATAAAACATCGCGTGGCTATCACCTTTGATCCACGCCTTCTTTCCACCGATAGTCTGCCAGGGCAGCACACCGTCGCCGCCGAGGCACCACGTATCGATGCACCACGCCGCCGCCCAGACGTTGGACACAGTGATGTTGTTCGATCCGCCATAGTTATACAGCACATTATCGTTGCGACGCTTGCGGTCCATGATGAGCGGCAGGTATCGATGAAACGGCCCGCCGACGACGTTGACGTCCAGTACGCCGTCGAGCGTGTCGCGCTGCCACTGCGGGCGCGAAATGTCGCAGCGGTAGACCAGCCTTGGCAATATATCGCCTGGTGCGGTGCTGCCGTACGCGCGACCGACACCTTCATGAAAGGCGCGGCCAAACCAGCGCAGCGCCCAGAAGTCCTGCGTGTTCGTCGGCTCATCGAACAGCCACGGCGCCGAAGCGGAACTCCAGCCCTTGCGTTTGAAGATGACCTTGTTGTTCAGGTAGAACTCGAAAAACGTGTCGTTCCATCCGCGCTCGCGAAAGTGCTGTGTAAACATGCGACACGCGTTCACGAATTGGGCGCGATAGCGCGGCGTGACGGCGTTTTCGATCCAGTACCCGCCCTTGAAATTCGGTTCGATTTTGACCGGCCAGTTTTCGTTCAATGGCAGGTAAAACACTTCGATCGGCACGCCGCGACGCGGAAGGTCGGAAAACCCCGTGCCATCGAACAACGGACCGAACCTCGCGTCGTACGAGGCCCAGTCAAATCGCCCTTTGCGGTTACGTGGTGCACAGCCGGGGTTGACCTGGCCGCGCCAGTTGTAGGGCAATCGGTTCAGGCACGTGCGGTGTTCGTGTGCAACGCGGTAGTAGGCAAGGTCCTCCGGCGGCGCCGGTACGCCGTAACCGTTCATTTGTGGAATGAACGACAAGTGATCGGGCAGCGTGAAGTTCCACACGCGCAGCGACACGCCTAATTCAAGCATGTCCGCACCGCGCCGAAGTAACAACGTGCCTCGGTGCTCGCCGGACGGCGCATCGTGCGGGACGTACAACTCTGCAAGCAGCGCCAAATGCGTTGGCGTTTTCTTGGCTTTGCGCGGCCAGGTCGGCATGGGTGACGCGTTGGGGATGACGGGGTCGGGGAACAAGCCTTTGTTCGTTTGCACGTATCTCAGTCTCTGAACGTCCGCGCGAATCGACTTCGATTGCTCACCGTCAAAAGTCAGCCGCGCATCCACAGGTTCGACCGGGCCTCGCACGACGACTTGAAACGCGACGAACTCATTGCGCGCCGCAGCGAGCGTCACACGCCTCGTGCTGTTAGTCCACACGTGGTTTTGACGCAGGTAACCCGCATGGTTTTCCGGGATCAGTTCGCCCGTGACGCCATTGACTTTGTCGAGGGCATCGATCACAAACACGTCGGCATCACCGAGTTTTGGCACGGGCACGAGCGGTACCGAGGCCGATGGATTGCGTTCCATGACGAGCGTCGGTTGTGAATCCACGCTGAGCCGGCCCTGTACCGCCGTAACCGGGCCAATGTTTCCCGCCGCGTCGACAGCACACACGCCCAGCGTGATCGGTCCCTTGCGCATGTTCGGTAAATCATGCAACCGCATCGTCACCAGGTCACCGACACCGCCCGCTAGCGGAATCAGATAGCGCGGTACATCGCGCGCGTTTTTCCAATCGAGTGGTGCACCAGGCGAATACCAGCAAAAAAATCCGATGACGCCGGCATTGCCCTGGTCGACAGGCGTGCGCCACGTTACGACCGCCTCGCCGGGCGGCAGGTCCGCAAGG
>NZCH01000076.1 GCA_002688155.1 Phycisphaerae bacterium
ATTCTCGCCATCAGCCCGAAAACCGCGGAGCATCAGTTTCCCGCCACCGAGATTGACCGGGGAGCAACGTCGAATGTCTATTCGCTTTGGCTGGGTCCACGACATCCCGTCGTCTTGGGAGAAAAGGATCAGGGACGTGGCGCGTGCATCCTCGCCGTCCGCCGACGATTGAGGTCTGAGCATGGCGTGAAGCGTCAGCACCAGTGTGCCGTCGTCCATCCTTGTGAGGCCGGGAAACCCGGACCGATTGATGATGAACTTGTAACCCAGCGCCTCCTGGTGGTGTGCCCCGTCCGGGTCGTCCCGGCGAACCACCACCGGCGACAGTGCTGAAATCACGCGCGTCGATGGATAAAACACCCCGTCCGGCTTGGCTTCTGTCTGAAGGATCCGGTCAATCGGAATCGTCTGAATTGAATTGGTGAGTCCGTCTTCATTCGGCATGAACCGGCGGCTCCTTTTCGGGTCTGAGCCTTTCACGCAAAAAGGCACGCACATCAACACGCATCCTTAAACACTCGTGGCACGCCTTGTTAATCTTTTCCCAGAGGCCCTCCTTATTGCCTTTCAGGTACTCCTTGCAGCAGTCGCGATAGCATCTTCGACTTTCCAGTAATGTAAGGGGCGAAGTAAAAGTGCGGTGCGAGTCGGAACAAAAGTGCAGCGGCCGATGCATGATTTCACCCGCTGGATGGCGGGACGTCAAGTTCCTTTCATGGGCGTGATGATGTCTGGCGTTTGCGGCAGCCGGGAGCTTTCATGTCCGGCCGAGACCCCGACGGTAGCAGCCAATAGGGGAGGCATCCTGGCGGTGAAACCGCTGTGACCACCCGGGTCCGCTCGTCGTACCGTTTTGGTACCGCGTTAAAATGCGAGAGAACGCGACGATTTGCGAAAACGGAAGATTCACGTATAATGTTGCCATTAAAGCTCTTGGGCGCATTGGCGGGCACAGTGTAGTGGCGAATCACACCCGTGAGGTCACAGGTTCGAGCCCTGTATCGCCCATTTAAATCACTTGCGGCGCGTCAATACGATCTAACCCGTGACCGCTTTCGCATTGCTCCGCAGGGTCACAGGTTCAACGCGCCGATGGCGCTCGTGGCGCCGAAGATTATATCAGTCATCTTGACTGCCACGTTCGACAGGCTTCGCCATGCGTTTATATGAATATCCGCTGGTCGCAGTGCTTGCGGTGACAATGTGCGGGTCGCTGTCAGGTTGTGATGACGACTTGAGCGCCGACCCGCCAGCCGTCCGTAAATGTCGCTGGTGCCCGCAGGTATCCGACGACGCGGTCGTACCCGTGGGCGACGCGCCCGCAACATCGCAGCCCGTCCAGGGCGACATTGATTCCGCCGGCGAGGGCAACATCCGCGCAAGCGAGTGGCTGCCCATCGATCAGCGCGAGCCGTACGACCTGATGTACACGATGACCGACCACGACGGCGAGCCATTTACGCTTAAGTCGCTGATGGGCAAACCTGTCGCCCTCACGTTCATTTACACGCGATGTCCGAACCCGAACATGTGCCCCGCGATGGTCCGCCAGATGGCGCTGTTGCAAAAAAGTGTCGCCCAGGCGCAGCTCAACGACGACGTACGGCTCGTCATGATCAGCCTCGACCCGGTTTTCGACACGCCGACCCGGCTCAAGTCGTTCGGCCAGCGTATGGGCGTGACATTTGACAACGCCGTGATGCTCCGGCCTGACGCTGAAACATTTCGCGAACTGTTGCTCGAGTTCGGCGCCGAGATCAGTCCGAACTCCGACGGCACGTTCGGCCATTACATGGACCTGTTCATGGTCGACCGGCAGGGCAGGGCCGTGCGGTACCACACGGGCGGGATCTGGAATAACACCGCGGTGCTCAATGATTTGGAGAAACTGGCCAAGGAACCGGGCGACGCGTCTGCGGGATCGTAGAACGGCGCTCGCGGGGCAGAGAATAATGTCGTTGCGGGCACGCGATCAGCAAAGCGCTCTGTTAAATCCAGATGCCGCACCGCCCGTTTGTCGTGAGCCAGTTCGGCCAGACCCGTGGCCAGATGGGTGCTTTGGGCGTAAGCATCGGTACATGTGTTTCAAGCGGGCCCGTATCGACTTGTGATTCATGCACCGGCCCGCAACGCCGCGAAGATCGTGATAGACGGCGCAATGGGTAAGTCTGCGTGAGCGCCGGCCATACAGAGCATCAAATGTTTTGGAATTTTTCCAATCAATTTGCACGCGCCACGTAAACTGATGTCACTGCGGGTCTTTCGCGTTTCGATGACGAAAAACCTCGAAAAACGCACCCCTCGACACACGGGTGAAGGACGGTAAACTGCGGGGAAGGGCGTTGCGCTTGGCGTGTGTGAGGCCGCGAACGGCCCGGAAAATTCACGGTTGACACTTTTGATTTGGAGCGGCCAGGGATGGTGATTGCTGCGGACCAGTTTGTTCACCTGCATTTGCACACGCATTACTCGCTGCTTGATGGCGGCAATCGCATCGATCGGCTGATCACGCGCGTGAAAGAGTTGGGCATGTCTGCCGTGGCCGTGACCGATCACGGCAACCTGCACGGCGCGACGGAGTTTTACACGGCCGCGAAGGACGCGGGCATCAAACCGATCCTCGGCATCGAGGCGTATGTCGCGCCCGGCGACCGGACCGACCGACAGTACACTGGCGTTCAGGACGGGGGGCACCACCTGGTCCTGTTGGCGGAAAACGAAACCGGCTGGCGCAACCTGATCAAGCTCAGTTCCGACGCGTTCATCAACGGGTTCTACTACAAGCCGCGCATGGACAAGACCACGCTCGAGCGCTGGTCGGACGGCATCATCGCAATCAACGGGCACCTGGGATCGTCACTGGCGGGGCATCTGCTCGAGTTCGCAGGGTCGGACAACCCCAAGCACTATCGCGATGCGCTCGAGGAGGCACGCTGGCATGTCAACACGTTCGGACGCAACGCCGCGGGCGAGCCGTGCTTCTTCGTTGAGTTGCAACGTCACGACACGCCGGAGCAGGAATCGATCAACCCGCACCTGATTCGCCTGGCACGTGAACTCGATGCGCCGCTGGTGTGTGACAACGACGCGCATTACCTGCTCGAAGACGACCACGACGCGCACGACACGCTTTGCTGCATTTCGACCGGCAAGCTCAAGACCGATGACAAGAGGCTTCAGTATTCGAAGCAGCTTTATGTGAAAAGTGCGGCGCAGATGGCGGCGCTGTTCGACGGGTACGAGGGCACCGCCGGCGGTGAAGCGGTTGCGAATACACAGCGCATCGCACAGCGATGCAACGTGGAACTGGACTTCGCGGCAAATCATGCGCCGGTCGTAATGGTCGAGCGCAAGGTTGCCGCCGTGACTGCTTCGCAAGAGTGCGAAGCCGCAAGCGCCGACGCGCCGGTCGGCAGCACACGGTGGTTCACCGCATATTGCTCGACGTACAACCTGTTGCCTTTTGACGAGACGAAGGACGAGCACCTGACCGCGGATGAATTGGCGGGTCAGTGTGATCAGGCGCTGCGTGATCTTGCCGAGGCCGGTCTCATTTGGCGGTACGGCACAAGCGGCATCACGGACGATCATCGTGCCAGGCTCGACCGCGAGCTGCGCATCATCGCCGACAAGCGCATCAGCGCATACTTTTTGATCGTCTGGGACTTCGTCAACTACGCACGATCGCAGGGGATACCCGCCAGCGCGCGCGGCAGCGGAGTGGGCACCATGGTCGGATACGCGCTGGGCCTGTCCAACGCATGCCCCTTGCGTTACGGCCTGTTGTTTGAGCGGTTCACCGACCCCGACCGCGCCGACTACCCCGACATCGACATCGACATGTGCCAGGTCGGTCGGCAACAGGTGATCGATTACGTGCGTCAAAAGTACGGACACGTAGCGCAGATCATCACCTTCGGCACGCTCAAGGCCCGCGCTGCGATCCGCGACGTCGGCCGCGTGCTCAACGTTCCGCTTGCGGATGTCGACAAGCTGTGCAAGCTCGTAGGCGACGGACTGGGCATGACACTCGACGACGCGCTCAACCGCGAGCCCGAGCTTCGAAAGACGTACGACGAGAACCCGCTGCACCGCGAGACGCTCGACACTGCGCGCCGCCTCGAGGGGCTCGCACGCCATGCGGGTATTCACGCCGCCGGGGTTGTCATGGCGACGCAGCCGCTGGACAACATCGTCCCGCTCTACCGCCCGCCCGGCACCGACCAGATCGCCACCCAATGGGACGGTCCGACGTGCGAAAAGGTGGGCCTGCTCAAAATGGACTTCCTCGGGCTCAAGAACCTCTCCGCGATCGAGCGCACCAAACGACTTATCCGTGAGTCGTTCGACGAACAGACTGTTTGGGACACGGTCAACTCCGTCAAGACGAACGAACCCTGCGAAGTCGCGAACGGCACTGACAAAATCGGGAATCGGGAATCGGGAATCGCAAACCAGCTTGATCCGCTCGACCTGGACCGTCTGTCCTTCGACGACCAGACCGTCCTGGATCTGTTCCGTCGTGGTGAGACCGCCAACGTGTTTCAGTTCGAGTCCGGCGGCATGCGCAACGTGCTGCTGGGCATGAAACCCGATGCGATCGAGGACCTGATCGCCGCCAACGCGCTCTATCGGCCCGGGCCGATGGAGCTGATCCCCGATTACAACAATCGCAAACATGGACTCAAACCGGCCCCGACGGTTCACCCGATCGTCGACAAACACACCGCCGACACGCACGGCATCATGGTCTATCAGGAACAGGTCATGCAGATCGTCCACGAGTTGGGCGATATCCCGCTGGGGACCGCGTACTCGCTGATCAAGGCGATCAGCAAAAAGAAAAAGGACGTGATCGACGCGATGCGCCCGCGTTTCCTTGACGGCGCCGAATCGCAAGGCCTGTCGCGCAATGACGCTGAGCAACTGTTTGACCTGATCGTCAAATTTGGTGGGTATGGGTTCAACAAGTCGCACTCGACGGGCTACGCGATCATCGCGTACCAGACGGCATACCTGAAGACGTACTTCCCCGTGCAGTACATGGCGGCCGTGATGACGTACGACTCGGTCAGCACGGACAAGGTGGTGGCGGCGATCGATGAGTGCCGGCGCGTTCGATTGCCCAGCGGTGACCGTGGCATCAACGTACGGCCGCCGGACATTAACGAATCGGGCGTGGCGTTTTCCGTCGTTTTCGACGACGACGAGCCGCGTGACGCCAATCACGGGCACATTCGCTTTGGCCTCAGCGCGGTCAAAGGGGTGGGCGACAAGGCAATTCATGCGATCATTGACGCGCGCACACGAACGGATGAGCAAACCGGCGAACAAACGGACGAGCCAGCGAACGAATTGCACGGCGCGGCCGCGGATGAGCCGTTCATGAGTTTGCACGACTTTTGTGAGCGCGTGTCGCTCACAGCCGTTAACCGCGCGACGATCGAGGCACTGATCAAGTGCGGCGCGTTCGACTCAGTGCACGGAATCGATCAACGAGCGGCGATGGTCGAAGCTCTGGACGGCGCGATTCAGGCAGGCCAGCGGGCCCAGGCCGACCGTGCTGCCGGGCAGATGATTCTTTTCCACGCCGATGCGAGCGAATCCGTAAGCGGCGTGGCGGTCCCGGCAGCGACATTGCCCGCCATCACGCCCTGGTCGGAGAGCGACACGCTCAAACATGAAAAGAGCGTGCTTGGATTCTACCTGTCCAGCCATCCGCTCGATGCGTACCGTGACGTTATCGACCAGTTCGCCGGGGCGACGATCGCCGCGATTACAGACCTGGCCGCCGATTCGCCCGTCGTCATCGCCGGCATGATCACGCACGTGCGCATCACCGTCACACGCGCCAAGAAGGAGAAGATGGCGATCCTCACGATCGAGGATTTGACGGGGCCGATCGAGGCCGTCGTGTTCCCGCCGGCGTATGCCACGTATTTCCCGCACCTGGAAGTTGACCGCATCGTCTTCCTCAAAGGCAAAGTTGATCGTCGCCGCGAGGAGCCGTGCATTGTGGTTGACCAGGTGATCCCGATCGAGAAAGCGTACGAAGAATTGACTGAGCAGGTGCGCATCATTCTGCGCGCTAAGAACGGCGCGGCCGGTCAGGTTACGCACGGCAACGGCACCGAAAATTCAATGGCGAGCGACCTGCAAAAGTTGCGCACGCTCCTAAATCAGCAGCACGCGACACGCGGCAACGGCAACGGAGCGAGCGCGCAAGTGTTGATCGAAGTACACGAAGCGGGCCAGGTCGCCACGCTGCGCGTCAACAACCTGCGTATTCCCGTTGACGGCACCCTCTCTCAGCGTATCGCGGCGATGCTCAACGACACGACGGCATGCTGCCAGCTGCTGGGGCCGCCGCGGGTCAATCCCCGAGCGCGTCAGCACAACGCCTCCGTCCCGCAGCCGCAGACACTACCGGTCGGCAAGGCATCTTCGGACGGTGATGTCAAAATGTGCGCGAGTATTGATCGGTATTGATACTGCCTGGCGGTTGTCGCTTACGCACAATAACGCCGTACTCTGAGTCTATGAAGGGCCAGAGGGTGTGCGCACGGCGGGGTGACCCGACCCTTCGGGGACTCAGGGCTTGGCGTCGCAATGATGATCCGATTTGAGTGGCAATACTCGCCTTACGATCACCGCAATGGATCGCCTATCATGTTTCATCTGCGATCCGCAACATGTACACCGAAGACCACATCCGCGCATTACTCGATCAGGTAGCCAGTGCCGACGTATCGGTCGATGCGGCGGTGTCGCGGCTGAGGGCACTGCCGTTCGAGCAAGTGGGGCAGGCGATGCTGGACCATCACCGGCATCTGCGTGACGGGCTGGGCGAGGTGGTGTACTGCGAGGGCAAGTCGTGCGCGCAGGTGACGGACATTGTGTCGCGCCTTGCAGCCGTCGGGTCGCGGGTGCTGGGTACCCGTGCGTCGGTTGAGCAGTACGAAGCGGCGAAACAGTCGACGTCGGACCTGCAATACGACGCCGACGCGCGGGCATTATGGCTGGACCGCGAGCCGCGCGACGAAGCACAGAAGTACGATGGAGTCGTGCTCGTCGCAGCCGGGACGAGCGACGTGCCCGTCGCGCAGGAGGCGGCGCTGACGTTGCAATTGATGGGCCACGCGCCGCAGTGCATTTATGATGTCGGCGTGGCCGGACTGCACCGGCTGCTGCATCATGTGGACGCGCTGCAGCGCGCGAACGTAATCGTCGCCGTTGCGGGCATGGAAGGCGCCCTGCCGAGCGTGGTCGGTGGACTGGTCAGCGCGCCGGTCATTGCCGTGCCGACGAGCGTGGGGTATGGCACGAGTATGAACGGCCTGGCAGCGCTGCTGGGTATGCTCAACACGTGCGCTGCCGGCATCGCCGTCGTCAACATCGATAACGGTTTCGGCGCCGGTTACATGGCGGGGATGATCAACCGGAAAGTCTGTGAAGGAGATAGTGGTAAGACGCATGCCTGACGTACTGGCGCAACTTCGCGACTGGTTCGGCGCGCTCGACTCCGCACTCGTCGCCTACTCCGGCGGCGTGGACAGCGCGCTGGTGATGGCGACTGCGCACGATCAGCTTGGCGATCGCGCGCTGGCGTGCGTGGGTGTGTCGCCGAGTTACCCGGTGCGTGAGATGCACGCCGCCGTTGAGTTGGCGAACCGGTTGGCGGTGCCGTATCGGCTGGTCCACACACGCGAACACCTCGACGACAACTACGCCGCGAACCCGGACAACCGCTGTTATTTATGCAAGAACGAACTGTATGGCCGACTGCGCCGAATCGCGGACGACGAGGGCTGGTCCGCGGTGCTCGACGGCACGAACGCGAGCGATCTGGGCGACGATCGGCCGGGAATGATCGCGGCGGGCGAGCACGGCGTGCGCTCGCCACTGGTCGAGTTAGGCATCACGAAGGATCAGGTTCGTGAACTCGCGCATGCGCTGGGCCTTGCGGTGTGGGACAAGCCTGCGATGGCGTGCCTGTCATCGCGCGTGCCACACGGCACGGTGATTACGCCCGCACTACTGCGACAGATCGAATTGGCCGAGGACGCGCTGGTCGCGCTCGGGTTCGCGCAGTTTCGCGTGCGGCATCACGGTGAACTGGCGCGCATCGAGTTGTTGTCCCAGGATATCGAACGCGCAATCGCCGTGCGCGACGCGATCGTTGCCGAAGTCACTGCGGCGGGATATACGCACGTGTGCCTCGACCTGGTGGGCTACGGCGAGCGAGGCGCAGACGCGCACACCGGCTGCGCGGCGGACGCGGACAGCGTGATGTTGACCGTGGAGGGACGAGCGTGATCGGATACTTCGACATGCCGTGCGGATTGTCAGGCGACATGTGCCTGGGTTGCCTGGTCGACGCGGGATGGCCGATCGAATCGCTGCGCGAGTTGCTCGTGCGGTTGAAACTTACGCAGGAACAGTGCACGGTCAGCGCGCAGGACGTGATGAAAGGCGCGATCCGCGCCACACTCGTGCGTGTCGACGCGGCGACCGAGCATCATCACCGCCGCCTGCATCATATCCGTGACATGATCGACGCCGCCGACCTGCCCCAGCCGGTGCGTGACCGCGCGACTGCCGTGTTCACCCGCCTCGCGCAGGCTGAGGCGAAGGTGCACGACACGGCCGTTGACAAGGTTCACTTTCACGAGGTAGGTGCGATCGATTCGATCGTCGACATCGTCGGTTCGGTGTGCGGGCTGCACGAACTGGGCGTCGATACCGTGTATGCCTCGGCCGCGCCACTGGGCGAGGGCTGGGTCGATACGGACCACGGCCGGATTCCGCTGCCCGCGCCGGCGACGTTGGAATTGCTTGCCGGTGCGGGTGCACCGACGCGGCCCGCGCCCGGCGTCGGTGAATGGATCACGCCCACCGGCGCGGCGTTGCTTGCGGAACTGGCGACGTTTGAGCAGCCGGTGATGAACATCACACGCATCGCAACGGGTGCCGGCCGGCGCGACGCGGATGTGCCCAACATTGTGCGGCTGTGGCTGGGCGATCCGGTCGTCGCCGGACCCATCGTACAAATCGAAACCAACATCGATGACATGAACCCGCAGCATTACTCGGCGGTCAGTGACCGGCTGTTTGCCGCGGGCGCGCGTGACGTGTGGCTGACGCCGGTACAAATGAAAAAGGGCCGGCCGGCAGTCGTACTCAGCGTGCTCGCCGCGGCGCGGCATGAGCAGGCGATTGTCGACATCATGCTGCGCGAAACGACAACGCTTGGCGTGCGCGTCACCACCGTTCGCCGGCACGAAGCGCAACGTGAACTGTGCAATGTCGATACGCCGTACGGTCTGGTGCGTGTCAAACTCAAACGCATCGACGGTGAAACCGTAGGCGCCGCGCCCGAATATGACGATTGTGTCGCATTGTCGGCGCACAACGGCACGACGGTGCGACAGGTGTACGACGCGGCGCTTGTCGCGGCGCATGCGATGCTGACAAAATAACTTCGTGTACGGCGCCTGTGGTGCAGGGGTCACCGGCGTCACTTCCGTCGGTGAATTGCAAGCCATGGGCGAAGTCGCCACGCCGCAACCGGAAGTACGCGAAACACTCGCGGGGCAGATCGAGGCGGCACTAAAGGGCGACGCGTAAAAACGTGTTTTACCATCGTGTCGTGATGTTGCTCGCGCCTGTTCAATCATTCTTGCGCTTCGCAGGCACATCCTCGATCACGATCTCGTGCGGAAAGATTTCCGTGACGTCAACGGTATCGGTCGTGAACAGGCCCTCCGCCGGGTGCATCCCAAAATGCGTGGTGTTCTTCGGACCAGCGGCAAGCGACAGGATGCCGACGTTGTGTACGATGCAAGCAGAGCGCACGTAGATCTCGAACGCGACATCGGCAGGCCCTATGGCCCTCGGGTCCATCATGTCGATCCAATTTCCACCACTAGATGGCTTGCCCCGGGCCGATTCGTTCCCAGCATATGCACCGATAGATTCATCGGTTTCGCCGGTAGCACTCAATGTCACGCCCGGCTGGTTTGCGGGCAGGGCCTTAATGGTCATTCGTTGCTGGATCCTGTGATCCGTAACCAGTGGCCCCTGTGCATCCTGGCTCGTGTCAATGTCGATCAACATGGTGCATGACCCATGCACCGTGTCGGACCGCAACATATTGCAACAACTTACTTAAGCGCACGTGGTGGCGGTGGCGCTTACGCACCCGCCGTGCGGTCTTCGGTGTAATCCAGGCCGTCGCTTTCCTGTTTCACCGGATCGAGTTGGGTTGGACCTTCGGCGAAGACGACCGGGCCGGGCTTTTTAGATTGCCAGGTTTGTTCTTGTGTCACGGTGTGCGCGGCGCGGATGCCGTGGGTTTGGGCGCAGTGGTCGGCCGATTGGCCGGGGAGGGGGTGCTGGATTTCGTGGTCTTTGTGCTGTTCGTTAAAGAGGTGCAGCGTGCGTGTCGGGAAGGCGAAGCTGATGCCGAGCTGGTCGGCCAGGCGAACGATATCGATGAACAGACGTTCGCGTTCGCGCAATTCTATCGACCAGTCGTCGACCTCGAAGAACACGTACACAAGGATGTTCAGCGAGCTGTCGGCAAAGTCGTTGAGATAGACCTGGAAGTAGTCCTTGCGCGTCAGCGGATGCGTGCGGACCAGTTCTCGGATGCCTTCGGTGAACGCGATGAGCTGGTCGGGCGTGGTGTCGTACTGGACGCCGATGTAGGTTTTCCAACGCCTGTACTTTCGCCGGCCGTAGTTGTCGACGACGGCGCGGACCAGATTGGCATTGGGCACGGTGACCTGCGAGTTGTAGAAGGTGCGGATGCGCGTCGAGCGAAAGCCGACTTCTTCGACGATGCCTTCCGTATCGCCGACGACGATCCAGTCGCCCACGTCGAACGGACGGTCCAGCAGCACGGCAATCGAGCCAAAGAAGTTTTCGACCGTGTCCTTGGCTGCAAAAGCGAACGCGACGCCGCCCAGGCCCAGCGACGCGACGAGTGGCCAGATGTTCAGGTCCAGAGCCTGGGCGCCGTACACGAATGACATGACCACAACAAAGATCTTGACGGTCTTTCGCAGAAGCGGCACGAGCACGTCATCGATCTTGGTCGCGGTATTCCTGGCCTTCTCGGCAAAAACTTCGCCTGTCAGATCAGTGATGCGAAGCAGCGAAAACATGGCGGCGAGAATCGCGAACACCTTCACCGCGCCGACCAGTATTTTTTCCGGCGTGCCCGTGAGGCTTAAGAATTGAATGAGAAACAGCCAGACCAACGCGGCGACGAACAGGCTGAACGTGCGCACGGTGCGCGTGACGGTGGGTTTCTCGACGGTCACGCCGCGGCGATGGATCACGCGCGTCGTGGCCATACCCAGCGGCAGGTGGATCGCGTACTCCACGGCCACGCCGATCAGAATGATCAGCAGCAGCGCGATCCACTGCCAGGCTTTGAGCCCAAACCATATCTGCTCGACGATGGTGGAGGGCAGATAACGTTCGATCCAGTCGGCGTGCGTTATGAACTTCGTACCGGCGACCTCGGGCAAGGGCTCCATTTGCTCATAGAGCGCATTAATGCCGGCGGCAGTACCGGCGTCGAACCTCCACCTGCCATCGGAGGTTCTGTCGAAAACGATCTTGCTGACCGGGTCGGCACCCAAATCGTCAATCACCTTCTGGTGCAATTTATTGTCGCGCCGATTGGGAAAGTATTGGAACCGCGTCTGGTCCGCGTTTGTAATCTTTTCCGCGTCCGGCAAAGCCGCGAGGTCCACCAACTCGATGCGGTTGATGATCTTGTACAGCCGTTTGGCCAGCGTCTCGCGGTCGTCCCCGGAAGGGACGCGGGAAAAGTCCAGGCACGGAATCGCCTTGTCCAGATCGCCCTGCCTGCCTTGCTCAGGGTTCATCGCGGACAGGAACGTCCGCATGGTCGATCGCGGACTGTCGAACTCGGCGGGGACGGGCCTGGGCGGGTCACCGACGGTGGCGACGATGGTTTTAGCAACCTCTTGGGGCGCGTCGGATTGGGCAAGCGCACGGGCCGGCCAAAGTGGCGCAACGGCTACGATGAATAGACAGGCACCTGTCCAGCGGTGTTCAGTGGTCACGGCCGACCATGGTACCGCAATTCAGATGCATTGCGGGTGCCGTGCGACGCGGAATCGTCGTCGAGAAGCAAGTTTGTCACCGCCGTCACCGTCATCCGCGATGGATCACACGGACGTTGACGCGGCCAGCGTCAGCGGAGGATTGTGATTGCGGGTACGCGTGGCGGCCGTCAGCGCCTGTCAGGCGGCGCCACAACAGCCTCAGATGCCATGCGCCCCACACGATGATACTGAGCAGGCCGAAGACCACGAGCCCCACTGCGACCGCTGCGATCGTCAGAGCCACTACAGGCACCACAATCACGAACATCGCCGCAATGACCGCCGTCTTGACGGCCCACGACGGCGCCCGGTCGACCCTTTGATACCACGGCCCAAACCGAGGGTGCTGTTTCACGTAAACGCGCCAGTTCATGCCCGAAGGATACGCCCGGTAAGCGGAGAAAACAAGCGTATGAGCCGCGTTAAGTGGGTTGCCTGCCGTGCCGATAGGAAAACCAGGGAGAAGGAATATCCAGGCAGGGAAGGCACACGCCATGATTCAGACTGCGCCAACCGGTGTCGAGCCTACGTGCACGCAGGAGCAGGCACAGATCGTGCAAAGCGCGATCGGCGAGATCAGCCACATCGCCACGCTGCCGCAGATCACCATGAAGATCATCCACCTGGTGGAGGATCCCGATTCGACGGCTTATGATTTAAACAACGTCATCAGTAACGATGCGGCACTGGGCGCGCGGATCCTGAAGGTGGTCAACAGCACGTTCTACGGCCTGCCGGGGCAGATCGGATCGATCGATCGCGCCATTGTGCTTCTGGGTTTGAACGCGGTGAAGAACATCGCGATCGCCGTGAGTTTGGCGAAGCTGTTTCGAGGCGGTCAGATCGCACCAACGTTTAACGTGAGCGACCTGTGGACGCATTCAGTCGCCGTGGCGGCCGGGACAAGGCTGCTGGCGAAGAAGGTTGGCCTGGGCATGCCCGACGAGGCGTTCCTGGCCGGCCTGATTCATGACCTGGGCATCATTGCCGAGATTCAGGCGCGGCGGTCCAAATTCGTCGAAGTAATCGAGATCCTGGAAGCCGATCCGGCCTTGTTATTCCGAGAGGCGGAGAACCAGGTGCTAGGTGCCTGCCACGAGCAATTTGGCGCGGGACTCTGCAAGTCGTGGAAGTTCCCGACGGGCCTGACGTTCGTCACGGGCTTCCATCACCGGCCGCTGGATCTGGCACCGGCCAACCGCGGGCTGACATGCCTGGTGCACGTCGCGGACGTGCTGGCGGCCCAGTGCGAGCAAGGATACACGGACACGGTCGAGTGCCTGGCACCGGCCAGTGAAGTGCTAAGCGAACTGAACCTGACACAGCAGCAGTTGGACGAAGTGACAAAGCAGCTGCCCGAAGCGCTCGACGAAGCGACCACGCTGCTGGGAAGCTGATGGGATTGCTCTTGCTCGTGTGGGAGAGTTTGCCCGAAAGGGCACAGGGTCCGGGGACTTAACCCCCCTGGCCCCACGTGCGGCACACACCGCACACTTAACTTTGGCGTCTCTCTTTTCCCTCCGGGCGACGGTTCGTAAGAATCGTCGCCTTTTTTTGTTGCGCGACGTTGCAACCACGATTGGGTTTGTCCCACAAAAAAACCGGCCGCCCGTGTGGGCGGCCGGTCTGAACTTCATTTTCAGTCCGCGATGTTGATCAGATGATCAATCATCAGGATTTTCCATAACGGCATCGCCGACGGCACTGGATGTGCCCGTGAAGATGTCGTCTTGGCTGGTCGACTCCCCGCCGATCTTTGTGACAAGCATCGAACCGGTATTTCCTGCATTGTCCTCTTCGAATCCAGCGTGCGCATCGCCCCAGGCGACGGAACCTTCCCAGCGGTTACCGTTCCACACGCTTGCATCCGTTCCGGTGTCCTTCTGACGATCGGCGATAATCGGCGCCGAGGCGTTGGTGTTGTTCTTGTACTCCTGGCTGTCATGTTTGAGGCCGGCGTACGAGACTTCACACACAGTGCCGTCCATCGTGGTGCAGCTGTCCAAGGTCTGGTCGTTGTCTGGTTTCACGCCGTTGTCGCGTGGATTCAGCAGCAGTTTTGGATCCAGATCCTGTTGGTCGACGAGTTCCTGAAGCCGTACTTCCCACGTGTCGTTCGTCGTTTGGCCGACGCCACTTCTTGGAAAGTCTTCGTTGTGACTGTCCGCGTACAGGATCGCGTTCTTGGTGATACCGGACACATTGGTGTTGTTCTTGAGCTTGTTAGCGGTCAATCTCGCAGCGCCCAGTGCCGGCAGGAGGATGCCGACCAGCAGAGCGATAATGGAGATTACTACCAGCAACTCAATTAGGGTGAAGCCTTTGCTTCGAGTCATAAGGCAGCTCCTTGTGATGGTGTGAATATTTCACACGCAAACAAATAGTTTCAAGGCGGTGCATTGCGCGAAGCGAGTTCGTCGCGTGAGCCTAGAGCGGGCGACGGGCGTACATGCCCAACGTCCGTTGCAGGAAGGATGGATAAGATACCGCTCCTTGCTCGTCTAACTCCAGCGCACCGTGCAATCCACGTATGCCTTGATTGTACGGGAACGAACCGCTCGCTCCCGACGTCGTCAAATCAGCACATTGTCACCTGTACATTGCGGCACAGGGTATGCCTGCGTTGACGTACGTCCATGCACGTCATTACCCGGATTTTGTGCTGGAGCCTGACGGGTCGGGATGATTGCCGGTGAGGTACCGGCCGGATGCAAGATAGCAGTTAATGTACTGGCGTCCCGTAGGCCCCACGTCCTCGCCGGATGCTACGGGAAACCCCCCCCCATTGCAAGTCAATCCTGATCATGTGCAAAAATTGATTGCACCGGGCCATGTGGTATGATCCTGCGGGTCCTTAGGCCGGGGCGAGTTTAAGTTCTTCAGGGCCAGTGCAACCTCATTGAAATTGATGTAATATCATGTAATGAATTGGTTTACGGGTATCCTTCCATCCGCAAAACCCGAGATCCGTCTCAACCCACGACGAATATCAACGCCCAGATCACCATCCTGACTCCAAACCACTGATGTTGCCTTCCCTTCGACATCGCCTGATCATCACGGCCGCCGCCATCGCTGGTGCGATGATCTGGCTGCTGGTGCGCGAGTCGCTGATGTCCGCTGATGGCGGGACGGGGCTGTCGCTTTTTTCCGCGCGCGTCGGGGCGGTCGCCGCCATGGGGATTATTCTTTGTGCCGGTATTCCCGTTTTGATGCTTGGGCTCGTAACGTCTACAACGGGCAACCCGCTGTCGGGAATTTTCGCGGTGGCCGCGGGGTTGACGCTGCTCGCGTGGCGTGGCGGACCGATCGACGGGTGGATGCGAGGCCACGACCTGCCGGGCGGGTACCTGACGCTCATGGGCGAGGTCGTACTGTGGCATGTGGGTGTGATCAGTCTGCTGATCATCATTCAAGCGCTGCGCGAGCCGATGCACGCGCGTTTCCCCGCACTGGCGTTTAATGAGCATCTGGGCAAGGACGTGAAGGTGACTTGGCCGACGGCGGCGTCGCTGGCCGCCGCGGGCGCATGCGCGGTCGTCGGGGGCGGACTGGCATGGACGTTCATCAAGTACAGCGCCAGCGGGCAGGTCGTCTGGTCGCTCATCATCGCCTTTACGATCGGAGCGATGGTCGCGCAGTCGATGTTCCCGCAGTCCAACCCGTTTGGCGTGCTGATCGGCCCCATGGTCGTGGCGCTGATCGCGTACGGCTGGGTGCTGATGCACTACAGCGGACACACACAGGTGCTGCGCGCTCACTACGAGGGCCAGTTACCCGGCATCGCGCTGGCGCTGCCGATTCACTACGCCTCGGCGGGGATCATCGGCTGTACGCTGGGCCTGGGCTGGGCGCAGACAATCGACAGCGCGCCGCAACGCAACGCAGCCGCCAAGGCCGCGTCGGAGCCGGGTTCAACATGAAGTACATGAAGAGCACGAAGGGTTGGTGATTGGAGCCGTCCGGTTCACCACACACATTCTTCATGACCGTCATGGTGAACTTTTGCAACACGGCTGATATCGAGCGGCGTCAACTCTCCGGCAGCGCTGCCGTGCGTTGCGCCAGAGCCTTGTTGGTCTTGTTCGACGCATCGAACGCCGGCGGCCTGCCGGTGATGTGGCGCACGATCTTGTCAATGTGCTGGTGGCAGTTCTCAATGAACAGGCGAAACTGCACCTGCGTGCCTGCCGCGGCCGTGCCCGCGACGTACAAGCCCGCGACATTGGTCTGCATCGTCTTCGTGTCATAACGCGGCGCGTGATTGTCGCCGTGCAGCTGCACACCAGCTGATTCCAGCAGTGAGCCGTCCATTTCATAGCCCGTTAAGAGCAGCACAAAATCCGCGTCGACTTGCACACGATCGTCACCTGCGGCGGCCTGGCTGCTGGTTACAGGCGCCAGCGTGACAGCCGACTGCGTAATGCGTGTCGGAACCGTTTGCGGATAACACGCGATCTGACCCGTCTTGATCAGCACCTCGATCTCGGGCGTCAGCCAGTACTTGACCGACTTGGTGTCGAACTGGTCCCGGCGATAGCTGATCGTCACGCGTGCGCCGGCGCGCTGGCATCGAATCGCCGCTTCGACCGCTGAGTTGCGCCCGCCGACGATCAGCAGGTTCTTGCGAAAATATTCGTGTGGCTCGACGAAGTAGTGCGAAACGTGCGGCAGCTCTTCGCCGGGGATGTTGAGCATGCGAGGCCGATGCATGTCGCCAATGGCGACGACGACATTATCGCACGCATACACGTGCTCATCGCCGGCATGCTTCGTGTGCAGCACGAAGCCGTCGCCCGCCGGCTCGATGCGCGCGACGCGTTCGTGCGTGCGCACGTGAAGATCGAAGTGCTCGACGATGCCGCGCAGGTACGCCAGGTACTCTTCTCGTGTGGCTTTTTCCTGGTCAGCTGTGTGCAGTGGCATTGCACAGATCGCAATACGCTCAGGCGAAGAAAAAAACCGCACCTGCCGCGGGAACCAGTTGATCGTATGCCCGATCTGCCCCGCGTCGAAGTGCAGGTAATCGACGCCTGCGAGTTTGAGCGCGGCCGCCAGTTCGAGCCCGAGCGGCCCGGCACCGATGATCGCGATAGATGCGTGTGTCATAACGAATCGCCCCAATCAACGATGGATCCGTGCATCCCCAGGGCCACGCTGTGGACATTGCCATCGGAAACATTCGTGAAAATTCCGTCTGCAGGTGCATCGCTGACCTGTTGAAAACTGTCGAATCCCCAGGTCGCGGGTGAGCCATCTTCACGCACCGCCAGGCGGTGATATTCTCCGGCAGCAGTTGCGACAAAATCATTGCCCGCGGGAGCCTCGGTACTATTTTGCGATTGCTGGCCGCCCCAGACCGGGATCTCCCGGGCAGCGGCGAGCGCCGCAGTAAGCAGAAACAGGTTCAGTCCACGCATCAATTCGGCCCTTGGGTTGCCTTGCCCAGCCTCCAGCCTAGCCCGCAGTGACCGTTGCTGCACTTTTTAGTGCCGAGCCCCTGGCGGCTTACCGCCGCCATCGCACCGGCCAGTTGGGCCAGACCCAAAAGGCAGAGCAGTCAAGCGGCCGGTTCCCGGGACACGGTTGGGGCCTTCATCTTCTGAGCCAGGTCGAGTGATACAGAGCTATCTGGCCTTTGGCGGACTGCCGCAACATGCCGGATCCGGCGAACCTTGCCGCGTCGATTGGGCGGGCATCTCGAACCCGCAATGGGCCAAATGGATTGTGGCAAGCCAGCAGATCCTGGGGGTCAAAGAGGGTCGAGTCAACCGCTGGGGAATTTGCAGATGTTTTGAATCGGTTGATTGTTGTTCTGGCGCCAACCAGGCTAGTAGAAAAAACATTGTTGCCGGCGCTGAATTGACCTGGGCCGGGTCCGCTATATCCCACGGCAACCGAGCCATCGGCCGAGGCGGCATTTGCATAGCTATAATCGAAGCTGCCACCG
>NZCH01000077.1 GCA_002688155.1 Phycisphaerae bacterium
CCAGGTGCGTGACCGGTTAGGCGCCATCGTGTTCGGCGTTGAAGACGAAACACTGCAGCAATCGCTGGTCAACCTGTTGCGGGACAAGGCGGCTACCGTCGCGACGGCTGAAAGCTGCACGGGCGGGCTGGTCGGCAAGATGATCTCCGACATTCCCGGGTCCAGCAGCGTGTACGCCGGCGGGTGGGTGCCGTACTCCAACCAGATGAAGCACGACCAGTTGGGCGTGCGCATGGAATTGATCGACGAGCACGGCGCGGTGAGCGATCCGGTCGGGCGTGCGATGGCGCGCGGCGCGCTTGAGCACAGCGGCGCGACGCTCGCGACGAGCATCACCGGCATCGCCGGCCCGACCGGCGGCAGCGAGGAGAAACCCGTCGGCACCGTGTGGATCGCCGTCGCCGAACAACGCGCCGCCGCCGACCCTGACGTGCAAACCATGCTCTTTCAATTGCCCGGCGATCGCGACACCGTGCGTGATCGCGCTGCGCGCTGCGCTTTGCAAATGCTACGATTCATGTTGCTCGATCAATCTCTCGACGACATGGCATGGGGCAAACGCGGTACATGATGCGCTTGCGCCGCGTCACTCCGCCGCGCTACGCTCAAACGCAGCGCACCACTGCTGCACGGTGATCGCGTCCTCATACCGCGCGCCGATCGGCACGCGTTGCATGCCGCGCACGACGCGACAGAAGCACCGCAACTGCTCTGCGAGCATGCCCGCCGGCGCGTTCGGATCGGCAATGATCTCCAGGTTCATCGGAAAATGGTTCATGTCGTCCCACACGATGATCGGCCGGGGGTTCGGCTCCAGCCGCGCGGCCCAGCCTTTGCCGAATACTTCCAACCGATCAAACCCGTCATCGCCCATGCCCGGCGTCGTCAGGAACGACGCGCTGAACGACGCAAGCAGGCCCGACTCGAATTCGATGTGCGCAATCGTCAGGTCGCAGGGCTCGTCGCCGCGCTTGGCGGACCTTGCCCAGAATCGCTTGCCCGGGTCGCCGTGCGTCAGCGCCAGTGTCATGTACAGGTCGTGCACCATCGTCAGGTACAACGGCGACTCGCCGGGGTAATTCGTGACCACGGACGTCGGCCGGTGGCGGACGCAGTTGATGTACGTCAGTTGCCCGCGCTGATTCACCTGCTCCATCAGCACGCGAATCTCGCTGTTGAAGATCAGAATGTGTCCGAGCATCAGGTTGCTCGAATCATCCGCGACCAGTGGCGCCAGCGATTGGGCTTGTTCGAGGTCTTCGGCGATCGGCTTTTCCAACAGCACGGTCTTGCCGGCCTCGAGCAGCACCTTCGTGATCGGTACGTGCGACGCGGACGAGCTTGCGACGATCCACGCCTGGGCATCCGATGCACTGATCGCCTCGTGCAGGTCCAGGTAACCCGGCACCTCCGTGTCCCGGCCGGGCAGCAGCATGTTCGTTTCGTCCAAACTCGCCTGCCGTCTCGCGACCAGCGCAACGAGGTCCGCCTCGGCAAGCCCCGCGAGTGTTTGCGCATGGAGTTTGCCAAAGGCGCCTAGGCCGATCACGCCGATCTTCACGGGGTTGAACGCTGTGGTCATGGCCACATCCTAAGGGAATTTGCGAGTTCCGATTGCCGATCTTCGATTCCACGTGGGCCCTGATTACACAGTCACCGGCGATTCGCAACCGCAAATCGTAAATCGCGCCTGTGGTTAAACTGGCATTGCACGCGGCGACGTGCCTTTGCCCAACTGGTCGCGCTCAACGGCTCACTCTTCATGCAAACCCGCCCGGTCAACCCGAAGTACTGCACGCAGCGGATTCGCGTCGACTACCCACACGTGGGCATCTTCGACACGAAAACCGGCATCCCATGGCTCGTAAAACGCCGGATGGGTCAGAACGCGATGCGTGTTTCGCACGCACGTATGCTCATCGGCGGCACACAGGATACGTCCACCACCGCCAAGGACCAGTACCTTTGCTACTGGTTCCATACGCCTGGCTCAGGGCACGGCAAACTCTTTGGGCAAAACCTCAACTGGGATGAGGGTCAACTGATCCTGCGCATCGATCCGCATTGGAATTACCAGACCATGGAACTGATCGCCTCCATCGATACCGCACGGATGCAGCGCAATATCAGGCAGCAACACCGCTGGGGGGAAAAGCTGTTTCAGGCATACGTCGCCGCAAAACCCAAGTTTGCCATGTCGTGGCACCTGGTCGGCCCGCGCGCGGAAGATTCAATGTTTGACATCGAGCGCTACGAGCCGCGGTGATCGTGTCACGTGCGCCTGTCGAGCACGATATTCATTGTCGGTAATTCGCGATCAAGAATCGCGCGCACGTAAACGCACAGCAGGCGATTCGCGCGCTTCAGGGTCGTTGCGCCTGCGTCGACCTGGTCGGCCGTTTCGGCGAGCGCCCGCAGCAGTTGCAGCGTTTCGCTGCGCACACGCCACTGGTCGTCGTTGGGCTCGTTCTTGTCCACGGCAAACCCGCCGCGATGCGGGTCAAATGTGTAGGTGGCGCGTTTGGGCAGTGGTTTGGCACTGCGCACATCCGTGTCGAGGTTGGGCCGCAAACCCGCATCATTGAGCAGGTCCCACGCAAACCGCAGCAGTGCCGCATCACCATCGGCCGGCACGCGACTGATCGTTTCTAGTAACCGCATCATCGCCGCAAACGACGCCCGGTGAGGCTCGTGTTCCGCCACGAGCGCCCCGCACAGATCGGCCGCGTACATCGCCATCCACTGCGAGCACAAATCCGTGTGCAGATGATGAAACGGCTGTTGCAGGTCCCATTCCGTGATGCTCGCCAAGTCAGCCGTCGCCTTGATGGTCCCCACGACCTGCCCACCGGTCAGCAAGTCGATCCCGCCGGAGAACCGCGAGATCGCGCTGGGACTCATCCGCTTTGACCCCTTGGCCAACCCACGCAGCACGCCATGCTCGCGCGTTAACAACGCCACGATCTGGCTGGTTTCCGACCAGTCGATCATGCGGATGCACACGGCCTGATCCTTGAAGCGGGACATTTTAGAAATCCGAATTCCGAATGTCGCTTGCCGGACAGCGCAGTATGACGGTATTGCCGGAAAATCGGAAATCAGTGCAGCGTTGCCAACTGCGCTTCGATCGCCTCAACCTGCTTTTTCGCATCAGCCAACTGCTCGCGCGTCTGGTGCACCAGGTGTTCGGGGGCCTTGTCGATGTAGCTCGTGTTCGACAGCCGGCCTTCTAGCATCTTGGCACTTTTTTGGACTTCCCCGAGTTGTTTGGTCAGGCGTTCGCGTTCGGCGGACCTGTCGATCAGGCCGTGCAGGTACAACTCGACGTCGACGGCCACCGTTGCCGCGGCGTCGTCGGGTTTGGTTTGGGAAGGCCCGGCTGCGATGAATTCGCAGTTCGCAAGTGTTTCAATCAGCGCTTTGCGCGCCGTGATTTTGTCGGCCACTTCCGGGGCCGCTTTCGCGGTTACGGGCACGGTCTGGCGCGGCGCTACTTTGTGGGTCGTGCGCACCTGGCGGATCGCGCTTACGAGAATCTGCACTCGTTCAAATTGTGCCTCGACGTCGTCACTGATGAGCGCGTCATCGGGCGTCGGCCACTTCGTCAGACACAGTATGTCGGTTGTTGGCAGGTCAAGCCCGTCAACACCGCGATCGGGCGCCACTTCGTTAAGTTGTTGCCACAGCCGTTCGGTGATAAACGGCATCGCGGGGTGCAGCAACCGCAGCGACACGTCGATTGCCGACGCCAGCACCCGCCGCTGCACGGCGTTGGCCTGCACCGTGGGCTTCACCGCCTCGATGTACCAGTCGCAAAGGTCCCGCCAGATAAAGTCGTAGAGACTCTGCCCGTAGTTCGAGAATTCAAACTGCTCCAGCGCCGCGGTTGCGTCACGCGCCACGCGCGCCACACGCGACAGGATCCACTGGTCCGCGAGCCCCGGGTCCGCAGTTTCCACTGCGGTGGCTGCTGCGGGGTCCTCACCGGCCTGGAGGTTCGTGAGTGCAAACCTGACCGCGTTCCATAACTTGTTCGAGAAATTGCGGCCGACGTCGAACTTCGAACTTGTGTTGCGCGCCAGTGGCTGATCGTCCGTCGGCGCCGCCTTGCCCGACGACGCACCGTACGATGACACCATCTTCTTGTTTTTGTCCGTCGGGCAGGCCTGCACCGGCGCCGCGACCACGTGCCCCGCTGCGTCCGTTATCGTCTCGGGCGTAAACATCTGTCCCGTGTGCGGGCAAATCATGTCCACCGGCAGGCGCACATCCTGCGTCTGCGTCGTCATCAGCGCCAGCGTATACCGCATCGCGTCGGCCCCGTGCGTGTCGATGATGTCCACCGGGTCCACGCCATTACCCAGCGACTTGCTCATCTTCTGTCCGTGCCCGTCCTGAATCATCGCGTGAATGAACACGTCGGTGAACGGCAGGCACCCGCGGTAATACAGGTTCGTCATCACCATGCGCGACACCCAAAGGGTGATGATCTCGCGAGCCGTACAAAGCACGTTGCCGGGGTTCCAGGTGCTCAGTTCCGGCGTGTCGCCGGGCCAACCCATCGTGGAAAATGGCCACAGGGCGCTGCTGAACCATGTGTCAAGGACGTCGGGGTCCTGGGTGAAACCGGCCTCACGTAATGCCGTAACAGGGTCATCTGTTTCAAAACCGCGGCCGAGGTCGATTGTGCCGTCGCGCAGGCAGACATAGGTAACGTACTGGCCATCCGGAGCAGCGCTGCTCTTGTCAGCCCAGTCGATTCGCGAATGATCTGGCGTGACGCTCACAACGACCGCATTTTCAGACGATGCCAATGCTTCGGTTAATCCGGAGGCCTTCTCATCGGGCATGTGGCCATCACGCAGCTGGAACGTCTTGCTCCACACCGGAATCCGATGCCCCCACCACAGTTGTCGGCTGATGCACCAGTCGCGGATGTTTTCGTGCCAGGTTTGGAAGGTCTTCGCGTACCGCGCGGGCGTGAAGCGCAGTTGGTCTTTCCCGCTGCCGGCTGTTGCACCGTCCGTGCGCTGATCCGGCGCCATCGCGCCCAGCGCCGCGCCCGCGAGGCGGTCGTCCGTTACTTTCACGTACCACTGATCGCTCAAATACGGCTCGATCGGCACGTGGCTGCGATAACTGTGCCCCACGGCGTGGCGGTAGGGGCGCACGTGGTCCATCAGATCGTTGTCTTCGAACCACTTGACGATCATGTTGCGCGCTTGTTCGCGCTGTTGGCCGAGCAGGTCGTGCGCGAAGGGGGCAACGTGCGGTCTCCCGGATTTCGATCCGTGATCTTCGGCGGCTTGATCGTTTTGTTCCCATTCCTCGGCGGGCCAGCCGTGGTTGCGGCTGATGGCGCCGTCGGGCGCCATGACGTTGATGACCGGCAGAGGGTCAGGCGTATGCCGTTGGCCGATCTCGTAGTCGTTGGGGTCGTGCGCTGGAGTGACCTTGAGGAACCCGCTGGCGAAGCGGGCCATGTCATCGCTGCTCTGGGGGTCAGGCATCACCACGTAGTCGTCGCCGATGATCGGGATGATCCGGTTCACGATGGGCAGACGCACGCACTTACCGATCAGGTGTGCGCGCTGCGGGTCCTTCGGGTTCACTGCCACCGCCGTGTCGCCGAGCATGGTTTCGGGACGCGTGGTGGCGACGGTGGCGAACTCACCGGTGTCGGTGTCATCGTCCGGATCCACAATCGGATACTTCATGTACCAGAAGAACCCGTCGACATCGTGCATTTCGACTTCATCGTCCGCCAGCGCGGTCTGCGTAGCCGGGTCCCAGTTTACGAGGCGTTTGCCGCGGTAAATGAGCCCGTCCCTGAACAGGCGGAAAAACGCCTCCTGCACGGCGGCCGCGCACGTCGGGTCCATCGTGAAACGCTGGCGGTTCCAGTCGCACGAGCAGCCCATGCGTTTGAGTTGTTCGGTGATGCGGGCTTCGTACTGGTCTTTCCATGCCTGCACTTTCGCGATGAACTTTTCGCGGCCGCCCTGGCCTTGCTCTTCGATCTTTTTGTATTCCTTGAGCGTGGGCTGGCCTTCCTGCTGCAGGCGTTTATCGACGACGGCTTGCGTGGCGATGCCGGCGTGGTCGGTTCCGGGCATCCACAGCACGTTGTCGCCGGCCATGCGTCGCCAGCGGATCAGAATGTCCTGCAGCGTATTGTTGAGCGCATGGCCCATGTGCAGCGCGGCCGTGACGTTAGGCGGCGGGATGACGATGCAGTACGGTTCGCCCGGCGCGTCGGGCTCAGCGTGAAATGCACCCGTGTCACGCCAGCGGGCGTCCACCTGGGGCTCCACTTCAGCGGGGTTGTAGGTTTTGGAGAGTTCGGAGGACATTTGTGTTTGATTGCCGATCTGCGATTGTCGATTGTCGAGTTGTTTGCAGTGTGGCCGTTGCGATGAAATCAACAAGCTGCAACTGCAAGGTGGCAATCGCGAATGCAATGATTCAGTTGTTTGATCGCCCGTATGGACAGCGCAGCTTGGGGGTCATCCCCTCAGCTAACAGCGACGCTCAAGAGGTGACGCGTGAGGTGGGTCATGGCTGCTGATTATATCGGCGAAGTCGCGGGGGACAAGTAATTTTGGTGTTGTGCGGTGCGTCACGCAGACCCACGGATTTGTTTCACGGACTTAGCACTGAACAAACAGGTAATCGTAAATCGACAAACGCTTTACCGGCTTCGCTTCTTGCGCTGCTTGTACTTGGACTTGCGCCCCTTGGCCGTTGCCGGCGCCAACTGCGGTGCGGTTCCTTTTCGTGTGCCCAGTGCGGACAGGTCCATGTTGCCCAGACCGGCCATCGCCTTGACTCTTGACATCATGCCCATGCCGGCCATCTGCTTGCTCATCTGAGCGACCAGATCGAACCCCTTGACCAGTTGCGATACCTCCTGCTGGTTGGTGCCAGACCCGCGTGAGATGCGACGTCGGCGCGAGTTGTCGAGCATGTCCGGTTCCCGGCGCTCGTGCTGCGTCATCGATTTGATGATCGCCTCGGTCTGGTCGAGTTGGGCATCGTCCATGTCCAGGTCTTTGAGCTGGTTGCCGATGCCCGGCAGCATGCCCATCAGATTCTTCATCGAACCCATACGCCGGATCGTGCGCAACTGGTTGAGGAAATCGTCCATGGTCATCGTGCCCTTGGCCATCTTGTCCTGAAGGGCCTGCGCGTCCTCCGCGGAGACTTCCTGCTGCGCTTTTTCGACGAGACTGACGACGTCGCCCATGCCGAGGATGCGCGACGCGACGCGTTCGGGGTGAAACTCTTCGAGCGCGTCGAGGTGTTCGCCCACGCCCATGAATTTGATCGGCGCGCCGGTGATCTGTTTGACTGACAGCGCCGCGCCGCCGCGTGTGTCGGAGTCGAATTTGGTCAGGATCACGCCGTCGAGTTCAAGTTGATCGTTGAATGCCTTGGCCGAGTTGACGGCGTCCTGGCCGGTCATTGCGTCGATGACCAGGTAAATCTGGTGCGGATTCAGCGCTGCGTTGACCTGACGCAGTTCGTTCATCAGTTGGTCATTGACATGCAGCCGGCCGGCGGTGTCGAGCACGAGCACCTGGCAATCGTTGTCGTGTGCGGCCTTCAGGGCGTTCTTGCAGACGGTCACCGCGGCTCCGACGGCCTTGCCGTATTCAGCGACCTTGTCCAACTCCGCGTAGAAGTGAACCTGGCCTGGCCCCTCGAGGTCTTTGACCTGGTTGGCCAGTGTTTCGAGCTGCTGGACGGCGGCCGGGCGCTGAAGGTCGGCGGCACACAGCATCGTGTTGCGGCCTCGCTTTTTCAGGTAGGCGGCGAGCTTGCCGCACGTGGTTGTCTTGCCCGAACCCTGCAGGCCGCACATCATCACGATCGTGGGGCCGGGGTCGACCTCCATCAGGTGTGTGTCGACCGGGCCCATCAGGTCGACCAGTTCGTCGTTGACGATCTTGATCATCAGTTGCGCGGGCTTGAGGCTTGAAAGCACCTGCGTGCCCATCGCCAGCTGCGAGACCTTTGCGATGAACGAATCAACGACTTCGTAATGCACGTCCGCTTCGAGCAGGGCGGTACGCACGTCGTCCATCGCCTCGGTGATGTTTGATTCGCTGATGCGGCCGCGGCCTGACAGCTTGCGGAACGCGTCGGAGAACTTGTCGGTCAGATTCTCGAACATGCGTCCGATTATACGTCAGGCAGTTGATAAAGATGCAAGGCGGTCGATCCGTACGGGCATGTCTCGAGCGTGATCCACGGCTCGACTGGCGGCGCGGTGACCGCCGCTCGCGTGCGAATCATCATCGTCGCCAGCGGCGCGCTTATCGTCGCGACTTGCTGGGCAATGGTGCAAATGCGCGATTTCGCTTCAGCCTCATCGGTCATGGCGTAGGGCGGGTCAACGAAGACCAGGCCGATCGGTTTGCGCGGCGCCAGATGAGTCCAGTTGCCCGCGACGACGTCGGATTTGAGCACCGCTGCCTGACCGGTCAGCGCCAGCATATCGAGGTTGTGCTGCAGCTTGCCCAGTGCGTCACGGTTGCGTTCGACGAACGTGCAGTGCGTGGCGCCGCGCGACAGTGCTTCGAGGCCGAGGCTGCCCGTACCGGCGAAGACGTCGAGCACGTTCAGCGCCACGCCGGTTTCACCGTCGGCCGGTTCAACCTCATCAAACACCTGCATCGCCCATAGCCGGTCGAACATTGCCTGCTTGACGCGATCGGTGATCGGTCGTGTGACATCGGTCCCGCGTGGCGGCGCGATCGGCCGGCCTCGGTGTGTCCCCGCGATAATGCGCATGCCCACATTGAACCAATGCCCGCCGCTCTTTACAATCCGCGACCTTCAAACAGCTAACAGAAAGTCACAATGGCGAACAATAAGAAAACGCTCGCGCAGCAGGCGGATAAATACGCGATGTACCTGGATTCCGTGCAGGATCCGGGACACGAAGTTGATTTTCTGAACAAGGCGTTCAAGCATGCGTACGGTCGGCGCGCGGAGGGGTTGCGCGAGGACTTCTGCGGCACCTACGCGGTCTGTTGCGAGTGGGTGAAAAGCAAGAAGCGGCATCACGCGATCGGTGTGGACATCGATCCAGAGCCGCTGGCGTGGGGCAAGCGCAATAACGAGTCGGCGCTCAAGCAGACTCAGGTGAAGCGACTGACGCTGCTTCAAGATGACGTGCGCAACGTGGCCGGCCCCAAGGCGGACGTGATCGCTGCGCAGAACTTTTCGTTTTGGTTCTTCAAGACGCGTGACGAGTTACGCACGTATTTTCGCGCTGCGCACGCGAACTTGAAAGATCAGGGTGTGCTCGTCACGGACATGATGGGCGGGCCTCAGACCTTTGAGGAAGGCCGCAAGGAACGCCGGCGCAAGAAGGGGTTCACCTACGTATGGGAACAGGCGAGGTTCGACCCGATCACGCACGATATCCTGTGCCACATCCACTTCGAGTTCAAGGACGGAAGCCGGCTCAAACGCGCGTTTACTTATGCGTGGCGACTGTGGTCGATCCCCGAAGTGCGCGAGTTGATGGACGAGGCCGGCTTCACGCAAACGCACGTCTATTGGGAAGGCACCGACCCGGACACCGGTGAAGGCGACAACCGATATCGCCGACGCAAGCATGCCCCCTGCGACCCCGCGTGGATTTCCTACGTTGTCGGGGTCAAGTGAGGAAGATCGGCAGGCGATGGCGAATCGAGCAGTCGCCAGTTCGCTACAATCGCATCGAAAGCAGGCTAAATCCGAAGTCACCGATCGGAAATCTATAGATCGCAAATCGGCAGTCGCAATGAAGTTCACATCTCCCCGAGGCATGCGTGATTTCTACCCGCACGAAAAGGCGTGGCACAATCACTTGCTGGATACGTGGCGGCGCGTGTCGGTGCGCAACGGGTTTGAACATGTTGACGGGCCGATCTTTGAATCGCTGGATTTGTACAAGGTCAAATCCGGCGAAGGGATCGTCAGCGAATTGTTCAGTTTCCGTCGTCAGGGGGGCAAGACGGACTACGCGATTCGGCCCGAGTTCACACCGACGCTGGCGCGCATGGTCGCGCAGCGCGCCAACAGTTTGCCGACGCCGATCAAGTGGTTCAGCATCCCGAACCTGTGTCGCGCCGAGAAACCCCAGCGCGGCCGGCTTCGCGAGCACTGGCAGTGGAACGTGGACATCATGGGCCTCCAGGGCGCGGGCGCCGACGCGGAGGTGATGTTCACGGCCATCGATTTCTTTCGCGAACTAAACCTTGGCCCCGAGCACCTGCGCGTCAAGATAAGCCACCGTCAGACGGCGCGTCATATTCTGAGCAGGCTCGGTGTTGTGGATGACGACATGCTCGCCGCATTCGATTTGCTTGACAAGCGTGACAAGATCCCGCGCGAAGCGTTCGTTCAGGAGGCGGCTAAGCTCGGGCTGGACGAGGACCGTGTCCATCGCCTCGAGCAGACCACGCGGATGAAGTATCGCTGTGGCGAACTCGACCAGATGCGCCAGCAGTTGGGCATGGACGAAGATTTGCGCGACCTTGCGGCGCTTGATGAGCAGTTGCACGCGTTCGGCATCGCGCCGTGGTGCGAGTATGACCTTGGCATCGTGCGCGGATTGGCGTACTACACTGGCACGGTGTTCGAGATTCACGAGATCAGCGGCGCCGAGCGCGCCGTCGCGGGCGGCGGCCGATACGACAAGCTGATCGAACTTTTCGGTGGCCCGTCGATTCCCGCCGTCGGGTTCGGCATGGGCGATGTTGTGATCTCGCTGGTACTCGACGACAAGAACCTGTTGCGTGACGACGTGGCGCCCCGGCCGGACGCGTTTGTGTTCGCGTTAACGGATGCGGGCGCCAAAGCGTTGCCGGGCTACGTTGCGATGCTCCGCCGGGCGGATGTGCACACGCGATTCTCGTATCGAACCACGCGCAACGTCGGGCGTTTGCTCAAAGAGGCGGACGCGGTGGGGGCGCGGTATGCCGTGCTGCTTGATGACGACGTGGCCGAGGGGACGGTGCAGTTGAAGGACCTGTCAGTGGGAGGTCAGGAACCGGTGGCGATCAAGGCGGTGGCGGATTTGATTCGTAAGCGCGAGTCGGCGCAGGGGTAAGTTCCACTTTCCCATGATGTGAACATGCCGACCGGCGGGGCTTTTTTGTTCGACAAGTATTTGTTTGGGCAGACCCACAGATTGCATCCGTGGGCTTGATGCACACGGGACGTCACCACCATGGCAGACACGAAGAGGCAAAATCCCAACTACAAGAAAACGCTCAACCTGCCGAAGACGGTGTTTTCGATGAAAGCGAACCTGGTGCAGAACGAGCCGGCGTCGATCAAGCGCTGGGCAAAGATGAAACTGTACGAGCGGATTCGCGAGAAGTCGGCCGGCCGACCCAGATTCGTCTTTCACGACGGACCGCCGTATGCCAATGGGTCAATTCATCTGGGGCACCTGCTCAACAAGGTGCTCAAGGATTTTGTCGTGCGTACGAAGACGATGGCGGGGTTTGACTGCCCGTACGTCCCGGGTTGGGACTGCCACGGCCTGCCGATCGAGCACAAAGTAATGCAGGAGAATCGTGCTGCGGACGCTGCCGGGGCGGGGGACCGCCCGGCGCGCTTGTCAGGTGATGCGGCCCGACGCGAAGCGGACATCGACCGTATGGCAATCCGTAAAGCATGCAAAGCGTATGCGAAAAAGTACATCAAACTCCAGAGTACGCAGATGCAGCGGTTGCTCACGCTCGCGGATTACGACCGGCCGTACCTGACTATGAGCAAGACGTACGAGGCTGCAGTGCTCGAGGTCTTTGCGGAACTGGTGGGCAAGGGTCTGGTCTACCGCGACCTCAAGCCCGTGCACTGGTCGATCGAAAACCATACGGCCCTGGCGGACGCGGAACTGGAATATTACGACCGGGAGGATACGAGCGTGTACGCGCGGTTTCCGGTTTGCACTGCCGCGGGCGAGGGCGGCACCAGCCAAGTGGACCCACTGTCTGGTGCAGACCTGTTGATCTGGACCACGACGCCGTGGACGTTGCCGGCGAATCTGGCGGTGGCCGTAAGCCCGCGGGCAACGTACGGGTCGTACAAGACGTCCGGACGACAAGTCGTCCTCGCCACCGAATTGGCAAGCAAGGTTTTATCGGCTGCGGGCGAGGCCGTGGTCGATCCCGTCCGGACCTTCACGGGCGACGAATTATGCAACGCCGTCTTGTACGACCATCCGTTTCTCGATCACCGGCAATCGCGGCCCGTTGTCGGCGCCGACTACGTCACGCTCGAAGACGGCACGGGCCTGGTCCACACCGCGCCGGGCCACGGTGTTGAGGACTATCTGACCGGCAAGGCCCACGGCTTGGACATTTACTGCCCCGTGCGCGACGACGGCACGTTCGACGACACCGCGCCCGACTGGCTGCGCGGCAAGTCGGTGTGGGAGGGCAATGACCTGGTCCTGGAGCGTTTGCGGCAGTCGGGGCACCTGTTTCACGAAGAAAAATTTACGCACAGCTACCCACATGACTGGCGTGGCAAGACGCCGGTGATTTTTCGCGCTACGGAGCAGTGGTTTGTCGGTGTTGATCAGTCGTGCGGCGGCGCGTCGCTGCGCGATCGTGCACTGGGGGTGACCGAGTCGGAGGTGCGTTTCATTCCCGAGTGGGGCCGCAACCGCATGCGTGGCATGCTCGAGTCGCGGCCGGATTGGTGTCTGTCGCGGCAGCGTGCGTGGGGGTTGCCGATCCCTGCGTTCTTTGCGCCCGAGGGTGTTGAAGGCGAGCCGCTGCTCACGGCGGCGTCGGTGCTCGCGGTCGCCGACCAGGTTCGTCAAAACGGCAGTGACTGCTGGTTCATGGCTTCGCCCGAGGAGCTACTCGCCGAGTACGACGTGTCGCAGGATCCGGACGCGCCGCAGTGGTTGAAAAATGATTCTGCGCTAAGCCGCGAGCGGCTGCGCAAAGCGGGCGACATCTTCGACGTCTGGTTCGAGTCCGGCAGTTCGTGGAACGCGGTGATCCGACAGATATTCGGCGACGACTGTTACCCCACGGACCTGTACCTGGAAGGGTCGGACCAGCACCGCGGGTGGTTTCAGTTGTCGTTGCTGCCGGCGCTTGGGGTGACGGGACAGTCGCCGTTCAAGTCGGTGCTCACGCACGGGTTCATGGTCGACAAGGACGGCCGGAAGATGTCTAAGAGTTCGGGCAATGCACTTGAGGTCGATGATCTGCTCAAGGAGTTCGGTGCCGATGCTTGCAGGTGGTGGGTCAGTTCGCTGAACTTCGAGAACGACATCAAGGTGGATCACGGTTTCTTTGCCGTTGCCGGCGAGGAGTATCGCAAAGTCCGTAACACATTACGGTTCATGCTCGGCAACCTCGGTGATTTCCAGATGTCGCGCGACAAGGTGCGTTTCGAGGACGAGGACGCGACGTCGATTGATGCGTGGGCGACGCGCGAGTTGATCAGACTGTCGGACGCAGTGCTGCCCGCGTACGAGCAGTACGAGTTCCGCAAAGCGCACGAGGCATTGTTCAACTTCTGCAACCACACGATGTCGGCTGTGTATCTGACGGCGGTGAAGGATCGGTTGTATTGCGATGCGGCGGATTCGCATCGGCGACGCCGCACGCAGGAGACGCTGTACCGCATTGCGGGCACGTTGATCCGAGTGCTTGCGCCGCTTATGCCGCACACCGCCGACGAAGCGTGGACCGCTCTCGAAGGAGAAGACGCCGGGTGCGTTCACCTCAAACCATTTCAGGATATTCAATGCATGACCAACATTCCCGTCGACGACGACTGGGACAAGGTCATGGCCTCACGTGAGGGTTGGCTAAAGACCATCGAAGAGGCGAGGCAGAAAATGGGCATCGACAATCCGCTGGATTGCGGGCTGCGCGTCGGCGACGCCGGTTTGCTTGGTAAGTTCGATTCGGTCGACCTGGCGGACATGTGCGGGATCAGTCGCGTTGAAGTGGTCGACGGCGTCGAGCCGCAGGTACTGGACCTGCGCGATCAGCCGCGTTGTGATCGGTCGTGGAAACTTGACGGCACGGTGCGAGAGCGCGACGACGGGGGGATGTTGTCCGATCGCGACGCGAAGGCGCTTGGTGCGGGCTAGGGGCATATCGGACATTCGGTTTTGTGGGCGGCACGTGTTTGTGAATGACCCGCGCGGCAGCTTCGCAGCCGCGGGCCTGGAACAATGCAGCAGCCACGGTTTGATACTCGCCACGGCGGTCAACGACCAGCCCGACTCGCACGTCCCGATAATCGTCGCGGCCCGGCTACACGTTGCCGTCACACCTCATCCAACCGGGCAGGCGATGTTGCTGTGACACGACATTGACCTTAACCACCGTCAGGCGAGCGCCGATGTTGCCAGTGTGATGTCGAATTCACACAACAGACCGCCGGAGGTCGGACGCGCGCCCAGTGCGCGGGCTCACACCGACATGCCGGCGCAGCTTATACACGAATTGGCGGGCCTGCTCGATGGGTCATTGCGTAATGTCGGGCTGGTGATGTCATCCCTGGGTGACATCGTGCCGTTTTCAGCCGATGCGCACAGCGCGCATGCCGCTGAGCTGGACGAGACCGCGTTGCTCGACCGGCTGGGCAGCGTGGACGTGGCGATGCGTCAGATGGCGACGCTGTTGCAGCGTTGGCGCGAGGGCCACACGACGGCCGACGAGCTATTCTCACAGAGCAAGACACTTGGACAGGCCATCGAACATGCGGTGCGCATGATCGTGACGCAGTCTGACGCTTCGGGCGTGTCGGTGAACGTTCAAATTGCGCCTGCCGCGGCCGATCTTCCCGCGGGGCCGATGTATTCGGTGATCAGCAACGCACTGCGTAACAGCGTCGACGCGTTTTCTCGGCAGCGCGCGGACAACGGCCCACGCCGCATCGAGGTGTCGGCCGATGTCAACAAGGGCGCGGTCATGTTGTCGGTCTGCGATACGGGCCCGGGCGTTGACGACTCGATGTTCGCGGCCGATGGCGGGTTTCGCTTTGGTTGCAGCGATCGGCACGGCGGGCAGGGAATTGGATTGTCATTGAGCCGGCAGATTATTGCAGAACTTGGCGGGAACCTGGCGATTACGAACCGCGACCCGCGTGGAGCCGTACTGACGGCACGGTTGCCCCTGTCGTCACTCGTCAGCGGCGCCCATGCCGCGTAAGGGTACGTTTATGACCGACGAATCGCGTATTTTGGTGGTGGATGACGATCCGATCGTCGCGGACAGTCTTGCCGAGTTCCTTGATCGGGAGGGCTATCTGTCGTCGACTGCCTGCGATGGTCACGAAGCGATGACGTTACTCGACGGCATGACGCAGCGGGTCAGCGATGACCTGGACACGGCGGCGGCTTCCGACACCGGCGCATTGGCCGCGGTAGTGGACCATCGCGCGTTTGGTCTGGTTATCACCGACCTGAACATGCCGCGCGGCAACGGCATCGAACTGCTCAAACAGATTCGCCGCAAGTATCCATCGGTGGCGGTGATTATTATTACCGGGTTTGGCAAGATCGAGACGGCGGTCGAAGCGGTCAGGGCCGGCGCGGTTGATTATCTGACCAAACCGATCATCGACGATGAACTTCGCGTTGCGGTAGACAAGGCGTTGCAGCAACATGCGCTGTTGGTGGAGAACCAGTCGCTGCGCAGCCAGCTGACCCAGCGTTTCGGACTGGACAACGTTGTGGGCGGCGACCATCGCATGCAGAAGGTGTTCGACCTGGTCGAAGCGGTGGCGCCCAGCAAGGCCACTGTGCTGATCGGCGGGCAAAGCGGCACCGGCAAGACGATGGTCGCCCGTGCGGTACACGAACGCAGCCCGCGTGGCAGTGCGCCGTTCGTGACCTTTTCCTGCGGCTCGATTCCCGAGACACTGCTTGAGAGCGAATTGTTCGGCCACGTCAGGGGCGCGTTTACCGGCGCCGACTCGGACAAAGAGGGCCGTATTCTCGCGGCCGACGGCAGCACGCTTTTCATCGATGAAATCAACAGCGCCACGCCGGCCCTGCAGCTCAAACTTCTGCGTGTGTTGCAGGAGAAACAGTTCGAACCGGTCGGCTCGACCAAGACGGTGCAGGTCGATGTGCGTTTTGTGCTGGCGTCGAACGAGCCGCTGCAGCAGCTCGTTGCCGACGGCCGGTTTCGTGAAGATCTCTACTATCGCATCAACGTGGTGAACATCGAGTTGCCGTTACTGTCCGAGCGCGTCGGCGACATCCCGTTGCTCGCCGAGCATTTTCTTGACCAGCACAGCCGGGAGGTCGGCAAGGCCATGACGCACTTCGCGGACGAAGCGATCGATGCTCTGATGCGTTACTCGTGGCCGGGCAACGTGCGCGAGTTGGAGAACGCGGTGGAGCGAGCGGTGGTATTGTCTCGTCGGCCTGTGGTCGAAGTGGAGGACCTGCCGGACACGGTTCGGTCCGCCGCGCAAACAGGTGGGGCAGCCGACGGACCTGGTCAGTCCACGTCCGATGGCGGTGCCCGGGCGTGGATTCCGGCGCTGGCTGACGGTTGGACGCCAATGCCGCTGGCGAACGCGCTTCAGGACCCTGAAAAGCAGATCCTCGTGGCAGCACTGAACGCAAACAACTGGAATCGGCAGGAAACCGCGCGGCAACTCGACATCAACCGCACCACGCTTTACAAGAAGATCAAACAGTACAAACTCGACGAACCGCAATGACGCGATCGTCCGTGCACACGATCTAGTCACTGTATGATGCGGTGATCCGTAACGAGCACGTTGCGATGCGAGACAACCAATGAAGGGCATCATCCTCGCAGGTGGGCACGGCACGCGGCTGTATCCGTCGACACTGGCGGTGAGCAAGCAGCTTCTGCCGGTCTACAACAAGCCGATGATTTACTACCCGTTGTCGGTGCTGATGCTCGCGGGTATTCGCGAGGTCCTGGTGATCAGCACGCCGCACGACTTGCCGATGTATGAGCGATTGCTCGGCGACGGAAGTCGGTGGGGTATGTCATTTTCGTACGTGCAGCAACCCGAACCCAAGGGGCTCGCCCAGGCGTTCTTGTTGGATCCGGACTTTGTGGGCAACCAGCCGGTATGCCTGATCCTGGGCGACAACATCATTTACGGCAGTGGGCTTCGCAGGCAATTGCGCGACGCGGCGGGGCTCGACGAAGGCGCGGTGATCTTTGGCTATCCGGTAGCGGATCCCGAGCGTTACGGCGTCGTCGAGTTCGACGTGGACTTGCGCGTGCTTTCTCTGGAAGAAAAGCCCCGGCAGCCCAAGAGCCATTTCGCCGTGCCTGGGCTGTACTTTTACGACGATCAGGTGTTTGACATTGCATCGTCGCTGACGCCTTCGCCGCGTGGCGAATTGGAGATCACAGACCTGAACCGAGTGTACCTGGAGCGAGGCGATTTGCGCGTGAAACTGTGGGGCCGGGGCACAGCATGGCTGGACGCTGGTACGCACGAATCGCTGCTGCAGGCCCAGGTCTTCGTTCAGGCGATTGAGCAACGGCAGGGCATGATGATCTCCTGTCCCGAAGAGATCGCCTTTCGGATGGGTTTTATCGATGCGGGGCAGTTGGAGACGCTTGGCAAAGAACTTTGCCAGAACCCGTACGGTGAGTATCTGCTACAGATGCTTGCGGACGACCATGTGGAGATATGGGTTTGACTGTCTGGGGCCTGGTCACACGCAACCAGGATGATAGAAGAAGCTAACTAAACCAACAGGAAAGCGATCGATCTTTGAAGATTCAGTCCCCCCCCACCACGAGCGACGGCATCGCGACCGCCTTCAAAGGCGCGAAAGCGAACATTGAACCCGTCTTTGTACCCGCCACGGCATTTGTCGACGACCGTGGGTGGTCGATCATGAACCAGCTTCAAGGCGTCATGGACGCGCAGGGGCAGGTCAACTACTCGGTCATGTACCCGCGGGTGATCAAGGCGTGGCATCGCCACCACAGGCAGACGGATTTCTGGCTTTGTCTGATGGGACACCTGAAGGTCGGCGTGCATCGCGAAGAGGATGGCGCGACGTGGCAAATGGTGATGGGTCAAATGAGGGCGGGCGTTCTGATCATTCCGCCGCCGTTGTGGCACGGTGTGGCGACGGTTGGGCCCGACTCTGCGGGGCTACTGTATTACGTCACCCACGCGTATGACTCGGTCCAGCCGGATGAAGATCGGCGCGACTACGGCAGCATCGCCGGCTTCAACTGGGATGTGCAGCACAAATAACATGGGGCCAGTTCTTGTCACAGGCGGGACCGGCATGCTTGGCCGGTCGTGGGCGGCGCTGCTGGAAAGCGGCGGCATCGATCATGTCGTGACGACGCGCGAGCAGTTTGACCTGTCCAGGCCTGACATGATTGATGACGTGATAGGCGAACGGTTCACGCATGTGATCAACTGCGCCGCATGGACGGACGTCGATGGTGCCGAATCGGACCCGGACGGCGCCAATCTGGCGAACGGCACGACGGTCGGGGCTCTGGCGCGGCGCTGCGCGCAGACTGATGCGATGCTCGTGCACTACAGCACGGACTACGTGTTCAACGGGCAGGCATGTGAGCCGTACACCGTCGACGCGCCGCACGATCCGATCAACGTGTACGGGCAAAGCAAATCGCTGGGTGAGCGGTTGATTGCGGAGTCCGGCTGCTCGCACCTGCTCATTCGCACGAGTTGGGTATACGCGCCCTGGGGCAGGAACTTCGTGATCACGATCGCCGGTGCTGCCCGCCAGCGCGAGCGCTTGCAGGTTGTTGACGACCAGCTTGGTCGGCCAACATCCACCGAACATCTGGCGAACGCCACCCAGCGCTTGATCCAGGCGCGCGCGGCCGGGGTTTACCACGTGACGGACGGCGGCCAGTGCACGTGGTTTGATTTCGCGACGTACATCGCAGGGGCTGTGAATCCGGCATGTCGTGTCGAGCCATGCGCAAGCAGCGCATGGGTTCGCCCCGCCCCGCGTCCGGCGTATTCCGTGCTCGATATTTCGGCGACCCAGACCCTGATCGGTCCCATGCCGCCGTGGGAGGCAAACGTTGATGCGGTGCTTGCGGGCATTGATGCATGACCCACCCGAATCCCACGAGGCGTCAGGTAATCGGCGTCGCAGTGCGGCAAGGTGTGCATAACAATTGACCGATGGAACCATTGATGCCTTCACACATCCTCGTCACCGGCGGTTGCGGTTTTATCGGCGCGAACTTCGTGCGATTCGTGCTTGAGCAGCGCCCGGACTGCAAGGTTACCAACCTCGATGCGCTGACATATTCGGGCAATCTGGAGAACCTGACGCAGGTAGAGAATGATCCTCGCTACCGGTTCGTTCACGGCGACATTGGCAACCGCCAGGCCATTGAGCCGCTGCTGGCTCAATGTGACGCGGTGGTGCATTTCGCGGCCGAGAGCCACGTCGACCGGTCGATTCTCGACTCCGGTCCGTTTGTGCAGACCAATGTGCTGGGGACGCAGACGCTGCTCGATGCGGTGCGCAGCCTGTGGGCGGACGGCAACGGCGGGTACC
>NZCH01000078.1 GCA_002688155.1 Phycisphaerae bacterium
CTCGACCGCGTGGGCACCGGTACGCACCGCATGCGCCGGCGGGCGACGCTTGGGTGGTGGACCTTGCCAGCCATCGCGCTGCTGACGCTGCTTGCGATTGTCAGCGTCGGCGTGCCGGTCTCGACGATCGCGTACTGGTCCTTGCGCTGTACGTGGTCGCTGACGGTGCTTCAAGACGTGCGCGACGCAATCATGAACTCTCTGTCGGGCAGCGTGCCCGCCGCGATCGTCGCCACGGCGATGGCAATGCCCATTGCGTACATGGCACGACGCTACCCGTCGAAGCGGTCGTTTTACCTCGAGCGCGTGGCATACCTGGGATTCGCCACGCCGCCGCTGGCGTTCGCGCTGGGTCTGATTTTTGTCGCCAAGTACCCAGCCACCGTCCTCGAATACTCGCTTTTCCTGCTCGTGTTCGCCTACAGCATGCACTTTCTCGCCGAGGCGGTCGGCCCGCTGCGCAACTCGCTGTACCGCGCTTCGCCACGCATCGAAGAAGCGGCGCGATCGCTTGGGTGCAACGGATTCACCGCGTTCTGGCGCGTCACTTTTCCGGTCATGCGCAATGGAATCATTGTCGCCTGCGCACTCGTGTTTCTATCGTGCATGAAGGAACTGCCGCTGACGATGATGCTCGCGCCGCACGATTTTCACACGCTGGCCTATGATGTATACAGCTATGCTGCCGACGATGCGATGTTTCACGAGGCGGCGCCGTATGCGGTCGCCATCCTGCTGGTTTCCACGGGGTTGGTCACCGTGTTGCTGATGCGCGGGCGAAAACTAGTGTGATAAAGTGCGAATGCCGATTGGTGAATTTCGATTGTTCTGACAGACCAGAAACACACGGGCCGAACATATGACTGCACTGGCTCCGAGTCAAAAGACGACCACCGAAACGCCCGACATTATTCTGCGCGTTGACAATCTGACGATGCGTTATCCCGATCAATCGTCGTCGGTCGTGGACGGCCTGTCATTTTCGGTGGCAAAAGGCGAAATCTTTGTGCTCGTGGGTCCGTCGGGATGCGGCAAGACGACAACGCTGCGTTTGATCGCGGGATTCGAGCGCGCGGACGACGGGTATGTATCGCTCAACGGCAGGGTGCTTGAAGGTCCGGGCGTCCACGTGCCGCCCGAGAAACGCGGGATCGGCCTGGTGTTTCAGGACTACGCGCTCATGCCGCACCTGGACGTGCTGCGCAATGTGATGTTTGGTGTTCGCGGCGTGCCACGCGCCAGGCGGCGCGCCATCGCGACGGAGGTGCTGTGGATGCTGGGCATGGCCGGCAAGGAGCGCAGCAAGCCGCACGACCTGTCAGGCGGCGAGCAGCAGCGCGTCGCGCTGGCGCGAGCCTTGGCGCCGTGGCCGCAACTGATCCTGCTCGACGAGCCGTTCTCCAACCTCGACGCTGAACTGCGCGCTTCAACGCGCACGGAGATACGTGACCTGATCCGCAAGACCGGCAAGTCGGCCGTACTTGTGACGCATGATCAGGAAGAAGCGCTGAGCATCGCCGACCGGATCGCGGTGATGCCCAACGGGCACATCGATCAGACCGGCGCGCCCGAAGCGGTGTACTCCCACCCCCGCAGCGCGTTCACCGCACAATTTCTTGGCCGGACCAACTTGCTAAGCGCGGTCGCAACGGGCGCGCTGGGCGACACGCCGCTGGGACGCGTCGAACTCGACCGCACTGCGGATGGCAACGTCGTGGTATCCATTCGGCCCGAACATATCAAAATGAAGTCGCTCAATCCTGACAGTGATTCCGATGACAGGTTCGAAGGCGACGGCGTGTCAGGCAGAATCCTTTCGCGCGAGTTCAAGGGCCACGATCAGACCTATCGCGTTCGCGTCGGCGAACAGGACGTCACCGTTCATCTAAACTGCATGTGCCGTTACCATGTGGGAGAAGCGGTCGCCCTGCAACCGTCAGAGCCCGCCGCCGTCGTCGATGGCGTGCACCGGGCCGATGCACCTCTTGAAGTACTCCCGCACTGCGATTAAGGCATTCACAAATGAAGAAGGACTATTGGCCCAATGAGTTCAAGAACCTTGTGACGTTAGGAGAAAGCACGACGGCCGGCGGATGGTCGAGTTGTCGTGAACGGTGCTGGGCCAGTGAACTGGCGCGGCTGATCAACGAGTTTCAGCGCGTGCCGATGCAACTGGTGAACATGGGCATTGGGGCCAACCTCATTTCGACGCGAAGCCCCCAATACGAAAACAGCGGCAAACCCGCCGCCGACGAACGGCTTGACAGGCACGTGCTCGAACATACCTCCAACGGCCACCTGGTCGTGCCGGATCTGCTGGTCATTTCGTATGGTCTGAACGATGCGCGCAGCGGCACGCCGCTGGCCCTGTTCTGCGAGGTCATGGAGGACCTCATTCGCCGCGTTCGCGCGAAGACGCAGCCTCTTATCGTATTGCTGGGCCCATATTTCATGTCGGGGTTCGACCTGTTCGGCCCGGATTGGAACAAGGCGACGCTTGAAACTTTTCACGAATACAACGACGCGACACGCGATGTGGCGCAGTGCAACGAATGTCTATTCGTTGATTTGCTTGCGGCGTACGACAACGCGCCGTGGCTCGTTCACCACGACGGCGTGCACGCGAATGACCTGGGCCACCGCGTGGTCGCCAACGAAATCTTCCGCGTGCTCGCGACACACTGCTTGGGCCTGGCGCGCAACACGCAGGAACTGGAACAGCACATTGCACCGTGGCGCGATGAATCGGTCCTGCAGTAATGATTGATCGCGGCGGAACAAATCAGTATCGCATGGTGGTTCGAGCAGGTGGAACCGCCTGGGGTGCTGCTGCACCACTTGATGTGGATGCACTGCCACGCGGACACGACAGGATCACCCAAAGACGAACGCCGCGGCCATGTAGGCTAAAATCGCACCATGTCGAAGCGTGAAACCGACAGCGCGGCGTGGACGACGCGTGGGTTGCTGGCCTGGACGGCACGGTATTTCGAGCGGCAGGGTCTGGACAGCGCTCGTCTTGCCGCAGAGATGTTGCTCGCACACGTGTTAGAGGTGCCGCGGATCAATTTGTACATGGACCTGGACCGGCCGACGACGCAGCTGGAGCGTGCAGCGTTTCGTGATTTGGTTGAGCGTGCGGCGGCGCACGAGCCGGTCGATTACCTGGTCGGGCAGTCGCCGTTCTTTTCGGCGATGTTCAAGGTGACGCCGGACGTGCTGATCCCAAGGCCGAGCACGGAAACGCTGGTCGAGCATGTGCTGCAGCACGCCCGGCATACGCCGGGTTTTCGCGCGCCGCTGATTGCGGATGTGGGCACCGGCAGCGGCGCAATCTCCGTGAGTGTGGCCAGGCAGATCGATGATGCGCACGTGATTGCGACGGATATAAGTGCCAGCGCACTGGCGGTGGCGTGCGAGAACGCAGCGACACACGATGTGTCTGACCGGGTCGATTTCGTCGAGGGCGACCTGCTCACACCGCTGGAGGGCAAGCGCGTGCGTTACCTGCTGAGCAATCCGCCATACATCAGTGACGCCGAGTGGCGGGACGTGGCGCCAAACGTGAAGGACTACGAACCCGAGCGCGCGCTACGTGGCGGCGCCGACGGGCTGGAACTGCTTCGCCCGATCATCGAGCAGGCGCCAGGTGTCATGGACTCGCCCGGCCAACTGGTGGTTGAGATCGCTGCGTCGCAGAAGCAGGCGGTGCTCGATATTGCGGCGGGTGTAGGTGGCTATGACAACGCGCACGTACTGGTCGACCACGAGCGTCTGCCGCGCGTGCTGGTGTGTGATGTGAAATAGGGTTTGCCCGATCGCTGTGCGGATTACAATACCGATATGACAATCACCGATGCACCGTTGACATTCGCACAGTTTCAGAAGTTCATTCGAGGCCGCTACTACGAAACGGACAGCGCCCGCGGCACACCGGCCACTTTTATGTGGCTGATCGAGGAAGTTGGTGAACTGGCGACCTCGCTTCACGGCGAAGACCGTGAGAACCTCGCCGAAGAATTCGCCGACGTGATCGCGTGGCTCACGACACTGGCGAACATCAACGATGTCGACCTCGAATCGGCGCTGCGGACGAAGTATCTGTCGAACGGGGCGCCCGAAGGGGTCAAATGAACGCGATGACCCGGTTCACGCCCGGGGCGTACCCGTGTCACGGCGCGGCAGGTCCACGTGACTGGCATTGACGCGGATATCCGGCGTCGAAGGCGTGTCAATCGGTTCAGCGCCGCTGGTGTCGAGGATCGTGCGTACGCGACGCGCGATGCCCGCGGCGTCGAGACCGACCGAACCAAGTTGCTCTGCGCGGCTGTCCTGGTACACCCATCGCATCGGCATGCCCATGCGATGAATGCGATCGGTCGAGAGCCGCGCGTCGTTGCACGCCTCGAGTACGTTGGCGCCGAAGCCGCCGGCGAGGGCGTGGTCCTCGATTGTCAGCACGGCTATTTCGCGATCGACCAAGTCGCGCAGCAGGTCGATGTCGACCGGCTTGGCGAAACGCGCGTCATACAGTTCCACGTCGTAACCCTGCTGGTCCAACTCCTCGAGCGCTGCGAGTGTCTCGTACACCATGATGCCGTAGGCGAGGATCGCCAGGTCGGGCCGGCGCTTCCTGCCGCGGCGCAACAGGTGCGCCTTACCCAGTTCGAACGGTGGTGCGTCAGATTCGATCGGATCGGCAGGCACGTCATCGCGCGGGTATCGGATGAACGATGGGCCATCCTCGTATTGGCGCATAAACTCGAGCCCGGCGCGCAGCGTCGGTTCATCACACGCCGCAAGCAGCGCCGCCTTCGGGAAGACGCTGAACATGCTGATGTCCATGAACCCGTGATGCACCGCACCGTCGCCACCAACGTATCCTGCACGGTCCATACACACGCGTACCGGCAGGCCGTGCAGCGCGACTTCCTGGAATACTTGATCGAGCGCTCGCTGCACAAACGTCGAGTAAACGGCGAAAAATGGTTTGAGACCGGATTTGACCATTCCAGCGCACATGTCCATTGCGTGCGATTCACAGATACCCGTGTCGAGCGACCGATCGGGAAACGCGGGCATGATCTTGTTCAGTCCTGTGCCATCGGGCATCGCGGCGGTGACGGCAAACACCTTGTCGTCACGGCCCATCACATCGATCATCGCGTCCGCGTACGCGGCGGTAAAGCTACGACCGCCTTTCTTGGCCTCGACCCGGCAACCCTCGACCGTGAACGGCTTGGGTGAATGAAATGCCGTCGGATCACCCGTTGAAAATTCAAACCCTTTGCCCTTGACTGTCTTGCAATGCAGCAGGATCGGCCGGCCAAAATCCTTGACTTCTTCAAGCATGTCAACGAGCGCCGGCAGGTCGTGCCCGTCGACCGGGCCGATACACATCAGCCCGAACTGCTCGAACATGTGCCCGCGATGAAATGCGGCCTTCATCATGTCGCCCATCGTGCCGTAGATTTCCTCGAGCGCATCGCCATAGGGCATGCGCTTGAGTACCTCACGAGCGCGCTTCTTAAACTCTTCGTACGTCGCGCTGATGCGCACGCGATCGAAATAGCCCGCGAGCGCGCCTTTTGGTGTGGCGATCGACATGCCGTTGTCGTTGAGCATGACCAGAAACTGCCGCTCCAGCGTGCCGGCGTTATTGAGCCCCTCCATCGCAACGCCGTTGACGATCGACGCGTCACCGATCAACGCGACAACGTTGCGGTCGCCCTCGCCCAGGAGAGTGTCGCCGCGTGCCATACCCACACCGGTGGGAATCGACGTTCCAGCGTGGCCGACGGAAAACAGGTCGTAGTCCGACTCGTGCGGATCGGGGAACCCGGCCATGCCTTCACGGGTGCGCAACTTCGGCAACAGATGCCTCCGACCCGTCAGCAGTTTGTGTGGGTAGCACTGGTGACCGACATCAAACAGCAGGCGGTCGTACGAAAAGTCGAACACATAGTGCATCGCGATGGTCATCTCGACCACGCCCAGGTTCGGCGCCAGGTGACCTCCGGTCTTGGAGACCTGGTCGCAGATGGCATCGCGAATCTCCTGCGCCAACTTCGGCAACTGATCGATCGACAGCTTCTTCAGGTCGGCTGGCGAATCGATGGTCGGCAGCAGTTTCTCACGTCGTTGGCGTCGTGTTTTTTTCACATTGCCTTGGGTCATGGCGCTGTCCTTGTCTGCGGTGCGTGGCCCGGTCGTCGGACGTTGGTTGCTAAAAACGCGGACTATCGGGTGCGCACCGCGAAAAACTCACATATCTGGCGCAGCGGGTCAGCCGGTCCACCCAGGGGTTCGATGGCGGACAGGGCGACGTCGCGCAGCCTTGCAACTTCACGACGGCTGGCGTCGATGCCCAGTACGCCCGGGTAGGTCAGCTTGCCCGCGTCCACGTCCTTGCCCGCCGCTTTGCCAAGGTGATCAGTTGACTGCGTGACGTCCAGTAGATCATCGACGACCTGAAACATCAGGCCCAGTGATTCCGCGTAGGTCATGATCGCGTGCAACTGCGAATCGTCGGCGTCACCCGCGAGCGCCCCCATGCGCCCGCTGCAGCGAATCAGCGCGCCAGTCTTGTTGTGGTGGATCGTTTGCAACTTCTGTATATCCGTCATGCAGTCATCAAAGTCGGGCAAAGTGTCATACACCTGGCCGTTGATCATGTTGTTCGTCGCTTCGATCAGTTCGGTGGCGATGCGTGCCGCGAGCACCACGGGCCGGGTACGTGTGACAAGCAGTTCGAACGCCAATCCCATCATCATGTCGCCGGCGAGTATGGCCATGGCTTCACCGGCGTGCTTATGCAGCGTCGGCCGGCCGCGCCGCAGGTCATCATCGTCCATCGCTGGCAAGTCATCATGCACCAGACTGAAATTGTGGATCAACTCAATGGCGCCTGCCGCGGGCATTGCACGGTCCGGGTCACCGCCCACAGCTTCGCAAGCGCGTATCACAAGAATCGGCCGAACGCGTTTACCGCCGCCAAGAAGTGCGTATTCCACCGCCTCCTGGAGGTTGCGCGGCATCGGGCGCGAACGCACGAACTGTCGAATATACGATTCAACCCGCCCGGCGGGTTCGGTCAAACGGTCAATATCTATTGAAACAGCTTCGTCCGTCACGGTCATGGATGGATTATAGAGGAATTGGAAGAGTTGCCGGTCTGGATTCCCGTTACTACACGGCGGGAGTGAGGTACAGGCACTGTGGCTGAATCGAAACCGTTTATCTTCGTGAACGGATCCTACTGCTGTCCGCACAGTCGCGCTACAAGCCACTGGGCAACCTCGACGGCACCGTCCGTAGGGCGCGCCTGACCAAGTTTGTCGGACATGGTGGCCAACTGCGGTCTGTCGGTCAGCAGGCCGATGAGTGTGTCTTCCATGGCGTGCGCGTTGCGCGCAGGGTCGGTCAGGTCGGTGAGCATGATCGCGCCGCCGGTGGCAACCATCGGCCTGGCGTTGTGCCGCTGATGCTGGTCGCGGTGCATCGGATACGGCAGGAAGATGGTCGGCGCAACATTGGCCCACGCTTCGCCAACTCCGTTGGCACCCGCCCGGCTGATCGCCAGATTCGCGCTGCGCCACGCGAGCCCCATCGTGTCACAAAACCCAACCACCTTGATGCGCAGCGACGCGCCGGCATCGTTTAGTTGTTTGTATGTTTGCGTGACGATCTTCGTGTGCGCGGGCCCGCAAATGTGCAGAATCTGCCATTCGTGTAACGCGTGTTGCACAGCTTCGCGGCCGGCAAGGTTGAGCATCGTCAGGTTAATTGATTGCGCGCCCTGGCTGCCGCCGACAGCGAGCAGCGTGAAAAGGTCGGGATCCAGTCCGAGTTGAGCACGTGCGTCGCCCTGATCGTCAGGCCCCAGCGCAACACGGCGCAGCGGCAGCCCGATGAGCTGCGCATTGTCGAGTATGGGCGACTCGTAAACGGTGAACGTTTTCGTCGCGTGTCGGGCGACGATGCGATTCGCCTTGCCGGGTACGGCGTCGAGATTGACGAGCACGGTATCGACGCCTTCGCGCCGCGCGGCATCGACGACCGGCGCGGCGGCGAACCCGCCGGTAGCGACGACCGCCTTCGCGCTGCGACGTTTGATCAACTCTCGCGCTACGTAAACGCTCTTGCGATAGGCGCTGTAAAACGAAAACATCTTCAGAGGATTACTTGAAAAGGGTTTGACCGGTAACGGCGCAAAATCCTGGTTCGCTTGTTTGAGAATGCGCGCATCAAGCGGTCGCTGGGACACCATGAAGAACGGCTCGATGGTCAAGCCCAACTCGGCCAGCCGATTGGCGATCGCGATATTGGGAAAGATATGTCCGCCGGACCCACCGCCGGCCAAGAAAACCACCGGCGGCCGGTCGTCGGGTGCTGCGGTTACGTTCGAGACAGGCACTTCCTGATCGTGGGGCACAAATGTATTTTAGCCGGCCGCCACTGGTGCGGTCGTTTTCGGCGCGGTCAATTCAGTCCCAGGCATTCTGCGAAGAACGCTGCGGACTTGTTCGCGCCCCACGCATGCGGGCCGGGGAACAGGTCCAGTTCGAGCCGATCCGCGGCGCCCGCAGCCCTGTAAATCTTCTTGAGTTGTTTGAAATGGTGGGGCAGCGCGTGATCGACCTGAAAACACCCGTCGTGGACACCGATCTCGACGAGTAGCGGCCTGGGCGCGATCAAGCCCTGAATGTCCGCGATGTCCGCCAGCACAAAACAACCGGGCGTGACCTGCGACCCGCACACGTTGTACGTGCGGTACGCGATGTCGTACCAGGGCCCGGCGTAACAAATGATGTCACCGGCCTTGAAACGCGAATCCGTGACCATCATCCACGTCGTCATCGTGCCGCCCTGGCTTAATCCCATGACGCCCAGCCGGTTCTTGTCGACGAATGGAAGCGTACAGACAAAGTCGGTCACCCGGCTGCCATCGTGGCAATTCAGCGCAAGAGGTGTGGTGCCCAGCATTGTCGCGCAAAGATAGCTGATGTTGCACGAGTCGCGCTGACCGAGCATTTCCGCCGCGTGGTTGTTTTTTTCGGCGTACCCGCGTTCGCCGAACCCCAGCCAGTCGATTGCATACGTGACAAACCCCTGCCTGGCCATCTGCAGGCCATAGTCGTAGTTGTGCTGTTGGATCTCCTTCGCCATCGCGGCTTCCGTGCCGATTCCCATGACCGAATCCTTGCCGAACGTTCCGTGCCCGTGGCAAGCCAGAATCGCCGGCCTCTTTTCGCTGCGCTTCAGGTCGCCGGGCCGGAACACGTACAGCGTCGCCGACAGGTTCGGCTGTACATCGAGCACCCAGCGCTGTTTGATCAGCCCGTCGGCTTCCCATTCGGTGATCAGTTCAGGACGCGGCGGCACTTTGGACGGCGCAGCGCCAAGCGTTGCCAGCACCTTCGGGCGAAGTGTTTTTTTCCACTGGTTGAACTGTGAAGGCGTCGTACCGCGAAAGGCGTGTTTCGGGCGATGGCGCTTGCCCCATTCATCGAAGAAAACAAACGGACTGAGATTGCGTCGTGTCATGGTTTAAAGACCTGTCGAAGGAAGCCTCGCATATGTCGGCGCGGCGGTTGTACCTGACGTTGTCGATTCCCGCCTTATCGGCGTCGTGGCTGGTGAAACGGTGGACTGGGCCGCCGTAATCGATCCATTGCCACTGGGCTTGGGCGCGGTATTGTGCCGTTGTGCGCGTACACGATGGTTTTCGTCGCGATGTCAGCGCACCCAATCTGAATCGGTCCAGCAGCGGCGATTACGGCGAGGGCGAATGTGATCGTGTTCCGTCGCATATTCCACGCTCGTTGTGTAACGTTGCCTCACGTACCTGATCCGTGAACTTCACGACGTATTGTACGTATATCCAAACGTATGTCACCGCACGATAAACCTCTTGCCGCCATTCGCCTTATGCAATGTGCAAACTGGAAATCGAAGATCGGCGATCCCAGGGCGATTTACCACGCCAGCCCTGCGTGATAGGCTGATTCAATCTGGACAGGCTTCGCTCATCTTGAACACAGGAAGGAAGTGTTCCATGTCGTGCAAATCCATTGTGCCGGGCGTATTTCCGGGCGTGTTTTTGGGTGTATTTCTGGGCGTGTTGCTGGGCATTGTTCCAGCATCAATCCGACAGGCGTCGGCGCAGCCACTGGCCAGGTACGTGCCCGGGGATGTGATCGCGTACGTCGGTTGGCGTGGCATTGACGACATGGGGCCGGGCTGGGACGAGTCGCACTTCAAGGCCGTTCTCGAAGCGACCAAGTTGCCGACATTGTCCGCACAGTTCTTCGATACGTTTATGCGTATTGCGCAGCAGGACGATCCGAATGCGGCCGAGACAGGGACGATGGTCAAGAGCATGTTCAGCGCTTTTTGGCATCACTCGTGCGCGTTCTACATCGAGAACCTGACGGTTGAGCAGATTGAAAACGAAAAGCCGCGCATCGCGATGATTTGGAAGGCGGGCGATCAAGCGACCCAACTGAAAGATTGGCTTCAGAGTCTGATCGATAAGCAGCGTATCAATGACCCGGGCGCGGCTCGCGTGGTTCAGAAGGGCAGCCTGATCATGTTCGCTTCTGGTTACCCGGAGCAAGAGGCACTGCTGACGATGCGGCGGGACGACTCGTTGCAGTCGCATAAAGGTTTCCGTGAATCGGTCGCCAGTTTGCATGATCAACCGGCAGCCGTTGGTTTCTTCGATATCGCGCGGGTGATCGCGCTGGTCGATCAGGCGGCGCAGCAGGAGGCCGATGAAGAGGAACTAAAAGTCTGGCAGAATCTGAAAACATCGCTCGGGCTGGGCACGCTCGGGCACGCGACGGTTGTCGGCGGTTTCCAGGGCAAACAGTGGATCACCAGCGCGCACGTGGAGGCGCCCGCGCCGCGCCGCGGCATTGCACACCTGCTCGATGAACCGGCGCTGACTGCGGAGGACTTGCGCGCCGTGCCCGCGACCGCGACATGGTTGTGGGTCGGTCAATTGAGCCCCACGCGCATCATGGACCTGGTTCGCAGTACGATCGGCCAGATTGCTCCCGATGATCGCAACGAATTCGAGATCGAGTTGCAAAACGCGGGCGAGCAGTTGGGCATCGATATCGAACGCGACCTGATCAAGGCGATGGGATCGAGGTGGACTGCGTACGGTGACCCGGGCATGTCCGCGATGGGTATCGGTTTTGTGCTGGCCAACAATCTCGCCGTACCCGACCGCGCGAACAAAGCGCTCATCGCGATCGAACAGCGAATCAATGAGATGATGGCCCAGAACGGCGACGCGGACCAGCAGGGCATGCAGATGCGCTTCCGCGAAGTGCCTTACGAAGGCGTGACGGTGCACACGCTTGCGTTACCCATGTTCGCTTCGCCGAGTTGGGCGATCCACAACGGCAAGCTGTATTTTTCAACGACGCCGCAGGCGATCGTGCAGGCGGTACAGCATGAGGGTGCGTCAATTCTCGATAACCCGGCGTTTCAGCACGCGCGCAAGGCACTGGGTGATCATCCGGCGAATCAGGTGGCGTTTGTCGACCTGCCCAGGACTGCGTTGCAGGCGTATCAGTCGGTCGCGATGTTGCTGCAGTTCCTGCCGATGATGGCGCCGGAGCTGGCGAATCGGCCGCCGGTGATGCTCCCGCCGATCACAGCGATCATGCCGCACCTGACGCCCGTGTGTCAGATCACGTGGATGGACGACGCGGGCTTGCACTCGCGCGGGATCAGCCCGTTACCAGGCGCAGGCGTGCTCGGCGGCAATCCACTCATGGGCGCCGGCGCTGGCAGTGGGGCGATGATGATCGGTGCACTGTTGCCAGCGCTGCAGTCCGCGCGCAGGACCACGAAAAATCTCACATCCACCACGAACGCTTCGGCCATTTGTAAGCACGCGATCCTCTGGGCGGACACGAACGATGGCCATATGCCAGATCACCTGCTTACACTCGTCCGCGACATTGACACGCCTCTGGAGTTGCTCATTTCACCAACATCGAAAACTACGGTGCCGGCCGACTTTCAACGGTGGCCGATGAAAGAGCAGCGCACGTGGATCGATGAGCACGCATCGTACGTGCTTGTTCCGGGTCTTATGAACAACACCAACGCGCGCGAAGTCGTCGTTTTCGAGAAACTTCACTCCCGCGGGCAGAAAGGTATCGCCGTCGCCTACGGCGATGCCCACGTATCGCACCTCGAATTATCCGAAGCGCGTGCGCTGATTCAGGAGCAGACCGGCCGAAGTTTAAAGCAATGGAGCCGTCAGCCGGCACAAGGCGGGACGACGTCCAAAAAGCGCAGTACGCCGCCGCCGGCGCCGTTTTAGATCAGTGCAATTTTAATGGGGACGCCGCACGTCTCTCGATTTGGCTGCGGTGCCGGCATCGCGATCCGGTCGCAAGCGACCGGGCTGAAAACGGGGCGACGCGCGGGATTGGTTAAGATTCGGTATTTGATTCTGACGCGGTTTCTGATGTGACCGCATCGCCCACGGTGTTGTCGGTGACCGTTTCATCACCGGCCCCGTCTGACGCATCGTCGGCCAGTTCCTCCTTTGGATCTTCCTTGACGACCTGGCCCAGCCCGCGGCGGCGGTCGCGCAGGCGGCGCTTCTTGCCCACGCGCTCGCGCAGGTAATACAGCTTCGACCTGCGGATGTGACTGTGACGCTTGATCTCGATCTTCGCGATCATCGGTGAGTGGATCGGAAAGACGCGCTCGACGCCTTCATTGGCGACGATCCGCCGCACGGTGAACGTGCGTGACACCCCCGTGCCGGTGATGCGGAGCACAACGCCGGCGAACACCTGGACCCGCTCCTTGCTGCCTTCGACGATCCGAACGTGCACATCGATGGTATCGCCGACGCTGATGTCGGGGATATCACTGCGCAACTGTTCCTTTTCAACGTGATCGATGATCGCCTGGCTCATGGGGCCCACCTTTCATAGTCACGGCCGTCGGCACCGGGCCGAACATTGTAGCGAATCGCACCACGTAGTGCCCGGAAACCTGCGCGGCAGTCCGCGGATGAACAGCCGCGGGCTTGGAATCCCCGACTTTCTGGACTTTCGACTCACGCCTCAAGCGTTCGCAGGCTCAGGCCAAAGTCCGACATCCGCTCTTTGATTTCATGGAGACTCGTGAGGCCGAAGTTCTTGACGCCCATTAACTCGGCTTCGGTCTTGGTGCACAGATCACCGATGCTGTGAATGTTCAATAGCGCCAGCGCCTTGCGTGCCCGCACGGACAGTTGCAGTTCGTTGACGGACCGGTCAAACGTGTCATCGTTCTGTTGAGTTTGTGCCTGCAACTCGTCGTAGACCGCCTTCTGCGTCACGGACTGCTGCGTGTCAATGGACTGGCCAAACCGCAGGCCGCGCTGCGCGAGCATGGCCTTGATTTCTTCGAGACTCGCTTCACCGAAATTCTTGTAGCTGCGCAACTCAGCTTCGGTAATGCGCAGCAGATCCGCGAGCGTGCGAATCTCCATTTTTCGCAGCGCATTGCGGGTGCGTACGGAAAGGTCGAAATCCGTAACCGGTGTGTCCAGCAGCGCGCTGGAGGGCATGTCGTGGCCAGGTGGCTCCTCCTCGATGAACATCTGCTTGCTCGCGAGGACGTCCTTGATATACATCAGCGCCCGGTCGTGCGTCGGATCGGTGTTCAACACCTGCCGGACACAGCGCTCAGCCTGGGCGTAGTTACCTCGGTCTTCATATAGGACCGCCAGGTTCAATAGCGCGTTCACATACGCGGCCTGCTGGTGGATGCACTGTTCATACAAGTGAATCGCTTCGTCCTCTTCACCCACGAGGTCGAGGTTGTACGCCAGGCGGAAGCACACCTTCGTCTCCTCGGGGTCGGCGGCGAAGGCGGCTTCGTATGCTTCGATCGCGCGCAGGCGGTCGCCCTGCTCTTCGGCCTCGAGGCCGGCGTTGAGGTACCGGTTCGAAGTCTCGGTGTCTTTGACTTCGTGTATATCGGTGAGCGTTTCAGTCATAGCGCGCGCCTCCGGGGGGTGCGTGTAATCGGTGATTTTCACATGGGTTTAGTCGGGTGGTCCGAACCTGTTAGCATAACGCCGGAAGCCGAATCAATCAACCCGTCACAAGTGGGCCTGCGCGATGAAATTCGCAATCTGTAACGAAACGTATCAGGACCTGGACTGGCCGTTTGAGCGGCAGTGCGAACATGTGGCGACGTGCGGGTACGACGGGATCGAGATCGCCCCGTTCACATTCAACCCGGACCCGTCCCGGATCACACCCGCCCAGGCGCGTGAGATCGGTAAAACGGCGTCGCGGGCGGGGCTGGAGTTGGTCGGCATGCACTGGCTGCTGGCCAAACCCGCGGGCCTGCACATCACCACGCCTGAGGACGACGTGCGCCGGCGCACGGTCGCGTTTTTACAACACCTGGCCCGGCTGCTTGGCGAAATGGGCGGGGGTGTGATGGTGCACGGCAGCCCGGCGCAGCGCGACCTCGTTGAGGGTGACACGTATGACCAGGCGTTCGACCGGGCGACCGGCGTGTTCCGGCAGTTTGCCCAGGTCGCCGAGCAGGCTGGGGTCACCATTGCGCTTGAACCATTGGGGCCGGCTGAGACCACTTTTATGGTGACCGTCGAGGAAACGGTGCACTTGATGCGCGCGATCGATCACCCGGCATGTCGGCTGCACCTGGACGTCAAGGCGATGTGCCAGGAAGACAAGCCGATCGATCAATTGATCGCTGAGAACGCCCGGCACACCGCGCACTTTCACGCCAACGATGCGAACCGCCGCGGCCCGGGTTTTGGCCAAACGGATTTTGTGCCGATCGCCAAGGCACTCAAAGACGTTGACTATGACAAGTATGTTTCTGTCGAAGTGTTCGATTATTCGCCGGATCCGCAGACGATCGCGCATGACAGCCTGACGCACCTGAAGAAGACTTTTTCGCAGGTGGGCGCGATCTGATGGCGGCAGGAAAGTTCGACACGGCGCTGAAGTTACATCACACAGGCGATCTGAACGACGCAGCGAGATGATTGTGAACCACCGCGCC
>NZCH01000079.1 GCA_002688155.1 Phycisphaerae bacterium
GAGCCAGTCGCACCGTCCCTGAGCGGCCCACACGTCCGCGTGAATGTATCGGCGCGCTGCGGCGACCTGCCGCAACATGTCGTTGTATTGCGCCAGTGCCTCGTCGCTGCCCTGGTCGGCCGGTGGATACCACCCCAGGCCAGTCTGATGATACACGTTAACGATTACGATTCGCGGGTTGATCTGCCGTTCAATATCGTCGAGCAGGCATTCATACTCGATCCGGAACGCATCGGCTTGCATGCCAAACCGCATGTCGTTCAGACCGTACGCGATCACAAGCAGATCCGGGTCGCGCGCGATAACCTGTTTTTGCAATCGCTCGGCCGCGCTTGGCTTACGCGATCCCTCGTAACCGGCACTCTTTGTCGACAGCACGCTGGCACCCAGACCGGCGTTGTGATACTCCAGTGGCTGCTCCTGACAATACTCAAGCCAATTCGCCAGCAGGTCCGCCCAGCGTTCCTGTACGTTTTGAACCCAGCCGCCACCCTCGACGGTGCTCTCTCCCAGCACGACCAGACGATGAAACGGACCCACGTTGTCTACTTGATCTGTCAACGGCGCGACCTTTCGTGAATCGGGCCAGCCCCGGTTATGGCCCAGGACCATTCACGCAGTGTACCCTGTGTTCTGATGAACCCAGTCGCCCGAGCCATCGAACCGAATCATAACCTCATGCATTTACTGGCCTTACCCCATAACACGAAAGCCGATATCGCGCCGATAGTAGGCGCCATCGAAATGTATTTTTGCGCAGGCGGCATTGGCTTTGTCGCGCGCCTCACGCAGGTCGCGGCCCATGGCGCACACGTCCAGAACGCGCCCGCCGGCGGTGACGAGTTGGCCTTTCCCGTCACGCCGCGTTCCGGCGTGAAAGACGGTCACGTCCGGGTCCGCCGCCGCGTCATCGATCCCGGTGATCGGTTTACCTGTTTCGTACTTGCCGGGGTATCCGCCGCTGGCCATGACCACGCAGCAGCAGCAGCCTGGGCGCCAGGTCAGGTCGACTTCGCAAAGCCCCCCCTGGCAGCACGCGAGGATGATGTCCAGCAGGTCGCCCTGCATGCGCATCATCAGCGGCTGAACTTCCGGGTCGCCAAAGCGGCAGTTGAACTCGATGACCTTCGGCCCGCCGGCGGTGAGCATCAGGCCGGCGTATAACACTCCCTTGTACGTCACGCCGTCGCGCCGCAGCGCATCGACGATCGCGACGAGTATTTCACGTTCGATGGTGGCCATCAGACCGTTGTCAACCAGCGGCGTGGGTGTGTACGCGCCCATGCCACCGGTGTTCGGGCCGGTATCGCCTTCGCCTATCTGCTTATGGTCCTGCGCCGGTTCGAGCACGAACAGGTTTCGCCCATCAACCAGGGCGAGCACGGACAGTTCCTGCCCGATGAGTCGTTCTTCGATCACGACCTGGTCACCAGCGTCACCGAACGCGCGATCGACCATAATCGTCTCGACGGCCTGCTCCGCCTGTTGCGCATCATCACAGACGATGACACCCTTGCCCTTTGCCAGGCCGGCGGCTTTGACCACCACAGGTGTTTCATGTTCACGGACGTAGTCCAGCGCGCCGTCCGCATGACCGAAAATGCGCGCCTCGGCGGTTGGAATACTCGCAGCACGCATAATCTTTTTTGAGAATGCTTTGTCCGATTCAATGAGCGCTGCGTCTTTGCACGGGCCAAAGACGAAACGTCCCGAACATTCGAGCCGGTCGACAATGCCGTGCGACAGCGGATCTTCCGGGCCCACGACGATCAATTCGACGTCGTTGTGGCGGCAAAAGTAGTCGATCGCATCAACAGTCTTCGTGTCCGCGGTCTCGGCGGTGATATCGACATTTTGTCCAATATCCGCCGTGCCGGCGTTGCCGGGCGCAAAAAACAGCGTTCCCGCATTGGGTGACTGTTTCAGCTTCCAGCCCAGTACGTGCTCGCGTCCGCCGCTGCCGAGTATGAGGATGTTCATTGCGCGAAGTTTGGGTAGGGGGTGTCGTAACGCCCGCAGACCGCTGTCCGCGGGCTTGGGCCGGGAAGTGCAAACCATAGATGATCGGCGAGATTATTGCACGCCCAGCGCGTTGAGTCGGTCACGGACCACGTCCAGTGCCGGCTTGCCGCGCACACCGTAACCGGTGTCACGTGGCCCGCCCTGGTTGTACGGATCCCACGCGTAGAAGAAGACGCCAAAGAACGGGCGATCGGCGGCGCCATCGTGCGATCGCAGGTCGCCGGACCACACGTCAAAAAATGCGTCGTACCCGCGCGCCTGGGTGTGCGCGTCAGCGTCGACACCCTCTTTGTTGACGTAGTTCCAGGCATGCTTGAGCCCCCACGGCAGCGACGGATAACCGACCTCGGTGAGCAGAAAAGGCTTGCCCTTGTCGCGCGCGAACTTCATCACCTGCCCATGCACCTGGCGCCAGTTGGACCGCAGCAGCACGTCGGATGCCGGGGCATCGCTGGTCGCGCCACGCGTCAGGTTCCAGTATCCACTGGCACCAATGACGTCGAGTTGGTCCCAGAACGCCGGCACGTGGTAGTGGTCCCAGTTGCCCGAGTACATCAGCAGGCCACTGTATTTGTCACGCACGCGGGCGATCAGCGCGTTCCAGCGGTCACGTTGTTTCTCCGTGCTGATCAGTTCAGATCCGACGCTGAACAGGCCCACGTCCGTTTCGACCGCGATATCGACGAAGTGGTCGATGGCGCGCTGGTACGCGCTCCACCAAGCGTCCCAGTCGCCGGGTTTAATCTTCCCACGCCATTCGCCGGCACGCGGCTTGGTCAACAGCACAATGGGCACAAGGCTTGTCGCCAGGCCGCGCTTCTTCGCGTGCGCAAACAGGGTAACGAGCTGCGCGCGGCTCGGGCCGCGGCCCGAGCCGACCGCGATTGCAACCGAATCACTCGCTCCGCTGGTCTGAAACATCGGTGTTACGATTTGCAAGTGCGTGCAGCCCAGTCCGGCAATTTCGTCGATCGCCTGAACGTACTTGGGCAGGTACTGCGTGTGGTGGAGGTTGATGTTGAACCCAACGACGGGTCGCGGGTACGCGAACCGCGAGGAGCGGCGTGCGGCATGTGATTCGATTGCCGATGTGCACCTCCTGCGTTGCTGGGCGATACCGGCGCCCAGCAACGCCAACACGTACACCGCCAGCGCGAGCACGGCGAGTATCCGAACCATTGTGCAACTCTTCCACCGATGTTTGGATCGATTCGAACTAACGCTCCCTGCGCCTCTTCTTTGTGCGCAAGCCCTGCTGACCCTGACGGTTGGCCGGCGCTGCTGCTTCTGGCTGCACGAACATCGCCCGCCCGAACGAGAGCGCATCAACCGGCAGGTAAAGTCGCCCGGCAGCACCCTGTTTATCCACACTCATAGCCATCGCGATCGGTGGCAGGGTTCGCGGAATCTCGAACAGCGGTAACCCCATCGGAGCGCGGAACGCATTCATCAGCGCGGCCAGACCTGCCACATCAAAGTACATCTCCATCGTGGGCTCGGGCGGAAGCGAGGCGGCCCTGATCTGTGCGATATTTCCGGTTTTACCCATACCGTCGCCGGACACGGCGGTGCGAATCGCCCGCTTGATCAACTGCGCGTCCAGCACCGTGGTCCAGATCACCATCTCATCGGCCTGCGCGACGTATCCGCGCAGGTTCGACAGACCAGTCGACGCGAGCATCCCCCCGGCCGGCCCGCCGAGCATCGCCGGCGGAAGGTTCGTCGTCACCTCATACTGATTGACAGACACACCCTCAAACACGAGCACATTGGGCGTATAACCGGTGACAAACGACAATCTTGCAGGTTTGCCGGTCGTCACGTCGGTGATCGGCAATTCGACCTGCATCTGGTTCAGCGTCTCGAGGTGCTCTGTAAAGCCTTTCATGACCAGGGCGGGTTGTTCTGACCGCATGACGGTGACGATGTTCGCGGTCGCGTAGGCACCCGCGGCCGCATCTGCGGGATCGCCGGATACGTAGATCGCCATTGCCATCGCGGACACGTTTTCCAGGCTGGGCATGATCTGCTGAATCAACGAGTTCGCCGTCGCCTGCTCCGCTTCGTCGGCGCCCTTATTCACTCTCTGCAGCATGGCGGCCAAGTCGAAGCCCTGCATATCAACGGCACCGGCGACCAGATACCGCTGGTCCGCCAGCCATGCCAGACCAGGCGCTGCGTTTCCGCCGGCGCGGTACACCTCCGAGATATTGCTGTCGGGGTTGAACGCGAACGTCTGGGTCAACCCGATCCCTTGTGGCGTGGCGTCGAACCCGATCACCATGACGCGTGTGCCGCCGAGAAACCGTTTCACGATGCTCGTATAGGGTTGCGTGACCGCCAGGCCGCCCCCCATCTGCTCAATCTGAGCCAGCAGAACCGGACCCATCGACTCGATGTTCACAATGACCGTCACGTCGTTGTCCACCAGATATTGACGGCCTAACGTGCCGATGTGCTCGACAATCTCATCGCTTGCGCCGTCGGGCGTATAGTCACGCACGTACTGCTCGCTGGGTCCAATCACTGCGAATCCCGTGATGGACCGCACGTACGCTGTGTGCCCCTCTGGCATGGTGATCCGCGCAACCTCATCGACAGCCTGGACATCGTAGTTGCCAAGAAACTCACCATAATCCGTCACGGGCACGAGCAGCGCGTACTGCGCTGTTTCAACCTCGCCCATCGCCCCGACGTCCTGAAGCACCAGCACGAATGCACCGCGTTCATTCACGCCCTGATTCATGCCCAGCTGCTGCTTGACCGCGCCCAGTGCGTTGCCCAGTTCGGGGTTGTTCAGGCCAAGCACATCGTTGATCATCGCCAGTTTGTCGCTGAAGGCGGAGATGTCCGGCACGGCGACGATGACGTGGGCATCCTTAATCGCCGCGTCTAGCGCGGTGCGGATCTCCTGGCCATGCGCGACGTGGCATGCACCGGCAACGAACAGACCGGCGATCGCGATCACCGCGGCTATCGACCGACCCATGGTATGCGTTTGCATCGAATATTCGCTCCGGGGGGTGAGTTTGGCGGACCTATACCGTAATCGTCGCGGGCTCGGTGAGCAACCATTACCGCAAGAACCGGCGAACATGACTGCGTATTTCATCATAGACGCGTACCAGGCGCGGCAGGTCGATACGTCATTGGATTGTTACGAGCCGGTGCACGTGGCGTTGCCAGGCCTACAATGGCGTGTCATGAACGGCCCGAGGACCAAAAGCAAAGTGCTTGTCGCGATGAGCGGCGGCGTAGACAGCTCCGTCGCGGCTCTGCTGCTGCAACAGCAGGGGTATGACGTTATCGGCTGCTTTATGCGTCTTGGCACGGTCGACGGTGTTGAGCGCGTTGATGCCGACGCGCCCGCGTGCGATACCCATGCCACGGAAGCGCGCCACCACGGCTGCTGCACCGTCGAGGACGCGCAGGACGCGCGCATGGTCGCCGCATTACTTGGCATCCCATTCTACGTTATGAATTTCCGACAGGACTTTGGACGGATCATTGACCACTTCGTCGACGAGTACAACGCTGGCAGAACGCCCAATCCGTGCATTCGGTGCAACAACTGGCTCAAATTCGGCAAGCTGCATCGTTACGCCCGCTCGATCGACTGCGACTTCATCGCGTCGGGCCACTATGCGCGGATCGTTCACAACGCCGGCGTTCCCCGTCTGCTGCGCGGACTCGACCGCGGCAAGGACCAGAGTTACGTGCTGTTTGGCTCACCTCGCGATCGTCTCGACCACATGCTCCTGCCCGTCGGTGAACACACCAAAGACCAGATTCGGGAAATCGCCAGCGAGCACAGCCTGCCAGTGTTCGACAAGCCGGACAGCCAGGAAATCTGCTTCGTGCCGGATAACGATTACGCCGGCCTCGTCACCCGCCAGACACCCCAGAAGGTGGCGTCCGGCGACGTCGTGGACACGAGCGGCGCCGTGGTCGGACAACATGGCGGACAGCAACGGTTCACCATTGGGCAGCGCCGCGGGCTCGGCATGGCGCTGGGGTATCCTGTTTACGTCGTCGATCGCGATGCGCAGCACAACACCGTGACGATCGGCACGGCGGACGACCTGTTGGCAGACGGTTTGATCGCCGACGAGACGAATTGGCTGATCGACCCGCCGACTGACTTACCACGTCGCTGCACAGCGATGATTCGCTACAACGGCGGGCCAGTGGAGGCGACAGTGCTGGCAACGGGGTCTGACACGCTGCGCATCGAGTTCCTCGAGCCGGTACGAGCCGTTTCGCCGGGTCAGGCGGTCGTCTGTTATGACGATGACCGGGTCCTCGGCGGCGGGTGGATCGTCGAGGCTGGACGTACTGAACTCTAAACTTGTACGGGCCTGATACTCGATCAACAGTAAGTGTCCACACCTTTGAATCAGACCGCCAACGCATCGTCCACTGTGCCTACAATGCCGCCAATGCATGCGTGGCTGGATGACCTGAACATACCGTACAAGACAAACGAGCCGCTGGCGCCGCTGACGTGGTACAAGGTGGGCGGGGCGGCGCAGGTGCTCGCGGAACCTTCAAGTGTGCAACAGCTCACCGCGCTGGCCTCGCAATGTCACACAGCGGACGTGCCCACACGCGTGCTGGGTTTGGGCGCGAACTTGCTTGTGGCGGACCAGGGTGTGGATGGCGTTGTGGTCCGGCTTTCGGACCCTGCATTTCGGCAGGTGCGAATCGAGGGCACGACCGTCGTGGCGGGCGGAGGGTTTGAGCTGGCGAAGCTGGTGCTCACGACCGCCAGGGCGGGCCTTGCGGGTCTCGAATGTCTCGCGGGGATCCCCGCGTCCGTCGGCGGCGCGATACGCATGAACGCCGGCGGCGTGTTCGGTGATATCGGCCAGGCCGTCAAACGCGTTATGGTCGCCGACGCGACCGGGCAGGTCTATTACCGCGATCGTGACGATCTGGAGTTCTCATATCGCCGTACGAACATCGTCGCCAGGTACATTCTTTCCGTGCAGTTCGATCTGTCACCGGACGACCCGAAGGCCCTGATACGTCGGGTAAAGGAAATCTTTCTGTACAAAAAGAATACCCAGCCGCTGCGCGAGGGCTCGGCCGGCTGCGCCTTTAAGAACCCCGATCAGCCCGACCCGCAGGGCCGTCGGCTCAGCGCCGGACAATGGATCGACAAAGCCAGCCTGAAAAATTTCGCGATCGGCGGCGCGCGTGTGTCCGACCGCCACGCCAACTTCATCATCACCGACCGTGGCTGCACTGCCGGCGACGTCATCACACTCATCAACCACGTTCAAAAGACCGTCGCCGACCGATTTGGCGTCGCACTTGAACGCGAAGTGGTGGAATGGCCCTGAAAAAGCGCCAGAAAGTCGCAGAGTAAGAAAGTCGGATTTCAGGGCTTGACTTGGTAAACGTTTGGCTTTCTGACTTTTCGACTCATTGCCCATGTACAAACTCGTCCTGATCCTGAAGTACCTTCGCCGCAAGCTTGCACCGATGTTCGCAGCGCTTGCGGTAACGCTTTGCACGGCGATGGTGATCATCGTGATCAGCGTGATGGGTGGTTTTCTCGATCTGATGCGCACTTCGGCGCGCAAACTCACGGGCGACGTGATCGTGCACGGTGACATCACCGGGTTTCGGCATTACCAGGAAATGATTGACGCGATCGAAGCTCTGCCCGAAGCGGACGCGGCCACGGCGCTCATATCCAGTTTCGGACTGGTGAACGTCAATGGCCATGTCGTGGGCGCGGAAGTCGTCGGAATCGACCCGGAAAAGTTTGACAACGTCGTCCAGTACCGCGACACGCTGTACTGGACCAGCGCGCACTTCCTCGACATGTTTCGTAATGACGCGTTTTTCACCGGCCAGCCGCCGGAGAATCAGCCGGCGATTGAAGCGGACATCCGCACGTACGAGCAAAACGAGTTTCGCGATTTCGGCATGGCTTTCAAACCGTTGCCGCACGGAGAGCAGTTGCCCGGTTGTGTGATGGGTATCGAGGTCGCGCCGACGAACCTGCGCAACAAGCAAGGCAAGTACAAACTGGTGGAGAGCCGGACGCTGGGGCACCAGGTGACGGTGACGGTCGTGCCGCTCAGCGCCAAAGGCACGCTGGGCGCTTATGAGCCGGCACGGAGATCGTTCGTAATCGTCAATGAATCTAAAAGCGGACTGTACGACATCGACAAGTCGCGCGCATACGTGCCGTTCGATCTGCTGCAGAAGATGCTGGAAATGGAGCGTATCGAGTCGCCGCACTTCGATCCGCAGACCGGAGAAACGCTGCCGGGCAAGAAAGTCACACCCGCGCGGGCAACCGACATCATGGTGCGCGGCGCGCCTGGCGTACCGCTTTCTCAGGTACGTGATGCAGTGCAACGCGCCACCGACGCGGTGGTCAACGATCACGGCGGCGACCGCTTTCCTTTTGTCATGACATGGGAGGACAGGCACGGCGTGCTGCTGTCGGCTGTGCAGAACGAGAAAGGCTTGATCACGTTTCTGTTCGCGATCATCAGCGTTGTAGCGTTCGTGATGGTGGCGACGACGTTTTACAACATCGTACTCGAGAAAACACACGATATCGGCGTGTTGCGCGCAATCGGCGGATCACGTATCGGCGTCGCGTCGATCTTTCTCGGCTACGGGCTGGCGATCGGCGTGATCGGCGCAGTGCTTGGATTTGGAATGGCGTGGGTTATCGTGTTCAACCTCAATGAAATCAACCTGTTCCTGTGCAACAAGTTCGACGTGTGCATGTGGAAGCCGCAAACGTATTACTTTGACGAGGTGCCCGAACAGATCAACGCGATCGAGGTGATCTGGATCATGATCGGGGCGGTGGTTAGCAGCGTCGGCGGATCGATGATCCCCGCCGTCGTCGCCGCGATGACCGACCCGGCGCAGTCGCTGAGGTATGAGTAGAGTAGATGACACGCAAAGCAGTGAAGCGTAAGAGACGAAATACCCAGGCACCCGAATACCCCATGATAAAGGGATGCCCAGTGTCGAACGCCCAAATCAAACCCCATGACCGAAACTTGAAACCCGATCTGCGTCCAGGAACCCGTGCGGCAGCCCGCAGACGGACAGCCGCGTGCGTGGCATCCCGACTTTTTACTTTTGCTATCCGACTTTCCAACATTCTGACTTGACCTGAACCGATGCAATTACACGCAACCAACCTGCACAAGACGTACAACATCGGCGGCGGTGATGTGCGCGTGCTGCGCGGTGTGAACTTGAAGGTTGAGTCGGGCCAGTGGGTGGCGGTGCTGGGGGCGTCGGGTTCGGGCAAGAGCACGCTGTTGCACTTGCTGGGCGGTCTGGACCGGCCGGACGATGGGTCGGTTCAGTACGACGGGAAAAACCTGTTCAACCTGGAGGGTGGAACGCTGGACCGGTACCGCAACGCGCACGTCGGGTTCGTCTTTCAGTTCTACCATCTTCTTCCGGAACTGAACGCGCGCGAGAACGTGCTGATCGCGGCGATGATCGGCAGGTCCGTATTCGGGTGGCCCGGCGCGCGCGACGCGTGTGGTAAGCGCGCGGACGAGTTGCTGGACAGGCTTGGGCTCAAGGACCGGGCCAGGCACAAGCCGGGCAAACTGTCAGGGGGTGAACGCCAGCGTGTCGCGATCGCGCGGGCGCTGATCAACGAACCTGACGTGCTTCTGGCCGACGAACCGACGGGCAATCTCGACGCCGGTACGGGCGAGCATATCCTCGACCTGTTGCGGCAATTGCACGCGGGTGGTCAGTCGATCGTGATGGTCACACATGACCAGCGCATCTCCGCGGCCGCGGACAGGCGTGAACTGCTGATCGAGGGCCAGTTGCAGCACGAGTAACGCGTCAGCGAATCGGTAACGCCTGTGGACCGCGGCCCCGGTCGCAGGCGACCGGGCTAATAGTAATCGCGATTCGAACAATTTTACGGCGCTTCCCATTCCAGCGGGCCCTGCCGGCGCAGACGTTCGGGCAGGTAGCGGCGCACCTCAGGCAGTTGCAGTGTGTTGCTGAGTGCTTCGCCGTCGCGCGCCAACTCCTGTCGGACGGCCGGGTAGTACTGCTCGGTGAAGAAGAAGTACTTGGCCGTTTCCTCGTCGATCAGGTAGACCTTGTCTTCCTTGACGGTCGGCATGAGGATGAGACGCCCGAGCGTAAAGTTCTGCAGCGTCAATGACGCACGCGACGCGTTGAGTTCGACGGTGCGCTTAAGCACTATCGCGCGGCGAAGGCGCTTCAGGTCCTTGGCGTTTTGAATCAGGATCGAATACCGCTGCCGGCCCTGTTCGTCCGGCTGGTTCAGTTGCCAAAGCAGCTTGTCCCAAGTCTTCCGGTCAGGGCAGTCAAACGTCTCGACGTGCGGCACCGGCTGACGCATGACCGTCACCGGATCGGTCTCGTACTGGTACAGCGTGTACGTCATCGCGATGGCCTTGTCGTACAGATTCAATTTGTCGAAGAACAGGTTGACGTCAAGCTGGCTGTCGGGAGGTACGTTAATCTCCCCCAGCTTCGCGAAATATTTCGTGAGGAAATTCACATTAAAGCCCGTTTCGCTTTCGAGATCCTCTTCAAAGAAGATGACCTTGTGCGGGTCAACCGCGGCGTCGATTTCGAGACGTTTGATGACCTCGTACATCTGGCGGTAGACCAGGATGCGCTCACCGGGAAAGCGGCCGTTGGTGAACGTGCGCAGCGGGTAACTGCCGGCCAAGTCAACGTTGCGCATTGCGATGATGTCCGCCAGCCGCTGGGCGTGCCGCAATTGCCGGTTCTGGGTGATGAACTTGAGGTCGAACACGTCCTCGGCACGGATGCGGTAGGCGCTTCGGAACAGCTCGTTGTCGAAGCTGTCAAACGCGTCTTTGTCTTCCGGCAGAGCCGAGGTCACCAGTTGCCGTTCGGGCAGGACACGCGGTGTGACAATGATGATCACCTCACGCTTGAGACGCTCGTTGCGCTCATCGCGAAACGCCGAACCGATGATCGGCAGGTCGCCCAGAAAAGGCACCTTGGACTGATCCTTCGTGACGTCCCTGGCGACCAGGCCACCGATGATGAACGGTGTGTTGTTGGGCACGCGCGTGTGCGTTTCGACGACCCGCTCGGAAATCGTGGGCGCGCTGGCGATGATGTCGCCAGCGCTGTCGTGCACCTCGACGTCCTCGTTGGGCACCACCGCGGTGACGGACGCGGCGATCTGCATACTCACCTGCTCACCATCGGCGCTGATGCGCGGCCGGACGTTTAACTCGATCCCCGCAGTCTCCGAGATGAAGCCGACGGAGAAGGTGTTCGCGTTGGGGTTTGCCACGGATGTCACAATCCGTATCTTTTCCGCGACCTTGATGTACGCCTGCCGGTTGTTGACCGTGAGGACACTGGGCCGGGACAGGATCTCGGCGTCGCCGTTGCGGATCAGCGCTTCGACCTCGACGGA
>NZCH01000080.1 GCA_002688155.1 Phycisphaerae bacterium
ATGAGCTTGATCTCGTCCCTGCGGTCATGGAGAGCATCGAGCAGACCCACATTGCCATGGCCGCAGATGCCAAAGACATATGGGATGCCTTCCTGGATCAGCACATCGGCGATGAGGTCAGCGCCCTTCATGTTCGCCATTGAGAATCTCCTGCGCGGTAGAAATGTGCCAGATCGCTCTCGTGCGGCGCCGGTATCAGGGGATCAGCCTTACCCGGTACGATGATGACATTGGGCGCCTCAAGATCACCAGGCAGCTCGATGATCACGAAATCCGAACGAGCCATTGTCCTGGACCTCTATCTCATGATAAGCCATTACCGGCCACTGTGATCTCAGCCGGGAACTTCACTCCTGGGCGGTATGCGGTCCTCGACGGGAACACGAGCGAACAGACGTCTCCAGTCGCTTTTCGGCTCGAAGCCAAGCAATCTGCGTGCGCGGCTGATATCAAGAATTGAGGCACAAGGCTTTCGCTCAAAGAGTTCCGGGTCTCGTACCTCGGGAAGCTTGCCGAAACGCTCCTGTATCATTTCGAGGGTCGGTCGCGAGCACAGAGTGTCCTCCGCCGAGATGAAGAAGACGTCGTAGCTCGTATCCTGCACTGTCAATGCCAGGTAGAAGCCTTGGGCAACATCATCGGGTTCCACGTACGACCAGAAGTGATAGTTATTCACATCGGCACCGCGTGCCTCCAGTTCCGGCCACTCCGGCGGAAATACGATGTGTGTCGGACGGATCACCACGACCTCAAGCTTGCCGCGGCTTGCGTAATTTCGGCTGATGACCTCGACCACTTCCTTGCTATGCGAGTAGAACTCCATGGGACGAAGCGGATGAGCCTCATCGACCGGCAGGTATTGGGGCCGACAGCTTTGCTTATCATTGTAGTGAAGGCCCGTGGCTGCATCGCTGGAGGCGACGGCGACGCGACGCACGCCCGTGTTCTCGGCGGCTTGGAGCACATTCCACGTTCCCTGGACGTTGGTATTGAACGTGACATCTGCCGGAGCGACGCGTGGATTCGGGATGGCCGCCAGATGCACGACGGCCTCGTGACCGCTGAGGGCCGCCTCAATCGCCTCGAAATCCAGGATGTTCGTTTCCACGAAGTCCACGTCCTGCTGTTCCGGTGGCCTGGTGTCAATGACGGTAACGTCCACCTTGTCCCGAAAGTACTCGACCATGTAGAAGCCCACCCGCCCGCTGCCGCCGGTAATCGCTACCTTCCCAGGATTCATACGGCACCTTTTGGAAAAGTTCGACCAGTTTGACAACCGGCAGAAAAGCTCGTTTCCATGACGGCAAATCTAGCTGACCTTGGCTCCAAGAGCAATTAGATCAGATGATTAACGAGGCGGCATAATGAGCAACAGGTCCCTCAAGAAACCCCTGATTTCGATTCCACTTGGGACCCGCGGCAAGGCAGTCGAAGCCACGAATAAGGGATGACGCAAGTCCTTGCAGAATAGGCGTGACGGGATTATTCGGGTGGACAGGAATGCGTATTACAGCAGTCGCTCGAGAAATTGACCGGCCAGTAGACTAATTCGCTTGACGATTTGGCCAAGTTGTCGGCGTCAGACCGACTCGACTTGCCGGCCGCCTGGCGTATCCCCGTTTACGATGATTTCGAACTGTGCCGATTGTCATGACACAGAAGATGCGGCGTAGCGCTGAGTTTCATGAAACCATTTTCTTTCTCTTTTGTTGGGCTGGTGACATGCGGGGATATTGGGCCGCAACCCTGGAATGGCAAGTCCCAACATTCCTGTCCCTCACGGGGACTTAAAATGTCTGGACCCGGCTCCTGCTGGATTGGTGAAGAGCAAAACAAGCAGGTTCAGGATCTCCTAGAATCCGGGCACCTGATTCGCTATGGGGGCCAGGAAGCTCCCAGGCTCAAGGCGAAGGTCTATACTCTCGAACGGGATATCGCCGATTAGAGTGGCGCCAAGTACTGTGTGGCCACGTCCCCAGGGACCAGCGCCCGTCTTATTTCCCTGTAAGCCGCCGGTATTAAGCCGGGCGATCAAGTCATTGTGCCCGCATACACCTTCGCAGCATGCGTCACATCCATCATCTTCGCCGGCAGTGTGCCGGTCCTGGCGGAAGTTGATGAAAGCGTGGCCCTCGACACCGATAGCGCTGCGGGCGAGAAGATGCTGGGACAGGCAGTGCAGGAAGTGGCTCGGGAAGCGAAAAAGACTTTGCTGGGGAAGCAGTAGACGAACAGTTGCGATCTCTGTGGGCCATTGATTGATCCAACGGGCAAGGGTCAGATCACCGACACATGAAATACCTCGCAATCGATCTTGGCGACAAGCGCACCGGTATCGCGGTCGGGGATGATGACACGTCGGTTGTATCACCGCTGACGGTGATCGAGACGTCCGACGTGGCCGAGCGGTGGCGCCGTGTGCGCACTGTGGTTGAAGAGCATGCGCCCGATGCGCTGGTCGTGGGGCTGCCTTTGAACATGGACGGCAGCGACGGGCCGCGCGCAAAGTCAGCGCGCGCGTTCGCGAATGAACTGCACGACTTGACCGGCCTGCCCGTGCATCTGACGGACGAAAGGCTCACGACGTTTGCCGCGGATCATCAGATGGCGCGAACCGGCCTGACTCATGCGCAGAAGAAACAGCACCGCGACGCGCTCGCCGCGGGACAGATTCTTCAAGACTTTCTGCACTCACGCGCGCAACAATAGACACGATTGCGCAGGACTTTATGGGGTTGGTTTAAGCGGATCACGCCGACTTGCGCGTTAGCTCCATTGCGCGATCGAGCAGTTCCTGCGTGACTTCCGGCATCGGGTAGTGTTCGCGCAGAAACTCGCGCAACTGTTCAGACTCCGCCAGACGTATGTACACGATCGGTTGGATGCGATTGGCGACGAATGTGACCGCGCGGGCCAGTCGCGTGCGCGTCGCAGCCATCAGCAGTTCACCGCCGGGCTCAAAACGCAGTGGCAGGATTTCGAACTGCCACGCCTGTCGGCGATTGATCACGCGTAGCGCTTCGGAATCGATCGGCTCCTGTGACAGGTCGATCTGGCCGGTCAGCCGGGCGTACTGTTCGATCCATGCTTCTTCGATGCTGTCGACCGTCACGCCGAACAACCGCTCCGCCAGCACGCCAAACGGAATCCCCGTCTCTTTTTGCTGTTCGAGGATCGCGCCGACCTGCGTCTGTGACAGCACGCCTTGTTCGACAAGGATTTCGCCGATTCTCAGGTTTTGCGGTAACGCCACGTGGTATTCCTTCGATGAAAAGTGGGCCACCTATGCCATCGGCATGAACATGCAGCGGGTTGAGTGTGTCGCGGCGAGCGCGCGACGCAATTGGGCGAGGTGATTCGGTTGTGGGGTCTCGGACGCGTACAGGGCGTGGGACTTTTAGCCCGGTCGCCTGCGACTTGCACGCAGCTGCCGGATGGGATGAAAACGCGGAAATATGATTGTCGTCTGTCGTGTTCAGCGCCGCGGCGTACTTCGGGTTGCGGTACACGTACCACGACCAAATGGGCGACCACTGATCACCGAATCAAATCCACCTGTTCACTCAGTGGATGCACAACGCGCTGGCTTCGCAGGAAGATGTCCTGAACCTTTGCCAGTGCTTCGGGAAGGGGTTTTTGCTGTGTCGACCCATCCGCATCGGACCAGAGCGTCGGGTGACGGGTGTACGCCTCGTCATCGACCATGACGGTCATCTCAAAGAATCGCGTCAACTCAGCGCGTGTTTTGGGCATTCGCCTGCCGATGTCCCAGGAGCCGGGCGCAATTGCCTGGTCGAGTTGCTTCAGCGTCTTATCGTCGATTTGATGCGGAAAGATCCGCCCGTCGAGCGACGTGATCGACGCCCTGCCCGAGTGCATGTCAATCTTGAGTTGCTGAGTGTTGCGCCGGTCGACCGCTTTGCGGTCGGCCATCGGCAGGTAGAAGCTGTGCACGACAATCTGTTGCGCGTGGATCGGTTGGTGTGCGGTGAACGGCCAGATGCTTTCAAATCCGCGGCCAAAGTCGGTCATGATGTCGCCGGATGGCGCCCGGTTCGAGCAGCCGCAAAACATCAGGCACGCACTGATGGTAAGAAGGGCGGATACGACGGTTTGAATCCGGTTCATAAGTGGTCTCCACGCAGGCGCATGCGGCGAGTCACCGCGTGCGTCAACGTTAACAACGCACGCAACAGGCGGGACAACAGCATCGCCGCAGGGCGGTGATTCGTCAACTGGCGCTTCATGAACGTTCACGTGCCGTCCCGGCGGGCGCGGCACGCCCGTTTCAATGGTGCAGGCAACGGCGAAGTACGTTGTCCGCAGCGGAGCCGGTTTCGGGGACGATTCGGCCCGCTTGGATGCAGCGACCAATCACAGCAAACTCAGAACGGGCTTGAATCCGCACGCTGCTGTGCGCCATTGTCCACCGCCGGGCCCGCGGACGGTTCGAAACCACCGGCGGACGCAACGTGAACTTGAACCGGATCGATCACGTGCAGTTTAAGGTTCGGGTCAAAGCGGGGTTTGCCGACGATCTGAACGACTCTGCCCAGTGACTCGGTGGGGTCGAACGTCGCACTGGGCCGCACGTAACCAACGGTGCCGCCGTCTTGTGGGTTGACCAGCCGGTACAGCCGTGGCAAGCGCCGACCGTCGAACACTGTCGAAACGACCAGCCGGCCGGTCGCATCGTAACGCACCAGCCGCTGCACCGCCGCAACGCGCGCCGCGCTGGCACGCGCTTGCTGTGCCGCCGCCAGTTCGTCCTGTAACCCGTCGATATCAGCAAGCACCCGCGTGGCGCGGGCCATGTACTGCAACTGCGCGATGTGCGTGCTGGCGGTCAGCCGGTCGTGGTAGGACAGTGCGTCGTCCGCCGCAAGTGTTTGGTAGTCGGACAACAATTGATCAACCGGACGCTGGCGCAGCGGCCTGTTCATCGCCGCGCGAAAAGCGGCGTCGGCGTCTTGCGGCGTCGGCGATTCAACAAGCGCGGCGACCGGGTCATCGGGCGCCTCGTCCGATTGCATTGTCGCAATTGCTGTCGGTTGCTTAACCAAAACAATTACGTCCGCGCTTTCAATGTCCGGGGCTGGTGGCTCGGCCTGCGCAATCAGCGCTGGCGCGGCTTCGTCGTTCACGGGCGGTGCCGGTGTTGTCATTACGTCAGGTGTTTCATCAACCGGCTGCGTTTTGTCGTTTGAATCGGTTGCACTTTCGCCCGTCAGCATGGCGCTTTGCGAATCGTCTTGCGCCGCGGACGCGTCGTCTACGACGATGGGCACGGCCTGCGTCGGGGCTTCATTCTTAACGGGTTTTTGTGTGTTTTTTGACGCGTCCGCGTTTTCAGGTTGCGCATCACTGGTCACTTGTTCAGTCACGTCGGTCCCGTCGCCCCGCGGGGCTTTGGCGCGCGCGATGGAATCAGGCGGCGCGAAAACGGCTGCGCCGGTCGGCGAAACGATCTTAAAGAAACTGCCCTCCCGCGCAACGATGCGAACGATGTCGTCCTTCACCAGCACCATCTGCACGCGCCAACTGTCGCCGGGCCCGGCCATGTTCGCGGACTTGACGCTCACGCGGTCGCGCTTCACACGCGCCATCTTGCCGTTCGATGCGAGCACGACGTCGGCCCGGTTCACGTAACTGTGCACACCTGCCGGCGGCGTGATCTTGTACCAGCCGTACATCACGTCCAGCACCTGTACGGTCTGGCCGCGCGCTAACTCGCCAACGACGTAATAGTCTCCGGCGCCGGCGCGCAGTTGCACATCGTCCACCACCACCGTACCGGTGAACAGCGGCTTACGCGCGTACGCGACGGAAACCAGAACAATGCTTGTAAGAACGGCCAGACCGATCGCAATCGTGCGTCCATGCATGATCGAGCCTCCATGCTCACGAAACTTGTGTGCGATGTTCGGCCGGTGATTGCGGCAAACCACCGACTACCTGAAGTGACGTTACCGCCCGCGGCATCACAGGTCAAGAAGAAAGCGATTTTTCAATTGCCGATTTGCACTTTGCAGGGGTACCCCAAACAGTGCCGACGGCACTGTTGACCAGGTCGCATGCAATCAGTTCAACTAGTTGCGCCGCACGGTGCATCGCCCTGGCTCGCATTGCAAAACGCGAAGCGCTCGCGGGGTTGCCACGAGCCAACGCCCTTTTGCTCACCAGAACCACGTCGGCGGCAAATCAAAAATTGCCGCACCGCGACCTTGCCGCGCAAAGATTATGACATAACATGTTTATATATAAACACTTACGTCTATTCACTCCATCTCCGCGCCCATCCGCTTCATCAGCGTGTCAAAATGGTCCAGGGAGTAGAAATCGAGTGACATAGTGCCGGTACCTTTTTTTCGTCCTGGCCGAATGCGGACGCGCGTTTCCAGTTGCTGGCTGAGTTTTTGTTCCAGATCTTTGATGTGAGTGGGCGTGCGTGATGGTTGGCTCGCTGCCTGCGGGCCGCTGGCGGGGTCGTTGGACGCCGCCTTGCGGACAGCGGCCTCAACCTGGCGGACGGACCATTGGCGGGTGACGGCCTGTCTGGCGATCGTGAGCTGCTGTACAGCGTCACTGAGACCCGCGAGGGCCTTGGCTTGGCCGGCGGTCACCACGCCGTCGATGAGCAACTGCTGGACCTGTCCGTCAAGCTGGAGCAGACGCAGGGTGTTGGTGACTGTGCTTCGATCGATGCCGACGAGTTGTGCGATCTGGTCGTGACTCATGCCAAATGTGGCGTGCAGGCGGTCAAACGCCGTGGCGCGCTCGATCGGATTCAGGTCTTCTCGATGCAGGTTTTCGACCAGGGCAAGTTGCGCTCGCTGGGAATCGTCGAGGTCGCGCACGATCGCTGGGACCGACTCCAGCCCTGCGTGCCTGGCAGCGCGCCAGCGACGTTCACCTGCTACCAGCTCGTAGCGGGCTTGTCCTGGTGGCGAACTAAGCTCAGTAACTAAAATTGGCTGCATCACACCAGCGGACTTGATCGAGGCCGAGAGTGATGCAATCGAGGACTCTTGAAACTGCGTGCGAGGCTGGTGCCGATTAGGCTGGATTTCGCTGATCGGCAGGTGATGGAGCGCCACCGGATTGCTGCCCGCGTTCTCGGCGACGGCCAAGGCTTGGGGTTCGTTGTCCGAGTCAGTTGCTGCGGGGGCTGGTTTTGTCGTCTCCAGTGTCGTGCCGTGAACAGGCTCAACAGCAACCGATTGCCCCATAAGGGCGCTGAGTCCCCTTCCCAAACGCGGACGTCGCTTCTGAGAACCCTGATCGGCCATGGAAACACCTCCCAGTTCGGCACGTGATGGGTCAAGTGTGGCAAGTGTACCAACCAGTGAGTTATTTCACAAGCGTGTTCCACGTGGAACGCTTCACGGGGTTTCGGATATCCGGTTCTTCGGCTGATCGTCAGAATGATCCACTCTCTGGGTGCGCAGAGAATACAGGGGTTAAGCTATCCAAGTCAGAATGCGAGAGAGCGAGCAGCGCAATGTTCAAATCGCGCAATCACGTGTCACGTGGAACGCGACCCCAATCATGATTCAAGAATGATTGCGAAAACGACAGGCTGGCCAAGAAACCAGGCGGTTAGATCGACCACGTGACGGCCCACCCAAGCGAACAGTGTTCATCAGCCAGTGATCGTTGTTCTCATGGCAGTACGTCCAATAAGTGTATGTTGAGAAACACTTTACGGATTTATCTGCGAGGACGATGATCGCCGTTCCCAATCTTGTGAGCCGCGCTCATCGCAGCGGTGCAGTCAAGTAGCGCTTCGGTTTTCCCCGATAAGACGTTCGGAACCACCATGACCGCCAGCCCAGTACCGCCACATCCTGATCAGCTCGCGCGCGTCGAGCACCTGCTTGGACATTTCGAGCAACTCGAAGCGCAGCTCGATCAGGTGCGCGAAGGGCTTACCCATTCGCATCGATTGGCCACCCTTGGCACGATCGCTTCGATCATCGCACACGAGTACAACAACATCCTCACGCCGATGATCAGCTACGCGCAGCTTGCGCAGGCGAAACCGGACGACGTTGATCTTCAACGCAAAGCCATCGAGCGATCGCTGTCGGGCGCATTGCGGGCGGCAAAGATCTCGTCGTCGCTGCTTGGATTTGCGCGCGAGGCGGACGAACAGCACGCGGCCATGCTGCCTGCCGTCATCGACGAAACGGTTGGGTGCATGGCCCGCGAGCCTCAAAAGGACGGCATCACACTGCACGTGGACGTGCCTGAGATCCAGGTGGCGATGTCGCCTCTGAACCTTCAGCAGGTGTTGCTCAACCTGATGCTCAACGCACGTAAGGCAATGCTGCGCGGCGGCGGCGATCTGTCGATCACGGGTACCGTCAAAGGATCGCTCGTTTACATTCACATAGCCGACACCGGTCCGGGCATTCCTGACGAGATTCACGATCGACTGTTTGAGCCGTTCGTCACGCAGAAGCTCGACACCGCGAGCAACTCCCACGAGCGCAAAGGGACAGGACTTGGGTTGTGCGTGTGCCGTGAACTGGTGCACGCCGCGGGCGGAACGATCACGTTCGAGACCGAGCCCAACAAGGGCACCATCTTTCACATCACGATTCCGCTGGCGGATGACCTGTTCGAAACGACATAACGCACTGCCGGGCCAGACGAGTTTACAACTGGCCATGCGTCAAGCGCTGTCCGACCCAGCGGCGGCCGTCGAGGTCGGCGATGACGTTCATCGCTCGTGAACCCGTTTGCCCGTTGGCAGGCACAACACGTGCTGTGAAACCGCGTTGTGCCCACTTTTTCAACAGCGCTTCACCGCACATACGCGTTCGCCTAGAATTGAGGTGTGCTACACTTGACACCGTCGGTGGCGGCGCCGAGGAGTGTCGTGAATTGGCTGGAGTAGACGTTTGAGCGGTCACCAAGCGGCCGAGGATTTTGGCGATGACTCTGGCCGGTTCCCGGCCGAGCAGGGTATGCGCATGTCCGAGCACACGCCACGCGAGGCGGCGCTGAAGATCATTTACATGCTGCAGAAGCACGACCACGTCGCGTACCTCGCGGGTGGTTGCGTGCGCGATCGTGTCATGGGACTTGAGCCCAAGGACCATGACATTGCGACCGACGCGCACCCGGAGCGTATCCGCGAGCTTATTCCCAATAGTCAATTTATTGGCGAAGCATTCGGTGTTGTGCTCGTTCGCATGTACGGGTACGTAATCGAAGTGGCGACGTTTCGCAGCGAGTCGGGCTACAGCGATCACCGACACCCGGACCATGTCGATTTTACCGACGCGCGCACTGACGCGATGCGTCGCGACTTTACGATCAACGGTTTGTTCGAGAACCCATTCGTCGAGGATGATGAACCGGCGGTGATTGATTTCGTGGGTGGTCAGGCGGACATCAACGGGAAGGTGATTCGTGCGATTGGTCAACCGATTGAGCGCATTCGCGAAGACGCGCTGCGCATGTTGCGTGCGGTGCGTTTCGCCGCGCGGTTGGGGTTTGAAATTGAGCCGCGCACGGCGCGCGCGATCCAGGGCGTGACCGACGAACTGGCGCACATCAGCCGTGAGCGTATTGGGCAGGAGGTCAAGTGGTCGCTGACCGGTCCCAGGCCGGTGATGGTCGTGCAATTAATCCAGCACCTGAAGCTCGACAATCCGACGCTGCTGGAGCGCTCGTTCCGCGGCGAGACGCCAACGGTTAAGCATCTGAACCCGAACCCACCCTACGGCACGGCTTTGGGCGCGTGGCTGATCGATCGTCATCTGTCAGCGCGCGGTGAATCGATCACGCTACTACTCGAATCAATGAGAGACGGTCGCGACAAGAAGAAGGGCAAAGCGAATTCGGAGGCCCAGGAGCAACCACGATCCGGTGGTTGGTTTTCGGGGCGCTCGTCACGGGCGTCATCGCACCGGCGCCGGTCATCGCACCGGCGGTCCGCCGCTGGTGGCTGGTTTGGCCTCGCGGATTCGGCGTCGGGAGAGGCCGGACGCGTGCAGCGCCTCTCGTGGTCGCTCAACCGGCTGATCGGGGAAAGGCTCAACGACATCCTGCACGGGTGGCGGCAGGCGCTTTGTCTTAGCAACGATGACACCGAGGCGCTGCGTATGTCGGTGACACTGTTGCCGGGTTTGCTCGAGTGGCGATCGTTGTCGGTCGCGAACCGCAAGCGGCTGCTTGCGCAGGGATATTGGTCGCAGGCGTGGCTGCTGTTGCAGGCGCTGCGCTACTGGCCGGGTGTGTCGACGTTGATTGAACCGATCGAGCGCGACTCGGTTCGATACTACGACGAAGGCATCGCACCGCCGCCGCTGGTGACCGGCGACGCTCTGGTCGCGCTGGGTTATGTGCCCGGCCCTGGATTTGGTCGTGTGCTTGAAATGGTTTACGACGCCCAGCTCGACGGCCTGGTCACGACGCAGGAACAGGCGCTCGCCTGGGCGCAGCGACGGTTGTAGTGCGGGTGCCGACGGACCCACACTGCTGAAGCGGGCAGGTGGGGAGCGATCGGAACTTTTCACGATCCGCCACCCGTTGTTCATCGAGCGGAAAATCGTCGGACGCGAACCCGATACAATCGCGGTCCGACATGGAACCATGGGTCGAAGAGTTTGCGTACGTAGGCGTGGCGATCGTACTTCTCGCCAGCGGGTTTGGCCTGCCGATACCGGAAGACTTGCCTTTGATCACGGGTGGTTACCTGGCGGGCACGGGTCGGGCTGACCCAACCATCATGGTCATCGTCGCGTTCCTTTCGGTCATGGGCGGCGATGGCATCGTGTACGCGCTTGGCCGACTGTACGGATTCCAACTGATGCGCATCCGGTTCGTGCGCATGTTTCTGAGCAAGAAGCGCGTGGAGAGGGCCGAGCAACTGTTTCACAAGCATGGTGGTAAAACGCTTTTCGTAGCGCGGTTTCTTCCGGGACTGCGCGCAGCGACGTTCTTCATTGCCGGCACGTTTCGTATTTCGTATTGGAAGTTCCTGTTCTTCGATGGGACCGCTGCGCTGATCAGCGTGCCGCTGATCGTGCTGCTGGCGTGGTTTTTTGCCGACCAGATCGACCAGGTGCGGCACTGGAGCAGAACGGCACAGTTTCTGCTGGGCATGGTCGTGCTGTCGGCCGTACTCTGTTATTTCGCGGTCAAACTCTACCGCGGGTACCGCCGCCGGCGGGCGTTGGAGTCGCGAAAGTAAATCCGCCACGCAATTTTTGCCTCGATGACGCGGTTCGGCCGATAGTCAGCCACTGGGCAACGAGTCATCAGCACACGGTGGATCCCGTTCTGGGTGCATGGCCGACCTGCCAGATCCCGCTATACGCCAGAGCAAGGAGGCTCGCATGCATCAATCATTCGTTCAACGGTCTGTGTTCCTGTTCGCGCTGACGTTGCTGATCGCGGCGGCCGGCTGTGCAGTGTTCAACCGCGACCCGCACACGCGCGCGATCTTCACCAGCGGCGATCTGCAAGTCATTCGGCCGACCACACCCAGGCAGGGCGTGGCCGCGGCGGTCAAGGCGATGGACGATCTGCAATTCGGCATCGTGTCCAAACAGGCGGACCACGAGCAGGGCCAGGTCAAGGCGCGCACGCCCAGCGACCGCAGGATCGTCGTTAA
>NZCH01000081.1 GCA_002688155.1 Phycisphaerae bacterium
CCTTCACAATGACACTGGCCAACGGCGCCATCGTGACGATCTCGCAGTCGTATTTCACGCCGGCATTTGGCTGGCAGGTGAAAGCCATCGGGCACGAGCAGACGTTTTGCTGGAAGGACTTCGTCCTGTACGACTTCGAGGACAACGAGATTATGCCGTACGCCGACGGCTGGGATCTGCTCGTGCAGGACACCGAGTTCGTGAATGCGTTGCGTGAAGACCGCGATCCGTCGGTGACCGCTGAGTCGATCATGCCGACCATGCGCGCGATCGCGCAGGCGCAGGCGATTGTGGACGCGCAGACACCCACGACATCGCCGTATGAGGGTGACGATTGAATCCTTGTCGCCGCGGGTTCAACGATCAAACCAGAACCGCCTGGCATTGGCGCCTGCGATGTCCGGGATCGCGTCGGACGCGATGGGCAACTGTCCGTTCAGCAGCAGACGCAGGTCTTTGATGTAGTCGTCCTGCGTGCCGCAAACCGGATAGTTCGAACCCCACACCACACGTTTCGTACCAAACGCCTCCACAGCGTCGGCGACAAAATTGTGTAACGGCTCGTGTGGATGCGGGCAAAACATACCCATGCCTGAGAGTTGGAGATACACGTTCCCGTAACGCGAAAGTTCAAAGATGCGGCGGTGCGATTGCAGGTAGTCCGGCTCGCCGGACGTGGGGTTGCCCAGGTGCGAAAGCATGACGCGCGCGTTCAACCGCTTGTCGAGAACGCGCGACAGGCCATCGATGAAAGGGACAGTGCCTTGAGGCGCGTAGAAAATCATCCCCAGGCCCAGGTCCGCGCACGCGTCGAGCAGGTGAGGTGCGGTATCGACCACTTGCATCAACCACCGCGCTCCGGAGAACAGATTCGATTCGGCCAACTGTTGCAGCGATTGCTCGGCGTTATCTGAGTCAGGGTCGATCAGTCCGATGCCGGCGAAGTGGTCCGGGTCGCCTTTGACCACGGAGCCGATGTAAGAATTGTCGAACTCGCCCAGGTGCTGCGCCAGCACCGCCGAATCTACGCCGGCCGCGCACATGACCGCGCGCACTTGTTCGATCGGTTCGTATTTGCTGATTCCGCAATGGGCGTAGGCGTCGGTGATGTTCATGAGAAGTACCTGTATGCGAAGCCGCAAGCAGTAGTGCGCTTGCCGCCTGGCACAATCAATCACTCAGCTCGCACATTCACGCGAAACATTGCCATTGACCGTCCGCCAAATCCCCCCTGCATTCGCGTTGCGCAGTGCCGTGGGCAGGGCGTCATCCGGAAACCCCTGATACGCAATCGGCCGCTGAAATCGCTTGATCGCGGCCGTGCCCACGGAGGTAAAGTGCACGTCCGTCGCCGCGGGGTACGGTCCGCCGTGGTGCATGGACGGGCAGACCTCCACGCCCGTCGGAAATGCGTTGAAGATCAACCGGCCAACCTTGCGTTCGAGTATGCGCACCAGCGCCGCGTACTCGTGCAGGTCTTCGTTCGTCCCGTGGATTGTCCCGGTCAAATGACCTTCGAGATTGCGCGCGATCATTTCAATCTGTGCCTTGCTTTTGCACCGCACGACGACCGACGCAGGCCCGAACATCTCTTCGCTGAGCTGCGGCTCCTTAAGAAACGTCGTGCCGGACGTTTCAAACACGATCGCCGGCGATTGTGTCTTGTCCCGGTTGACATCTGTGCCCGTTCGCGCTGCTACGGCGACGCCGCTGAGCGATTCGACACCGCTGCTGTCTTCGTGATACGCCTCGCAGATGCCGGCCGTGAGCATTGTGCCCGGCGCAGCCTGTTCGACCAACGCACTTGTGCGCGATACGAATCGGTCGAGTTTGTCATCATCGAGTCCGAACACGAGGCCCGGATTCGTACAGAACTGCCCCACGCCCAACGTAAGCGACGGCACAAATCCGTCGGCCAACGCTTCAGCACGCTCGTCTAGCGCGCCCGGAAGTACGAACACCGGGTTGAGCGACCCCATCTCCGCGTAGACGGGGATCGGTTCCGCCCGGGCGGCCGCGAGGTCGAACAGCGCCCGCCCACCGCGCTGCGAACCCGTAAAGCCCACCGCGCGCGTGAGCGGATGTTGCACGAGGGCCTGCCCGACGTCATGCCCGCCATGAATCAGAGAAAAGACGCCCGCGGGCATGTCGCATGCCTGCACAGCGCGTCCAATCGCCGTCGCGACCAGTTCCGATGTGCCCGGATGCGCGCGGTGCGCCTTGAACACGACGGGACAGCCCGCCGCCAGCGCCGAGGCAGTGTCCCCACCGGCGACGGAAAACGCGAGCGGGAAATTACTCGCCGCGAACACGACGATCGGACCGATTGGCATGAGCACGGAACGTAAGTCCGGTTTAGGCAGCGGCTGGCGATCAGGGATCGCCGTGTCGATTCGTGCGTCGATGTACGAACCGTCACGCACGAGGTTGGCGAACATTTTCAGTTGGCCAACCGTGCGCCCTCGCTCCATGGTGATCCGCGCGGTGGGCAGGGCGGTTTCCTGCGTTGCGCGTTCGACTAATGCGTCGCCGAGCGCGATGATCTCTTCACCGATGCGGTCGAGAAAGTCGCCGACCTGCGCATCCGACAGGGCGCGATATTGATCAAACGCCTCATCGGCGGCCGACACTGCCTGATCGATCTGTGCTGCGGACGCCGCCGTGAACGGCGGGTCGATTTCGATCACCCGCGTCGGGTCCGTCGCGCGATGCGCTGAGCCATCGCCCCTGGCAAGTTCTCCCGCAATGATGTTGTTGCCATGCAGCTCCATGTCACACTCGGTCACAAACTCGTAAGCAAAAACTATTAACCACCAACAATCAACTGTTGATCACTAACTCTCCCCCATCGGCTCCACCTGTGTTGCCACCGCGCGCAGGTAACCGTCGAGGTACTTTTCGACAAACAGGTCGACCGCACGCACGGTCTGGGCGTGATCCATGCCCCAGATACACGCGCGCAGATCGACGAATTCGGCATCAAGCTGGACGATCAGGTGGTCATCGCGCGCCAGCGCGGCCGGCAGTTTCTGGGCAAAATACGCCGACAACGCATTGACGCCCGGTCCGCCCACACTGATCGTCGGCCGCCCGTGCAGCGCCTGCTGGTTCATGTACCATACGTCGCAGCACACCATCGGCACGATGGTCAGGCCAAGCATCTCGCTGCGTTTGTCCAGCCATGCGCTGATTCGGTTATGCAATTTGTATGCCAGCGGCCGGTCGCCGACTTCTGCTCGCAGGTGCGCGCCGACCACGATCAGAATGAGCTGCGCATCATCCAGCTCGATCATCGGCGACTCGTCATCAGGCATGCGGTGATTATAGCGGTCGCACGGCGCTGCACATCGCAAGTTACACTTTCAATCATGTCCGACGGGCCGACCATTCTATTTACCGTGTTTGAGCACAGCGGCGACATGCTGGCTGCCCAAGTGGTATCGAACCTGCTTGTTCGGTGTCCCTCGGCGCAGGTGTACGCGTTTGGCGGCCCGCGTGTTCGTGACGCCGGCGCGCAATTGATTGGTGAGGCCGACATGGGGCGGTCGATCGTCGGGTTCGGCAAGGGCCTCGCCGAAGTGGGTGACCACTACCGTCGCATGGCGGTTATTCGTCGATGGCTGCGCCAGCATGACATCGACGTGCTCGTACCGGTGGATAGCCCGGGCAACAACTGGTCCGTTTGCAGGCTTGTTCGATTGATTCAACCCAATGCGAAAATCATCCATCTGGTTCTACCGCAGGTCTGGGCATGGGCGACCTGGCGCATCCGCAAGCTCAAACGTCTGACCGATCACGTGCTGTGTCTGTTGCCGTTTGAGACGGACTTTCTCTCGCAGCACGGAATCGACGGCACGTTTGTCGGGCATCCGGTGTTCAGCAGCGCGGATTCCGCGTCCGCACCCGCAACAGACGATGCTGAAACCGCGCCGCCGGAGTTGCCCTGCACAACGGTCGGCGCGGATCAGACAGATGGGGTTGAGCCATGCGCTATGCAGGACATGTGCACCGCCGTTGGCGCGTGCCTGTTTGATTCGGTAGACGGTGCGCCCGATGCGCCGACGTGTCACGACGGACCTGCCGGCCATGATTCACAAACCGGGCCGAAGCTGGCTCTGTTACCGGGTTCGCGCGAGGGCGAAATCAAACGGCATTGGCCGATTATGCTCGACGTGTATCGGCGGTTGCGTCAGCGTCATGACGACATGTGGGGACTTGTCGCGGCGGTGGATGAGGATGCCGCCGTACAGATTCGTGGCATCACCGGTGAGCCCTGGCCGGACATGCTGGGCATGGCGGTGCACCAGACACCCGACGTGATGCGGTGGGCTGACGTCGTCTTCGTCGTGTCCGGCACGGCAACGCTTGAGACGGCAATGCATCGCAAGCCGATGGCGGCGCTTTACGCGTACCCGCGCATCCCAGCCGTGGTGTTTGGGCGATTGGTGATGCACACCAATGTGTTCACATTGCCGAATCTGGTTGCAAAACATGCGGGGGCACAGCCGTTTGTGCCCGAGTTCATCCCGCACTACGGGTCCAACGTGCCCATCATCGACGCCATCGACGGGCTGATCACTGATCAAGGTCTGCGCGACCGGCAGGTGCGTGCGATGAACGCGGTTGCTGCGCAGTTTGACGATGTCGAGTTCGCCGACAAGGCGTCGTCGAAGCTGGTGGAGTTGCTTGGAGCCGATGCTTGAATGCCTCTTTGCCAGAGTCGCTTGATGGTCTTTGCTTGCGACACGCGTCACCGGCGGAAATTAGGCCGCTGCGTCACGCAGTGCTGCGCGCGGGCCAGCCGATCAGTGCGGCACACTTTGCCGGCGATGATGCAGCGGACACGCACCATTTCGGTGCGTTTGGCGGCGGCGCCGTCGTTGGCTGCCTGACGTTCCTGCTCAATTCGTTGGACGACGAACCGGCGTGGCAGTTGCGCGGCATGGCGACCGATCCGGCATTCACCGGACGCGGTGTGGGTTCACAACTGCTCGCCTTTGCGGAGCAGGCGCTGCGTTCGGAGCGGCCGGACATCGTGTTGTTCTGGTGTAACGCGCGTGTCCCGGCTGCAGGGTTCTACCGGCTATTGGGCTGGCGCGCGGTCAGCGACGCGTTTGTGATCGAGCCGATCGGTCCGCACGTGAAAATGGTCAAGAGTCTTGCAACCTGACTGGCATCACCGTTGGTTTCGTCGCTCGTGAACGATTCAGCGTTGCGGCTGCTGCGCTGCGGGCGTTGTTCGATAACACGAATAAACCGTTTCGTCTGATCGTCATCGATGCGAACACTCTGCCGCGTTTTCGCCGGCGGATGATGCGTGTGACGGCGATCGGCCGAACGTCGATGTGATTCGCATCGACCATGATCTGATCCCGTCAGCGCAGAAGAACGATGCGATCTTCCGGACGGAGACGTCTTTCGTCGTATTGGTGGGAAACAATACGGTGGTGCAGCCCGGTTGGCTTGGGCGTTTGCATCACGCTTGCGAAAAGCACCCGGAGGATACAGCGGTGCTGCTGGTCCTCGAAGGCCGGCAGGTATACGTTGCCTCAATCACGACATTTCTCTGATGGTTGTGGTGATAATGTCGATTTGGCAAAACACTTGGCGGCATGTCTGATAAAGTGGCTATACTCAAGCGATGGTGATCTGCATCACGTGGGAATGATACCGACGCACGTCGCTATGACCCAAATGCAACGTGAACAACTGACGGTCATCCGCGAGCGTGCGGTGCTGGTTGCATGTCTTTTGCCGAGAAACGCGAATGATCCGCATGACCCGCTGGGTGAATTACGTGCCCTGGCGGATACAGCCGGCGCGATCGTCGTTGACGAACTGCTCCAGAACCGAAACCGTCCGGATCCGGCGGCTTTCATCGGGTCGGGCAAACTCAAGGACCTCGCGGAAATGGTTCGCGCACACAAGGCGCACGTCGTTTTGTTCGACAACGACCTGTCACCATCGCAGATCTCAAACGTGGAGGTTGCGACCGAGTGCAAGGTGCTTGATCGCAGCGAACTGATCCTCGACATCTTTGCGGCACGAGCTCGCACCTATGAATCGAAGTTGCAGGTGGAACTGGCGCAGCTTGAGTACACCTACCCGAGGCTCACGGCGATGTGGTCGCACCTGGAGCGCATCGCCGGCGGCGCGCCACAGGGTATCGGCACACGCGGCCCCGGCGAACAGCAACTGGAAATCGACCGGCGGATTGTCCAGCGACGCAAGGCTGAACTCAAACGTGAGATCACTTCCGTCCAGCAGCGCAAGAAACGCGAGGTCGCACGACGTAATCGTGATCACTTCACCGTGGGGTTGGTCGGTTACACGAACGCCGGCAAGAGCACGCTGTTCAACACGGCAACGGACGACAGCGCATACGCCGACGACAAACTGTTCGCCACCTTGTCGACACGCACACGGCGATGGGACCTGGGCGGCGGCGACTCAGTCATGCTGTCCGACACGGTTGGTTTCGTGCGAGACCTACCGCACCACCTGGTGGCCAGCTTTCGCGCGACGCTCGAAGAGGCGGTGCACAGCGACCTGCTGCTGATCGTGCTGGACATCGCCCACCCGCGGGCGGTGCAGCAGCTGCGCACCGTCGCACAGGTGCTCAACGAAATCGGCGCCACCACACAACGGCGGCTGCTCGTACTGAACAAGATTGACCTGCTGGACCACAACGCCGACGTGCTGGTCCTGCAGCGCGAGTACCCGGACCTGGCGCAGATGAGCGCCCGCACGGGCCTGGGCATGACCGAGTTGACCGAGATGGTACGTCGGTTTATGCGCGGCGGCCTGGTCAATGCCCAACTTACGCTGCCCGTCACGGACGGCAAGGCGATTCACTTCATTGAAAGCCGCGCCAACGTATGTGATCGCCAGTACGACGATGGGAACGTCGTTATGACCGTGCGCATCGGACGACGACAACTGGACCAGCTGCGGGCGATGGCGACGGTGGTGCGGGTGATAGAAGAGGCGGCGCAGGGGCAGGAGCACTAAGTCTCAAGCGGCTTCAGACCGGACTGGGGACGGTTTCGATCACTTGACGCATGATCTGGCTGGCGACGGCACCGTTGGCGTCGTGGGCGTGGCTTTTCACGATCACGCGGTGAGCGCAAACGTCGATGATATTCGAACTAATGTCTTCGGGAACGACGTAATCGCGGCCGTGGAACATGGCGGTGGCGCGGGCGGCCTGCATGAGCATCAGAGAGCCGCGTGGTGACACGCCGATTTGAAGTTGATCGTTCTCGCGCGTGGCATTGACCAAACGAATGATGTAGTCGGACAGTGCCGGGTCGACGCGCACCTCCATGACCTGCCGTTGCAGTTCGACCAGTTGCTCGGCCGTCATCACGGGTTTCAATTGTGCCAGCGGTGTGTGCGCGGGATCGAGTTCCAGGATGCGCGATTCGTCGTCCGGACTGGGGTAGCCCACGTGCAGGCGCATCAGGAACCGGTCGAGTTGGCTTTCAGGCAAAAAGTACGTGCCTTCGAACTCGAACGGGTTTTGTGTGGCGATGACGATAAACGGATCGAGCAGCTTGCGCGTGTGGCCGTCGATCGAGACTTGCGCTTCGTTCATGGCTTCGAGCAGCGCCGACTGGGTGCGCGGCGTGGTGCGGTTGATTTCGTCCGCAAGGATGATGTTCGAGAAAACCGGACCCGGTTTGAAGATAAACTCGCTCTTGTACTGGTCCCAGACTGTCACGCCCAGTACGTCGGAAGGCAGCATGTCGGGCGTGAGCTGAATTCGACTCATTGAGCAGTCGAGGCTGCGCGCCATGGCGGTGGCGAGGATGGTCTTGCCGACGCCAGGCACGTCTTCGATCAGCACGTGGCCACGTGCGAGAATGCAGACGATCAGCTTTTCAACCGCGAACTGGTTACCCAGAAAGACGCGCTGAATGTTGGCACGCAGCGTTTGAAGCTTTTGAAGGGATGGATCGGTGGCCTGGGCGGGCATGACAAGTGGTCTTAGTATAGCACCCGTGGTGGTGTTCGGCGCTGCCTCGAGCGCCCCGACCGGGGGCGGGCCTGTTTTTGCCGACTGAGCATGGATGGCGTATAAGATGGGGCTGGAACAGGGGCTGACCGCTGTGCCTGCAGCCAACGGGACGATTCACATCCGCGGGCGCGGCTGATCGAGGTTCCGGGTCCGGCGTTTGCGATCAATACGTCATTAATCATCCGCCATGATCGAGCGACTCAGCCAGCTTCTGTTGCGCCTTCGAACCTACGACTGGTGGGTGATTCTGATTGAGATGGCGGTGATTTGGTCGGTCGTTTATTTGATCGTGCGCTTCCTGCGCGGAACGCGCGGCGCGGGCGTGCTCAAGGGCCTGGCGTTCGTGCTGACCATTGTCGTGTTTGCGACGTCGTTGATGCGAGGCGGCGAAATCTTCGCCCGGCTCAACGTGCTGTTTGAGGACTTTCTGGCGCCGGTTGCGATCCTCGCGGTGTTTCTGATTTTTCAGCCCGAACTTCGCCGGGCACTTACCCGGCTGGGAGAAGCCAGGTTGTTCGGCGGTGCGCAGCAGTTACGACGTGCACGCGTCATCGAGGAATTGCTCGGCGCGGTCGAATACCTGAGCAAGAACAAAATTGGCGCACTCATCGCGATCGAGCGTAAGGTCGGCCTGGGGGGGATTATCGAGGCCGGCATTCGTTTGGACGCGGAGGTGTCCCGGGAACTCCTCAGTACGTTGTTCTGGCCCGGCAGCGCGCTGCACGACCTGGGCGTGGTGGTCCGGGGCGACCAGATCATTGCCGCGGGCGTGCAGTTTCCGCTTGCCGACGGCGAGGGCATCTCGCAGGAGCTGGGTTCGCGCCACCGATCAGCGATCGGCTTGTCACAGGAAGCCGATGGTTTGATTCTCGTCGTTTCGGAAGAGACCGGGATTATCAGTGTGGCTGAGCACGGCGCGTTGACGCGTGGCCTGGACATCGAATCACTGCGCACCGTGCTCGTGCGCGCGTTGGGCCAGGTGAAGATGCAGGACGAGGACCAGGAAGACGCCAGGTCCGCGAAGTCCGCGTGAGATCGGGACATGCGAAAGAAACTTGAAGTTTATCTAATCGTGACGTTGTTCACACTGTTGATCTGGCTTCTCGCGGAGCAGAACAATGTCGTGCGCGAGCAGATCCAGATCAGCGTGTGGATCAAGTCGCCGGCCAGCCAGCGACTGGTCATCGAGCCGGACACGCCGCGCACGGTGACTGTGTTGGTCAGTTGCTCCACGGGCCAGATTGCCGGGCTCAAGGAGCGGCTCAAGCAGCAGGTGCGCGAATTTGAACTTGAATACGACGGCGGCGCAAGCCAGCACCCGGTCGTGTACACGCGGTACCTGGAGCGCGATGATGTGTTCGAGCAGTTCGGCGCCACAATCGAAAGTGTTGAGCCACCAACGCTCTCGCTCGAGGTCGAGCCTCTGGTGCAGGTAACGATGAAGGTTGCGATCGATTCGGGCGGCGTTGAAATCGCCGAGCCGGGTACGGACCCCGGGCAAGCAACGGTCGAGTTACCCAGCAGCGCCGCGCCACAGGCGAAAGAGGAGTCGCTGATCGTGCGGATCGACCCAACGGCTCCGAAATATGCCGGCGAGGGACCGCACACCGAGGTGGTCGAAATCGAACTGCCACTTCAGTTTTCCCCGCACAATGTGACGATCACGCCACGGACCGCGGCGGTGACGTTCAAGGTCCGTGAACTGACATCGGATCTGGAGGTGAAATCGATTCCGATCAATACTCGAATTCACATGTCCGCCGTCGGACGGTTTACCATCGAGCCGGCCGAGAACGATCGTGTGTTGAGGAGCCTGAAACTCACGGGCCCGCGCCAGGTCATGCAGAACATACGAGAGGCCCCCCTCGCGTCGGTTACCGCGTACATCGCGCTGACGCTTGCGCAACTGGAAGCGCCTGTGACCGCAGCGCCGGTGCTGTTGACGCTGCCGCCGGGCGTGAAGGTGGCCGACCAGTCGCAGACCGACATCGAGTTGACGATCACAGAGATCGAATCAAACTGATGCACGGCTGTTACTCGGGCAGCGTGTTGGCTCGCGACGATCGAGCGCATAACATGTGATCGACGATTAACCTGCGATAAGGAGTTTGTCCGTGACCCGCACCACCGCCGGATCAGGCACGGCTGTGCCCGTAAAACAGGCCGACGTCGGCGAATACTGCCGACAACTGGCAACGTGCGCGCAGTCGGCGTCGCGGTCGCTTGCATCGGTTTCGGGCGCGGCGCGGGCTGCGGCCTTGCGCGGGATCGCGGACCTGATCGACCACCGTGCCGATGAGATCGTCGACGCGAACGCGAAAGACCTTGTGGCGGCGGACGAAGTTGGTGTCAGTGAAGCGTTTAAGGGCAAGCTCATACTCGACACGGAGGGCGTGTCAAAAATGGCGATCGCCGTAAGGCAGATTGCCGAGCAGGTTGATCCCGTCGGCCAAATCATTGAAGGGTATGTGCTGCCCAGCGGTATCCGTCTTCAGAAGGTGCGGGTGCCGATCGGGGTGTTACTGATTATTTATGAGTCAAGGCCGAACGTGACGTCCGACGCAGCGGCGCTGTGCCTTAAAAGCGGCAACGCCGTGATTCTGCGCGGCGGTAAGGAGGCCGTGCACTCGAATGCGGCGATCGCGCGATGCGTGCGTGATGGGCTGGCCGATGCCGGGCTCGATGCCGATGCCGTGCAACTGGTGGAGACCACCGACCGGGTGGCCGTTGGTGAACTGCTGCGCCTGGAAGGACTGATCGACGTGTGCATACCGCGAGGCGGCGAATCGCTGATCCGCGCCGTGGTCGAGCAGGCGCACATCCCCGTGATCAAACATTACACGGGTAACTGCCACGTGTACGTCGACGAGTCTTGTGACGAGCAAATGGCGATGGATATTTGCGTCAACGCGAAGACGCAGCGCCCCGGCGTCTGCAATGCGGCCGAGACACTGTTGTTTCACAAGAGCACGGTTGATGCGGGCCTGATGCAGCGCATTTGTGTGACGCTGCGTGACCAGGGCGTTGAAGTCCGTGGTGATCAGGTTGTGCAACAGGCGGTTGATCACGCCGTCGCCGCGACGGATGACGACTGGTACGCCGAGTTCCTTGATCTGGTCGTTGCGGTACGGGTCGTGGACGATATCGATCAGGCGATCGATCACATCAATACGTACGGTTCGCGACACACCGACGCGATCGTCACGAACGCATCGGTTTCGGCGGATCGGTTTGTACAGTGCGTGGACTCGGCGAACACGTTTGTGAACTGTTCGACACGGTTTTCCGACGGCGGCGAGTACGGATTGGGCGCTGAGATCGGCATCAGCACCGACAAGTTGCACGCGCGCGGCCCGATGGGCGCCGCCGACCTGACAACCTACAAGTGGGTCGCATACGGGAACGGGCAAGTACGCACGTAACGCAACGCGGCATATTGACGGAATACATTTGCCTGGTCCGGCGAAGACAACACACGCTGATTATTCTTCTGCCTCGTCCGTGTCCGATTCATGATGGAGATTGGGCTCGACCTCGAGTTCGATCGGCAATTCGTCGGCCTGGTCGACTGCGGATGGGCTTGCCGCGTGCTCAGCCGGTTGGCTGGCGGGCTGACTGGTGGCCGGCCGCGATGCGGGCGCCGACGTGGGTTGTGACGTCGCGAATGGAGTCACGGGTGCGGCCAAAGGCTGGTCGTCAACCGCATCGCCCTGAATATCCGTGTTGTCAGCGTCATCGATGATCGCTGCGTTTTGCGCTTCAAGGCGCAGTCGCTCCTTCTCGGCGTTCTCGAGCAGTTGCTCAAAAATCTCTTCAATAGACCGAATCATCGCCTGATCGATCGATTCGCTAAGGTCGGGGTAAATCGCCTTGGCCATTTGTGCGGCCACTTGCGGCAGTGAGGTCGATGGTTCGAGCGCCATTGGATCGTTGATGAGGTGAATCGCGTTGTCACGCACGGCGGGCACGTCGGGCAGGTCGCGGAATACATCCAGTCGATCGTCTGACATAAGCGATCCCAGCGGCTCGGCGCCGGGCATCATCAGGAGAATGACATCGGGCGCCATCTTCTTAACGGCGTCCGTGGCAATCAACCCGTCGGGATCCTTCTCTCGCCTCGCCACGTTGATGGCGATGTTCCAGTTCTCCAAAACATCATGAAACACCGTCCGCTTGCCCGCCGCAATCATTGCCGGAAGCGTCTGCGTCAGGACAAGGACGCGCTTGCGGACCTTATCTGTCGGCACGGCGGCAGCGAGTTCTGACAGGCGGATGTCGAACTCTTTGCGCGCGTCCTGTGCTTCGAGCGGCAGGTCCAGCACGCCCGCCAGATTCGGCGTCACCGTTGTCGTGATTGGGACATCGGTAACCGGGTCGTACTCGAATTCAAAAAACAGAATCTGCCGAATCTCCTGAACGGATTTGGGTGGCTTGAATGTTATTACCTGAAAGTTCGTCTGTGTGCCCAGTACGGCCAGGTTCACCGGCGGCTCAACTTCGTCGGACATGAGTAGAACATGCGTCGGCTTGGCGCGCAGAAGTTTTTCGGCGTCCGGATCGTTGGGTGTTCCGATGCGTTCGATGAATTCCGGCGCGGCAGTATCACCGGTGCCAACGGCGATCAGCAGATCGCTTTGCCCCATGTCAACGATTATCCTGGTCAGCGCCGGCGAAAATGATATGACGCGCATTTCGATGATCTGGTCGTCTTCCAGGTAATACGTGCCGTCATCACCGCATCCGATGACCAGCATCGCCGTCGCGAGCGCAAGAAAAAAACGAGTCTGAATGCGCTGGACCCGCGCAATGCTCCGGCGACGTGCATCTCCTGTTTGCATTGGCGCTATCGTAACCACAAAGACGCATCGGTCAATTCAGTACCGATCAGTGACCGGTTGCGTTGGATCCTGGTACGGGTTCGGCCTTGTCCGGGACCGCTGCGGCGGTGAGGGTGTCGTCGGGCGCGTCAAGATCGACGTCTTCGTACGGAATGCCGTCCGCAGCGCGGCGCAGCAGCAGGTAGATCCACGTCTGTGCGCATTGGTAATAGCTAACAGCGTACGCAGGCAGCAATCCGACGATCAGGTACAGCCACAGCGACAGGAACCCGTGTACCGTCTTGCCCCACCCGTCGAGCGACTCAGGGTCTCCCAGGGGCTCAAACAGCGTTGCAAGCTGCGGGCTCGGGAATACCGGATCGAGCCGGTCCGACCACGCGCCTGCAAACCAGTGCGTCACAACCAGCGTGATGAAGATCACGACAAAAAGGAACGAATACGTGACGGCGCCATAGAGCAGCGACACGACGGTGTAGAAGAGCCAGCGCCACGGCCGACCCATCACGTAGTTGTACGCCCGGCTGATCGCGTCGAACGCGTCGGTGCCTTCCACGGCGATTGCAGGTTGCAACAGGTGCACGCCGCCCGTCAGGCCGATCAGGATGACCGCGATGATCACACCCCCCAAAAGCGCCAGCACGAACAGGATCGCGCCGATGACGTCTAGAACGATGACGTTGAAGAAGACCCATCCCGTGACGGCGATGAGCAGGCCGACCAGCGCCACAAGGACAAGCGGTATGAGTGGCGCGATAAGGCACGAAAACCCGCGCCGCCATTTAAGGAACCTCAGTGCGGCGGCGATTCCGATCGCATGGTCCCGTGTCGCGCCCAGCGCAGCGATGCGCGCGATCGCGCCGCCGAACACCGCCCACAGCGCCAACTTCATGAGCCCGAACAGCGCGAGATAACACGGATGGGTTTTGAGCAGCCAACCCGGTACGGTGATGATCATGTGTCGCAGTGCGCCGACGACCGTGTCCGAGTGGCCTGGCCGTCGGCCGATCAACTGACCGCCGCCGAAACGCAGATCCATCGCCGAACTCACCAGTTTTTCAAAGCTGTCGCGCGTTTCAGACATCAGTTGCGCGAAGATGCCGGTGCGCTCAATATCGCCGGCCTCCAACTGGTAAGCGCGCCACGCATCGAATTGGGCGCCGGTCATGCCCTCGTATACGGTGATTTCACTTGGATAGACGCGCGGGCCCCACATCACGTCCATGCCGTAACCGCCGACACACAGAAACATCACATAGGCCAGTGCCAGCAGGAGCTTCGGTGGGTGCATGGCCATCCAAAACGTGCCGAACAGCCGTGTCACCGGCAGCAGGCTGTGCCAGTCAATTTCATCGACCCGGACAGGTTGTGGTGATTCGGCCATGATTGCTCGTCCTGTGAAGTTAACCCCTTACGCCTGGCTTCGCGGCGCGGTGACTTGGCGATCCGCGACGCTGACACCAACCACATTACCAGATTGCCTTCCGCAGCAGATCGCACCAATGACGATCCTGTTCAGCAGTGTCGGTCGCGTCCTTCACGGCTGCTGCTCCTTGAGGCGAACTTCGAGTCGCCGCCGAATGAGTTCGGCGCACCGCTGGTAAGCCGTCAGGTCACGACCGATCGGATCGTCAATGTCGCCGTTGGGATCGAGCATCTGCAACTTGTCGCGCGCTTGCGGTGACATTTGTTCGATCGCGCGCAGATGGCCGGCGGTCATGCAGTAGATGACATCCGCCTCGTTGATCAGGTCGGACGTGACCGGGCGTGACCGGTGTCGCGCCAAGTCCATGCCGAACCGCGCCATCGCATCGACGCTCTCGGCGCTGGCAGGCTGCCCCGACGCCGCGTACGTTCCCGCGGACTCGATCACGAAGCCTGCCGATGGCAGGTCCTCGGGCGCCACGTTGTATTGCTGTGCCAGCATCTGCGCCGCCAGTGCTTGTGCCATTGGTGAACGGCAGGTGTTGCCGCTGCAGACCATCAGGGCCGTCCAGCGCGTGAGTTTGCGAATAAACCGTTCGTCAAAGACGCCGTCGCGTTCGACGGTCAGTTTCGTGCCCGCGGCGCCTTGGGCGATGCGTACGATGGTCGACGATTTGGCGTACTTGCACCGTCTGCCATCGATGATCACGGCGGCGGCGCCGCCGACGTATGCTGCCGCTTCGTCCGCGTCATGTGGCGCATCGGCACCTTTCGGGTTCGCGCTCGACGCGACCACGGGCCCCTGCACTGCGCCAAGCACCGCTTGACCGGCGGCGTGGTCGGGACAGCGCAGGCCGATCGTGTTGCGGCTGTAAAGGCACGCGCGTAACCGTGCCGGGTCCGCGTCCGCGCCGCAAACACTCTCAAGTTCGGCCGCAAGCGCGGCAACTTTTTGCTCGATAACCGAGTCGCTGACCTCAACCAGCAGCGTCACCGGACCGGGCAATGCTTTTCGCACCAGCCTGCGAAGCAGCGCGCTGTCATCGCTGACGTAACGCCACACCGCGTCACGGTCGGGAAGATGCACGGAGAATGGCTGCTCGGGCCGGCCCTTGAACGATCGCAGCGCTTCCATGCCCGCAGCCGACGCCAAAGCCGCTCCGATCCCGTAAACCGTTTCGGTCGGAAACACGGCCAATTGGCCATCGTGCATCACCGAACCGGCTTGATCCGCCGCTTCGGCGATCCCGCCGGCATCAATTGCCCTGATCGTCGTGACCTGCGTTGACATCAAGCCATTATCGAAGGGCGGCCCACGCATGGCAAATGTGCTTGACATGCGCGATTTTCCAGGCCCGCACCTGCGAAGGTGGTGCGGGGGTATCCGCGGCCTCGGATGCAATCGGTCACTACGAACATCACGTCACGGTGCTAGCCAGTGTTCGAAATGCGGGCCTGGTCGCCACTGCGTAACGTCAGGTCCGCTGGCGGGATGATACCGAGGCCGGTCAACCGTTGTATGTTGGCTGGCAGGTGCACGCCTTCCCCGGTGCAGACGACGACGCCTTTCCTGATACGGTAGATCAGCATGACAAGTGACGGTCAGGATACAATACTTCGCCCCACCAAGGTGCAGTAGGTAAGAGTGAACTTATGACAACCGACGCGCCCTTTGGCTCATTGATACTCCTTAACCCCGCGGACAATGTCGCGGTGGCAGGCCGACATTTGCCCGCCGATGCGCGCGTTAAGGCCAATGACAGTGAGGTCACGCTGTCCGACCCGATCACCCAGGCGCACAAGGTGGCGATCACACGAATTGCCAAGGGCGAGCCGATCGTCAAGTACGGCAACACGATCGGCTTTGCGTCGGCGCCGATCGAACCGGGCCAGCACGTGCACACGCACAACGTGTCATGTGATCAGTTCACACGCGATTATGAGTTCTGTACGAAGGTGACACCGGTCCCTGAACCTGACGAAACGCAGTATTTTGATGGCTATACCCGCGCCGACGGACGCGCGGGCACGCGCAATTACATCGTGCTTGTGAGCTCCGTGAATTGCTCGGCCACCGTCTGCGACAAAATCGTCAGTCACTTCACGGGCGACGTGCTGCGGCCGTACCCGAACGTCGATGGCGTGTTCGCCGTTTCACACAAGGGCGGCTGTGGCATGGCGCCTGGCGGCTTGGACGGCGCGAATCTGAAGCGCGTTGCCGACGGGTTCTGCAGTCACCCCAACGTTTCGGACTTTCTCATCATTGGTCTGGGCTGCGAAACGAACCAGGCCGGCGAGCTCATTCCACCGGAGCGGTTACTCGGCCGAGACACCGAGCCCAAAGTGCTGATCATTCAAACCGAAGGCGGCATCGCGCGCACCGTTGAGCGTGGTATCGAACTGGTCGGGAAAATGATCGTACGTGCCAACACTTGCAAGCGCACGCGGCAACCGGCAAGCAAGATCACCGTCGCGCTGCAGTGCGGCGGCAGCGACGGCAACAGCGGTATCACCGCCAACCCCGCGCTGGGTGTCGCGTCTGACATACTCGTGGCACAGGGTGGAACGAGCATTCTCGCCGAGACGACCGAGCTCTACGGTGCTGAGCACCTGCTGACCCGCCGTGCCGTGACGCGCGACGTTGGTGAAAAGCTGCTCGAACGCATCAAGTGGTGGGAAGCGTACGCGGATATGTTTGGCGAGACGATCAACAACAACCCGTCCACGGGCAACAAGGCCGGCGGACTGACGACGATTTACGAGAAGTCACTGGGCGCCGTCGCGAAATCGGGCAACAGTCCGTTTGCGCAGATGTACCAGTATGCGCAGCGCGTGGACACGTCAGGCATGGTCGTGATGGATTCGCCGGGCTTCGACCCGGTGAGCGTGACCGGCCAGGTCGCAGGCGGCGCCAACATTGTCGTCTTCACCACCGGCCGCGGCAGCGCGTTCGGCTGCAAGCCGGCGCCCTGCATCAAGGTCGCGACCAACACGCGTCTTTTCGAACACATGAACGATGACATGGACATCGACGCGGGTAAAATTCTCACCGGCACGCCGGTCGAAACCGTCGGCCGCGAAATCTTCGACATGATTCTGCGCGTCGCCGGTGGCGAAGCGTCCAAGAGTGCAGCGCAGGGCGTCGGCGACGAAGAGTTCGCGCCGTGGTTGATTGGGCCGGTGTTTTAGGGCGTCTGTGCCCCTGCGGGGTTACTTCGTTTCAAGCACGATCTCACCCGTGAAGTCGTCGGGCGCGCCGTTCTCAATCAATTGTTCGCACGTTTTTCGATAAAGGGTGCTGAGTTTCGAATCACCGAATTCGGCGTCGAATATGTCGATCGCCGTGATTGCCGCATCGAAATGGCCTGCCTGGAACGGTTTGACGAACGACCATGTCATCTCGACCAGACGATGTTGCGCGTCGGTTGCCTGACTCGCAAGGGCAAGCGCCTCGTACGTCATGACGCCTTGGGTTTTGCCGACGACCTGAAGTTTCGCGACCGGGCGGGCCAGGACCTGGCCGTTGCACAACTCGTAGGTGCGCTGGCCCATCATGATGGATGTGCCG
>NZCH01000082.1 GCA_002688155.1 Phycisphaerae bacterium
ATCATGCTGCTCAGCAGTCTGGTGATCGCTCAACCCCTGCGCAGAAACCAACCGCTTCCTGTTTGATTCTTTCTCTGTTGACGGCATGGCCGTTCTCGCAACTCCGGTGTGTTCTCTTTCACTGTTCCCTGCGACGTTCCACCGTCGCAGCCTACGCCTAAGCTCCACCTATTCTAGAATCGTCCCAGTCGGGACAAAGCTTAAACGTCAGTTTAGGATAACCCGCTACTGCCGCAGTGTCAATACTTAGTCCGTAAAAATCGTTGAAATAAGGTACGCGGCCCGGGTTGCGCTGGTTCGCCGTAAAAATGGGCAAGTGGGGCAAGATGGGTAAAATGGCTGCCGCGTGGGGGTTATGTCTCCCGCTCCAGCGCCGCCCGCAAGGTCACCGCAAGGCCTCGCAGCGTCAGGTCCGGCACCAGCCTGTCCAGCAGGTCAAAATCCTCGAAAAGCCACTGCGCGTCACCGCCGGTCGCGACGACCAGGGGAAACGTGCCGGCCACCTGGGCGAATTGCTCAACCAGCTCGCGCACCATGCCACGCAGCCCGTAATACACCCCCGTGCGCATCGCTTCGACGGTGTTGTGCCCGATCGGCTCGATCGGGGCTGCCGGTTCGACTTCCGGCAACTGCGACGTGTATTTGTGCAGCGACCGCATCATCAGACGCGCTCCCGGCACGATCGCGCCGCCGTGAAACGTGCCCGTGCCATCAACGAAGTCAACCGTTACTGCCGTCCCGGCATCGACTACAACGCATGACTGTTTGAGCACGTCATACGCAGCCGCAGCATTCACGAGCCGATCGACGCCCACAATCGCCTCGGGGTCAAGTTGCAGTCCGATCGGGATCGGCACATCGCGATGTGCGTATGTCGTGCGCGCCTCGATCGTCTCGCGGACCACCTGGTCAATCACGTCTTCACCTTCGCTGTTCACGGACGCGACCATGGCAACCCGCTGCGTCTTGTCCACCAGTTCCGCATTGGCGATGCGCACTGCGTCTGTCAGCATGGCCGCGTCCTGCGGGTCACAGGCGACCACGTCAATCACCTCTCCGTCAACCACCGCGGCCACTTGCGTGCGCGTGTTGCCGATGTTGATCGCGATCAGGTTGACGGACATGGTGGACGTTCCCTTCATTTACTTTTCCAACCGCCGCCAGCACGTCTCAAGCAGTGGTTCGAGGCCTTCGTGTGTTGCGGCGCTGATCGTAAACGGCTTGACACCCAGTTCGGCCTCGATCAGCTCGACCGCGGCGCTGCGGTCCGCCAGGTCAGGCAACAAATCTATTTTACTGATTGCCACGATCTGCGGCTTGTCTGCAAGTGCGGCCGAGTGCGCCGCCAGTTCTGCGCGAATCGCGTGATAGTTTGTGATCGGATTGGAGCCATCGGTTGGATCGATTTCCAACAGGTGCACGAGCACGCACGTGCGCTCGACGTGTCGCAAAAACTTCGTCCCCAGCCCCTGCCCCTGCGAAGCGCCTTCGATCAGGCCGGGAATGTCCGCGATGACAATTCGGCGATACCCCTGCAGGTCGACGATGCCCAGATTCGGCTCAAGTGTGGTAAACGGGTAATCGGCGATCTTTGGCCTGGCCTTGGACACGGCGGCGAGGAACGTCGACTTGCCTGCGTTGGGTTTGCCGATCAGCCCGACGTCGGCAATCAGTTTCAATTCGAGGCGAATCGCACGCGCCTCAGGCGGGTCAGGCGGATTGCCTGGCGTGCACTGCCGCGGCGTCTGCTGGGTAGCCGTCTTGAAGTGCTCATTCCCGAACCCGCCATTGCCCCCGCGAGCGATAATCAGTTCCTTGCCGACTTCGTCCAGATCGCCCAGCAGTTCACTGGACGCGTCGTCGTAGACGAGCGTGCCTGCCGGCAGCGCGACGCGCACATCGTCGCCGTCACGCCCGTGCATCTGTTTACCCTGTCCCGGCTGACCGTCAGGCGCGTACCAGTGTTTGCGGCCGGCAAAGTCCAGTAGCGTGTCAACACCAACGTCCGCGACGAGAACGACCGATCCACCGTCACCACCGTCGCCACCGCTGGGGCCGCCCTTTGGAACGTACTTCTCGCGCCGAAACGCGACGACGCCGGCGCCTCCCTTGCCGCCGCGAACAAGGATGGTGGCGGTATCAATAAACATGATTGCCCTTTGAACGCTACGTGCTGCGACTGTGGTTCAATAAAAAACGAGCGCTTTGACGCGCCCGCGATGGTCGTTGAGTTTCGAGGTACGTCAAACGCTACGCCGGCCGGACGTGCACTTTTCGGCCCTGGAAAGTCACCACGCCGTCCGACAGCGCAAAAAGCGTGTTGTCTTTGCCGATGCCGACCTGATAGCCGGGTTTGAACGGCGTGCCGCATTGCCGGACAATGATGTTGCCGGCTTGCGTTGTCTGCCCGCCGTACATCTTCACGCCGCGGGATTGCGCGTTCGAGTCACGTCCGTTCTTTGAGCTTCCCTGTCCCTTTTTGTGTGCCATGACTCACCTCATGTTGCTTGCGTTCGGTCTGGTACGCTTGCGTTGCGAACCCAATAGTATAGTGTGGCCGGGCTGCGTCGTCGAGGGGCTGTCGTATGCGATGCGCCCCACCGTTTTTCGGCCCGCCCGCGAAGCGCAAGGGCCGTGCCGCAGGTTACATACGCTTTGGACCCAACCATGCCCACGCTAGGCCTGAACGTCGACCATGTTGCAACACTGCGTCAAGCGCGGATGGGCGTTGAGCCTGACCCGGCCTGGGCGGCGGTCCAGGGACAGGTCGCCGGTGCCCAGTGCATCACGATGCATCTGCGTGAGGATCGAAGGCATGTTCAGGACCACGACCTGGACCGCGTCGCAACGATCTGCCAGGTGAAACTGAACCTGGAAATGGCGGCAACGGACGAGATGATCGCGATCGCGGCGCGCGTAGGGCCGCACATGTCTACGCTGGTGCCCGAAGGCCGGCAGGAAATCACAACAGAAGGCGGGCTGAATGTTGCCGGCCAGTTGTCGCGCATGAAGGACGTGACCGCAGCGCTCAAGGCGTCAGGCGTGTCGCCCAGTGCGTTTCTCGACGCTGACCCGGCGCAGATCGACGCCGCAGCGGATGCGGGGTTCGAGTGGTGCGAGGTCCACACCGGTCCGTTCGCCGAGAAATTCGCCGACGCCGTCGGCAGGCTGGACGAGCCCATCGTCGCCGACGAGTTGGCGAAGGTCATCACCGGCGGGCAACGTATTGTCAATAACGGCATGTGGTTCAATGCCGGCCATGCGATCAACTACCACAACGTCAAACCCATCGCCCAACTGCCGGGCCTGCGTGAACTGCACATCGGCCACGCGATCATCGCCCAGGCGGTGTTCATCGGACTGCCCTCGGCGGTGGCAGAAATGGTGACGCTAATCGACGCCGCAGCCGCGGCGCGGGGCATGAACGAAGGGCGTGCGCGTACACCTGTACCCAAACGCCCAGTACCCAATGACAAATAAAGCACGGATTTCGCATGTCGAATGTTGAATCCGAGTGTCATTGCCTGTCGATATTCCCAACATGCGCTACCGAACCCAAATCGCAGCGTTCCTGTTGATGGTGACGGGGGTGGTCTTCTCGTTCAGCTGCAAGAGCGCGCCGAAGACGGACGGCGGTGCGGGGGCGCCAGATGGGGTGCCCGCGTCATCGCAGGCGGCGGCGTCTGACAGCGACACGACAGTCGAACCGCCGTCACCGATTGACGACCACGTATACGACGAGAACCGGTTGGCGCAGGTCATCCAACCGGGCGACCGGATCCTGTTCGTCGGCGATGAACTGACCCAGCAAGGCTTGTGCACGCGCGCCGTCATGGCCGCGCTCATGGCGATCATGCCCGACGCCGAGCTTTCGCATTTCAACGGTGGCAAAGAAGGCGCCACGTCGACGTCCGCAATCGACTTCATCGACGAATTGTTCGACATGACCGAGCCGACGGTCGTGATGTATTGCCTGGGCTACAACGACGTGCTGCAGCGACCTGAGGACGAGCCGGTCGAAGCCCTCTACCAGCGCAACCTGCTGAAACTGGTCACGAAGGCGAAGTCGTGCGACACGGTCCGTCAGGTCGTGTTGATAAGTGCGCCCGCGAACCCGGAGGGCGGCACGGCGATGAAAGGTGCCGGCGGGTACAACGACCACCTGCTCACGCTCGCGCAAACAACTTACGCCGTCTCCGTCGATACGGATACATTGTTCGTCGGGCTGTTCGTCGATACGTACAACATGTACAACGTGCGGGGCCTGACGCGCACCGCGGAGTTTCGTGAAGCCGGAGCGAGTCCGAGTGAGCCCACGCACACGCTCGTGCATTCAGCGCCGGCCTACCAGGGCCGGTTCCCGCGCGAGAACGGGTACATGGCCATCGCTTCGAGCGTACTCAAAGGTCTGGGCGTGACCCCTGGTCAAATCGAAGACATCGGCTGGTCACCGCTGCCGCCGGTGAAGATGAGCACAATCCGTCCGGCGCTGGCGATCCCCGCCAAAGCGCCTGCAATCGAGCGTGCACAGCTTAGCCGCGAGTTGTACGAGGCTCTGCGCACAGCCGAACGCCACTTCTTCCGCGCGTGGCGGTTGGCGAAACGCAAACCGACGGGTGCAAGTCGACAAGAACTTCTCGATAAGGCGCGCAGTGCCACCGCCCGGGTTCAAACGCTCGCCAAAGAGTCGTACGGCAGGTGAACGGATTTGCGATATTCAATTTCCGACTTGATGCGCTGACGCGCGATTGCGCGGTTCATGGCACAACAGGACGAAGGGCCGTGTCGGCACATGATGCCTCAGTCTGCGAAAACTGAAAATCGAAGATCGATAACCGGGAATAGCGATGTCCCCTCGACGCGGCATGTTGTTCAGTGCGTTTGAGCCAAGCGGTGACGAATTGGCGGCCCCGGTGATTCGACGGTTGCGCGACACCCATCCGGACCTGCACCTCTGGGCGCTTGGCGGACCTCGCATGCAGCAAGCCGGCGCGGAAATGATCGAAATGACCGCCCAGCACGCCGCCATGCTCGGCGACGACCTGCTGCCGCACCTGCGCCGTCACGTCGCGCGGCTGGGTCAACTCAAGTCATTCGTCGCCCGGCACGACATTGTCGCACACGTACCGATAGACAGCCCGGTTCTTAACTGGTCAATCTGCCAGATGATCCGTGACCGGCGTCCGGGCGCGCGCATCGCGCATCTGTCAGCGCCGCAACTGTGGCTCTGGGGATCGTCGCGTATCGGCAAATTGCGCCGATTGACCGATCACGTGCTGTGCCTGCTGCCGTTCGAGCCGGCGTGGTTTACGCGTCAGGGCGTCCGCGCGACGTTTGTCGGACATCCACTGGCGCCGCACACGTTGACGTCGGAACATCACAACCTCGACCAGAACGACGCTGAGCCGATGATTCAAGTAAACGAAACCGGCCACGCCAATGTGAACATGGGTGCAAGCGACGAATCGTTAACACTCGGCCTTCTCCCCGGCTCGCGCGAGCACGAAATTCGCATGAACTGGCCGACCATGGCGCGCACCGCCAACATGCTGCGCCGACGGTTCGCCGACCTGTGCGTGACCGTAGCGGCCGCGGATGAGCGCGCTGCGCAATCTATCGACGCACTTTCACAAAAGCGCAGGTGCGATTCGCCGCCATTTCGCGTGCGCGTCGGGCAAACCGGGCAAACGCTGCGTGACTGCGACGTGGCGCTGATCGCGGCGGGCACCGCGACATTGCAGGCCGCGATGCTGCGCACCCCCATGGTCGCCATGTACAACCTCAACTGGTTTCGAGCCAATCTATTGATTCGCCCGATGACGACCAGCAATACGTATGCGTTGCCTAACATGATCGCCGAGGCAGCCGGCCGGCCATGGGTCGTCCCCGAGTTCGTGCCCCACAGCGGTGACCCGCGCCCGCTGGTCGAAGCGCTCACACTGCTGTTGGCAGGTACGCACCGCCGCGCAGCGCAGCGCGAAGCGCTGCGGGCGATCACGGAACCATATGAGCACGTGCCCTTTGCCGACGCCGCGACGCAGTGCGTGCTGCAATTGGCCGGGTACACGACACAGTGAGCGCTGCGTCGTGTGTGCGGGCGGATTGCCGGCGTTATACTCACCACGCGATGACGACCGACGCGAGTATCACTGCCCCGCCCGGGCAAAGCCGGCGCCGCGCCGGCGCACGCCGGCACATCGGCCAAGCGGGTTTGTACGGCCGAATCGGGTACGTCATCCTTCTGATCATTGCATTGCCGTGCGCCCTTGCACTGCCGGTATCCTTGAAGCGTTACGACCAGCAAAGACTCAGCGGCGCGACGGGCGACATGGCGCTCGCCAGCCCGTCGTGGGCGGAACCCATGGGTACGGACGACCTGGGCAGGCCCCTGCTGTGGCGAACACTGCTCGGTGGCGCCATCAGCTTGGGCATCGGCGTTGCTGCGGCCGTCATCTCCGTCGTCATCGGCGTGGCCTGGGGCGCCTTCGCGGGGTACACCGGGGGACGCACCGATGCAACAATGATGCGCATCGTCGACGTGCTGTACGGCCTGCCGTACGTGCTTCTGGTCGTGCTGGTCGGCATCGCCCTTCGCCCGCTGTTTGTAAAGGCCGCAGGCGGGATATTCAAGGCCGACGTGGCGACCGGCGTGGCGGACATTACGACCCTGCTGATCGCGATCGGCGGCGTGAGTTGGCTGACCATGGCGCGCGTGATTCGTGGACAGGTGCTGTCGCTAAGGCAAATGCCGTTCATCGAGGCGGCCCGCGCGTGCGGCGTCGGCACGCCCGGTGTGCTCGCGCGGCATCTGCTGCCGAACCTTGTGGGCCCGATCCTCGTCTATGCAACGTTGACCGTGCCCATGGCGATCCTGCAGGAATCGTTTTTGAGTTTCCTTGGCATCGGCGTGCAGGCGCCGCTGCCAAGCTGGGGCAACCTCGCCGCCGACGGTGTACAACAACTGCGTTCCCTGGGCCAGGCCAGCACGCCCTCGCGATGGTGGCTGCTGGTCTGGCCGTGTACCCTGCTGGGACTCACGCTGCTGGCGTTGAACTTCGTCGGCGACGCACTACGAGCCCGCCTCGACCCTCGCGCCGCGACGTGACGCATATTTGCAGATTTTCGCTGACCGGTTCGCAAGTTGCCGATCACGCATACACGTGATCAATCAAGAACCGAAAGTCAGAAGTCAGGAATGAACCATGGGAAACCGCTTCGGATTTCGTGACCTCGTACTCGCGGTGCTGCTTGTCGTGCTGATTGTCAGTGTGTGGCTTGCGATGAAACAGTACGATCGACAGTGGGATCAGCTTGGACAGATTGGCGTCACGCTCGACGACCAGGCGGTTGAACTCAAGAGGATCCGCCAGGCGCTGGCGCAGGGGGTACGCGTGTCCGACGCCGACGACGCCCAGGCGTCGACGGCCGGCCTTCCGTTCCCGCGCCGGCGGGCCGCCACCCAAATGGACGACTACGCTCCGGGCGACTGGTATATCGATGCCTTCGGCGTGGCGGTGGGCAAACTCACGCCGCTGGTCTCCTCGGACGTGTATCAATCGGTGATCTCCAACTACGTGATGGAATCCCTGGCGTCGCGCGATGCGGTCACGCTCGAATGGCAACCTGATCTGGCAGAGTCATGGCACATCAGCGACGACGGGTTGACGATCACCGTGAAATTGCGTGAACAGGCGCGTTTTTCTGATGGCCAACCGGTCACCGCCGATGACGTGGTGTTCACCTATCACTGGATCATGAACCCCAAGGTCGCCGCGCCGCGCGACCGGTCGTACGTAAGCAAGATCGCTTCAGTCACCAAGATCGATGGTCTGACGATCACATTCAAGTTGAACGAAACCTACTTCAAGGGCTTTGAGAT